>NZ_JBVVQT010000016.1:0-100177 GCF_055811595.1 Mesorhizobium sp. WSM4814
AATTGGCCGGAGGGGGTGGGGGCCAAGAGGGGTGGGATTGATACCGGCCGCGCCGGCTTTAACCATCTGTTCACCATAAGGTTCGATGCTGTTTTTCTCAGGCACCACTCCGCATGACGTTTTCGATCGCAGTTGCTGCGCAGTACGGGAGAAATGGCTTTGACGGTTGCCGACATCAACAGGCTGGAACAGGCCGCACGCGTTTCGATGAGCGGGTTCCAGGATCCCGAAGCATCCGCCATGCGGTCGCCCCGTGCTTCCCTGCCGATCCCCGGCCTCGCCGCAATCGGGCTGGCTGCAGTGGCCGTCCTGGTCGCCGCGTTCCAGTTGGTCTGATGCATTCGCGCAGAGGCAAGCCCCTCGGGCCTGAACCAAGGGTGTGCAGCGGTTTTGCGATAACAATTTAAAGCAAAGCGTCGGACGCAAGCGGCCGGCGGCTCGGGCTTGCCTGATGTCGGCCTGTTCTCCATGGTCGCGCGGGCCTGTATCGCCGGAACTTTGGCGGATGTGGCCCGTTCTATGGCGGGAGGACCGTCGCCATGGAACATATCGCTGCCGTGCTGCTTGTCATCGGCTGTTCGGACACGATGACTGAGTGCCGCGAATTGCCCGTATCGGTGAGCGTTTTCGAAACCGCTCAGGAGTGCACCGCCGCGCGTCCGTTTGCCCTGGGCGATGTGCAGGGTCAGGCTCCGCGCATCATTGCCAAATGCCTTTCCGTCGATCCGGCACTTGAGGATGATTACGACCAGATCGTCTGGAACGTGCGCCCGGACGGCACCCTCGACGCTTCCGTGGAGATTTCCGACCTCGAGCTCGCCTCGGGCGGCGCGCGCCCCGAAAAAGATTCTCTTAGCCAACAATGAAATCGAGCAGGGCAAAACACTTTTTCGCGTGATAAATGACGGGCGGAGCTACAAGTGAGGACAAAGGCGAGGAGTGACCCTATGCGGAAGATGATTATTGCCATGGTTGCCGCGATCGCGGTCAGCGGTTGCAGCACCACCGAGCAGGACGTCGGCGTCGGCGCCGGTGTCGGCGCTCTGGCCGGCGGCCTGATTGACGGCGGCAAGGGTGCGCTGGTGGGCGCAGCCATCGGTGCCGGTACCGGCCTGCTGGTGCGCAACCTGCGCAATGGCTATTGCCAGTACCGCGACAACCGTGGCCGTCTGTTTACGGCTCGCTGCTGATCCGTTTCAAACGCAAGAGGCATTGGAAGCGGAGAACGGACGAGCCTGTCTCTGTTTACATGGGTGCTTCATTTGGGGCGCTTTATTTGGGCGCTTTCGAAAACGCTCGGTTTGCGGCAGCGTTTCAGTCCGACAGCGGGATCCGGATTTCCACGCTCAACCCGCTATCGTGAAAATCGCGATTGATCGTACCGCGCAATTCGCGCGTCACGTTCAAATCGATCAGCTTGGTGCCAAAACCGGTTTTGACAGGTGCTTCGAGTTTCTTCTGGCCGGCTTCGCGCCAGTTGAGGACCAGCGTCCGGCCGCTCCTGTGGCCTTCGACCGCCCAGTCTACCTTGAGCGACCAGTCGCCATTCCTGGTATTGGCCGAATTGCCGGTTTCGCCATATTTCAGCGCGTTCGTCGCCAGTTCGTGAAAGGTCAGGCCGAGCGCTTGCGTCGTCGTCTCGTCGAGCAACACCTCTGGCCCCGACAATATCCCGTCGGGAAGCTCCTTGCCGAACACCTGGCCAAGCTCGATGCGCAAGAGATCGCCAAGATCGGCCTTCTGCCAGCGCGAGCGCGTCAGCATGTCCTGGGATGCCGCCATCGCTTGCAGCCGGGCCGAAAAGGAGGACGAGAACTCGTTGACGTCGGTGGCGTGCGACGCCGTCTGGCGCGCGATCGCCAGCACCCGCGTGATCGAGTTCTTGATGCGGTGCTTCATCTCCTGCAGCATCAGGTCTTTTTCGAGCAGGCTTTTTTCCGTCGTCTCATGAAGCAGCGAGACCGCGTCATAGGCCCGCTCCTGATATCGGGCCACCAGCGCGATCGTTCCGGCGAGCAGCAGTCCGAACAGGCCGAGCATCACCGGAATGGCGCGCGAGGAAGGTTGCGAGAAGGCGCTTGTCGGCCTGAACAGGACCGTCCATGGACGTCCGGCGATGGTGAGTTCGCGAGAAACCAGCAACCTGTCGCCGAAGCTCGACGCCGGCGGCGTTTCCGACTGGAACAAAAGATGGTCGGCATCCACCTTGCCGTCATAGATTTCGATGTTGACCGGCAGCAGCGGCGTCCGGCTGAGCGCGGTCTGGAACAGGTCGCGGGCGCGGAACGCCGCATAGAGAAAGCCTGTTGTCGACGATCTCGACGCATCGATGCCGTCCGCCGCGGTTTCGATGTTGAGCCGCACGAAAACCAGGAAGCCGGTGAAGGTCTGCGCAGCACCTGTTTCCTGGCCTAGCTGCACGCGCCCGCTTGCGTGCTGCTGATTGTCGGCCATCGCCCTTTCGATCGCCTCGCGCCGCACCGGTTCGGTGAACATGTCGTAGCCGATGCCGGATTGATTGGAAGGATCCAGTGGCTCGAACAGCGTGATGGGCGCACGCCATGGCAGCGTTGTCGTGGCCGGATAGATCGCATCGCTGACGCCATAGTCGTGCTGGATGGCACGCTCGACCGCTGCCTCGTCGCCGGCTCTCACCAGCCGGAGAAAGCCGATGCCGCGCAGGCCGGCGAAATTGTCGTTGATACCCAGCGCATCGAAGAACGCCTTGAACTCGCTCCGCGAAATGTCACCATTGCGAGCCTCGAACAGTGCGTGTGTCGATCGCAGCATCGACAGATGCAGGTCGATGCGGCTATCGATCCGGTTGAGGGCGTCGTCCGCCGTCGCCTCGAATTTGATGCGCGCCGCTTCCTGCGTGGCGAAATAGGCGAATCCCGCCATTGTCAGGCTGATCAGCGCGACGGCGATGAAAGCGACGATCGGGAAGAACTTCTTCAAGCTGTGGCTGCGACCCATGGTTCCCCATCTTATGGGCAAGTCCCCGTGGCAACACAATGGCGCGGCCAAACCATCATGACGGCTGGCATATCACGTGACAGGTATTTGACGCTTCAGGCGGCGATCTTCAGCGCGCCTGGCCCGGGTATGGCGCCTGGCGGGCACTTGCCCAGAATGATCATGCCGAGCACCTCGTCCTGGGTCACGTCGCCGGTGCGCGCCGTGCCAACGACCCGACCATTCTTCATGACGCAGACGCGGTCGGCAAGCTCGAACACATCGTGGATGTCATGGCTGATCAGGAAGATGCCGATGCCGTCGGCCTTGAGCTGCATGACCAGTTCGCCGACTTGCGCCGTTTCCTGCGGTCCCAGCGCCGCCGTCGGCTCATCCATGATCAGGATGCGGGCGTTGAACAGGATGGCGCGCGCGATCGCCACCGACTGCCGCTGGCCGCCCGAAAGCTTGACCACCGGCTCCTTGAATCGCTGGAAGCGGGGATTGAGCCTGCCCATCACCTTGCGCGACTCGGCCTCCATGGCGCCATCGTCGAGCGTGCCCCAGCCGGTCATCAGCTCGCGGCCGAGGAACAGGTTGGCGGCGGCGTCGACATTGTCGGCGAGCGCCAGCGTCTGGTAGATCGTCTCGATGCCGTATTTCTTGGCGTCGCGCGGATTGGCGATCGAAGCCTCCTCGCCATTGACGAAGATCTGACCCGAATCGCGCTTGTAGGCGCCGGACAGGATCTTGATCAGCGTCGACTTTCCCGCACCGTTGTGGCCGAGCAGCGCCACGACCTCGCCCGGGAAAAGGTCGATCGATGCATCGTCGACGGCGCGAATACCGCCGAAGGCAATCGAGATGTTGCGCATATCGATCAGTGGCGTGGGAGCAGTCGTGTCAGCCATGATCGTTCCTCTCTATGGTTTCGCCGAGCATGATGCTGGACCGAAACGGATGTCCACTTTTCGCTGATCCGGACCTTTGGCTCGGGATCATGCTCAGACCCGCTTGCGGTAGACGGTGTCGAGCCAGACGGCGACGACCAGCACGGCGCCGACGACGACGCTCTGAAGCGGTGAATCGATGCCGAGCAATACCATGCCGGACTGCAGCGACTGCATCAGAAGCGCGCCCAGCATGGCGCCGAGCACCGTGCCGGAGCCGCCGGCCAGCGACGTGCCGCCGATGACGGCTGCTGCGATGACCAAGAGTTCGTCCAGCGTGCCCAGCGCATTGGTCGCCGCATTGAGGCGGGCCGAAGCAATTGCCGCGCTGATCGCGGCCAGAACGCCCATGATCATGAACACTTTCATGGTCACCCAGCGCGTGTTGATGCCGGCGAGTTCCGCCGCTTCCGGGTTGCCGCCAATGGCAAAGACGTAGCGGCCGAATCGGGTGCGCCGGGTGATGAAGGTCATGACGATGCCGACTGCGACCGCGATCAGCACCGGTATGGCGATGCCATGGGCGATGAACAGCCCGCCCTCGGGGATGGTGATGCCGTTCCGCTGGGCGTATTGGCGAACGATGCCGATTGGCCACGGATAGGAATTGGCGATCCAGACGGCGCCGAGGATGGCGGCGCAGGCGACAACACCAAGCAGGCTCTCCGCCCAGACCGGGCGCAACGGAAACTTGAAGCGCTTGCGCTGCGACCGGCCGTTGAGCAGCATCAAGGCGACGGCCACACAGGCGAGAATGCCGACGATCCAGCTCGCGGTCGCCCCGATCGAGCCACGCGGCCCGCCACCCATCAGCTGGAACGTGGCATCGAGCGGCGCGACGGTGCGCCCGCTCGTCATCAGCCACGCCATGCCGCGCCAGATCAGCAGGCCGCCCAGCGTCACGATGAAGGCCGGAACCTCGAGATAGGCAATGATGAAGCCCTGAAGCGCGCCGATCATGAGGCCGAGCGCCACGCCGGCAGCCAGGGCGATTACCCATATCCAGGGATTTCCAAGCTGGAATCCCATGACGCGGATGAGGAATTCTGCCTGCGCAACGCCCATCACCATGCCGATCACGCCTTCGACGGAGCCGACCGAAAGATCGATGTTGCGCATCACGATGACCAGCACCATGCCGGTCGCCATGATCGCGACCGAGGAAGTTTGCACCGACAGGTTCCAGAGATTGCGCGGCGTGAGGAAAAGCCCACCCGACAGGATGTGGATTCCAACCCAGATGATCAGCAGCGCGCCGACCATGCCGAGCATGCGTATGTCGAGCTCGGTTGCCTTGAGGAAGCGGCCGAAGGGGCTGAGCTCGGATTCACGCGCCCGATCGGCAGCCGGCGTGTTGGAAGTCGTGTCGGTCATGATGTCCTCCCACCGTTGCCGTCTGCCGCGGATGCCGGAAGCAGCTTAGAAATTACCCGCGAGACGCGGAAAAACAACTCTTTTGAAAAAAACGCCGCGGCGTGAAGCCGCGGCGTTTCAGGTTTTTTTGGCGAAGGCGGATCAGTTGCAGACCGCGACGGTGCCCGCCGCCACGCCGGCGCAGACCTCTTCCTGCTTGATCCAGCCGGCGTCGATGACGACGTTGAGATTGTCCCTGGTGATGGCAATCGGCGTCAGGAACAGCGACTTGACGACATTGCCGCCCGGCGTGGTGAAATCCTTGACGCCGGCAATGTCTGTCATCGGCTTGCCGTCGGCCAGCTGCGAGGCGATCTCGGCGGCGTTCTTGCCGAGCTCGCGCGCGTCTTTCCACACCGATACGGTCTGTGTGCCCAGCGCGATACGGTTCAGCGCGGCATGGTCGCCGTCCTGGCCCGAAACCGGGACGGATCCGGCCAGGCCTTGCGCCGTCAGCGCCGCGACGACGCCACCGGCGGTGCCGTCATTGGCGGCAACCACCGCATCGACCTTGTTGTCGTTGGCGGTCAGGAACTGTTCCATGTTCTTCTGGGCGTTGGCGGGAAGCCAGCCGTCCGTATAAGCCTCGCCGACATTCTTGATCTTGCCGCTGTCGATGGCATCCTTGAGCACTTCCATGGAGCCGGCGAACAGGAAATCGGCATTCGGGTCGGCGCCCGAGCCCTTGATGAAAACGTAATTGCCTTCCGGCGCCACCTTGAACACTTCGCGGGCCTGCATGCGGCCGACTTCCTGGTTGTCGAAGGTCAGATAGAACACGTCCTTGTTCTCGATCAGCCGGTCATAGCCGACGACCGGAATGCCTTCGTCCAGCGCCTTCTGCACCGCCGGACCGATGGCCGAGGCATCCTGCGCAAGGATGATCAGCGCGTTGGCGCCCTGCGAGATCAGGCTCTCGACGTCGGTCAGCTGCTTGCCGGGATTGGACTGTGCGTCAGCGGAAATATATTTGTCGCCGGCGGCCTCGATCGCCGCCTTCATGGCGGCTTCGTCGGTCTTCCAACGCTCTTCCTGGAAGTTCGACCACGAAACGCCGATGACCTTGTCCTTGGCCTGCGCGGCCGACGCGAGCGTCAGCGACATGGCGACCCCCGCCAGAATGGCGGCTGCGAATCTCTTCATGATATTCCTCCCTGCGCCGCGTAGGGCGCGACCAACTGGCCCGAAGGCCGGCACAAAGGCTCTATTTTTTCGAGCCTCGAAAAAATACTGGTCCAACGCCGAAGCACTGTCAACACCAATTCTGATGGATGTTGACGTCCTGTCGGGCTTTTTTTCGAGGCTCGGAATAAATAATGACAGCCCCCTCCGCTTCTGCCAGTATTTGTCGGACATTACCGACGGCTTCCGATTCATGAGCGGCCGCGGCGATGAGGAGGAAACAAAAATGTCGGTGGGAATCCGTCATGACGATCTGCGCCGGCGCAACCGGGCGATGGTGATTTCGGCCGTGCGCCGGGCAGGCCAGCCGTCGCGGACCGAGATCGCCGCGACCACCGGCCTCAGCCATTCGACCATATCGGCGATCTCTGCCGACCTGATCCAGGAAGGCATCCTGGCCGAGAGCAAGGCGAGCGAGACGGTTTCGCTGAAACGCGGCCGGCCGCAGGTCGGCCTCAGCCTCAATCCGCAAGCCGCTGCGGTGTTGGCCGTCGTGTTGTCGCTGAATTTCCTGTCGGTCGCCGTCATCGATTATGCCGGACAAGTGGTCGCCGAGGACCAGCGCCGGCTGGACACGCTGACCATGTCGCGTGACGCGCTGATCGGCGAATGTGTCGCCATCGTCCGGCGCCGGCTCGAAGATCCCGACCTCGATGTCCAAAGCGTCGCCCGCATCGCGCTGGCGATCCAGGGCATCACCGATTCCCATGCGCGCGCCATGTTGTGGTCGCCGATCACGCCGCAGACGAACATCGCCTTCGCCGACATTCTGGAACGCGAGTTCGGCATCCCGGCCATCATGGAGAACGACTGCAACATGATGGCCGTGGCGCTGCGCTGGCGCCACCCGGATCGCTACCGCGATGACTTCATCGCCATCCTGCTCTCGCACGGCATCGGCATGGGGCTGGTGCTGAAGGGCGAGCTGTTCACCGGCACCCACTCCTCAGGCGGCGAATTCGGCCACATGATCCATCGGCCGGGTGGCGCGCTTTGCCGCTGCGGGCGGCGCGGTTGCGTCGAGGCTTATGCCGGCAACTACGCCATCTGGCGCAACGCAAGGCTGTTGAGCGAGAATGCCGAGCCGGTCGCCGATGTCAGCGACGCCGAGATGCGGGCACTGGCGGCCCGGGCGCGCGAGACGGACGGACCGGAGCGCGAAGCCTACCGCAAGGCCGGCGAGGCGCTCGGCTTCGGGCTCGGCAGCCTGTTCGCGCTGATCGATCCGGCGCCCGTGGCCATGGTCGGCGCCAGCGCTGCCGCCTTCGACCTGATCGAGCCGGCGCTGCGCGAGGCCATCGCCCAGACCGCCGGCGGCCAGCATTCGGGTTCGATTTCCTTCGACACCGAGCCGAACGAGTTGCCGCTGATCCGCGAAGGCTGCGCCATGCGGGCGCTAAGCTTCGTCGACCAGGAGATTTTCGCGCCGAGCATCCAGGCACGAGCCGGCTCGGTCGGAAAGAACGTGGCTTGAAGGATTCCCGGGTCGCGACTTGGGGTGTGTTGAGATTCAGGTCAGGCCGAGTCGAGAATGGTGGGTTCCGAGATCCGGAGCGGAGCGTACTTTGGGGTACGCCGGAAGCGCAGGTATCAGCTAGTCTTCCCTGATCGCATAGCCGGCGCCACGGATGGTGCGGATGACATCGGGCATGCGACCATTGTTGACCGCCTTGCGCAACCGGCCGACATGGACGTCCACCGTGCGCTCGTCGATGTAGATCGTCTCGCCCCAGACATTGTCGAGCAACTGGCTGCGCGAGAAGACCCGGCCCGGGTGCCGCATCATGAATTCGAGCAGCCGGAATTCGGTCGGCCCGAGCCGGATCTCGCTCTTCTTGCGATAGACCCGGTGCGATTCACGATCGAGCATGATGTCGCCGACCTTGAGCACGCTGGACAGCACTTCCGGCTTGGCGCGGCGCAGCAGCGCCTTGACCCTGGCCATGAATTCCGGTGTCGAGAACGGCTTGACCAGATAGTCGTCGGCTCCGGTCGAAAGGCCGCGCACCCGGTCGCTCTCCTCGCCGCGCGCGGTCAGCATGATGATCGGCAGCCGCTCGGTTTCGGGGCGCACCCGAAGCCGCCGGCAAAGCTCGATGCCGGAAACCGCCGGCACCATCCAGTCGAGCACCAAAAGATCGGGCACGTTTTCCTGCAGCCGGATTTCGGCCTCGTCGCCGCGCGTCACCACCTCGACCTGATAGCCTTCGGATTCAAGATTGTAACGGAGGAGGACGCCCAACGGCTCTTCATCCTCCACCACCATGATGCGCGGCGCGATCATCGGCCGGTCACTCCTGTCATGTCGCCGGCGCCGACATCGTCGTTTCGTCGAGCTTCGGGCGGTCCGCCGGCAATTGCTGCCCGGTCACGACAAAGTAGGCGTTTTCGGCGATGTTGGTGACGTGATCGCCGATACGCTCGAGATTCTTGGCGCAGAACAGAAGGTGCGTGCAGGCGGTGATGTTGCGCGGATCCTCCATCATGTAGGTCAGGAGCTCGCGAAAAACCGCCGTGTATTTCACGTCGATCTTCTGGTCGTCGGCGCGCAGTTCCTTCAACGCGCCGGCATCGCGCGACACATAGTGCTCGACCACCCCGCGCAGCTGCACAAGAACGAGATCCGCCATCGCGTCAATACCGTGCGACAGATTACGCGGCGTCGCGCTCTGCCCGACTGCGCTGACCCGTTTGGCTATGTTCTTGGCCAGATCGCCGATGCGCTCGAGATCGCCAGCCATGCGGATTGCGCCAACCACGGCGCGCAGATCCTGCGCCATCGGCTGCCGCTTGGCGATCAGCGTGATGGCGCTGTCATCGAGTTCGCGCTGCCGCGCATCCATGATGGCGTCGTCCGAGACGACGCGCTGCGCCATCGCATTGTCCGACGCAAGCAGCGCGCGGATCGAGGCCGCTACCATTGCGGCGGCGAGCTCGTCCATGTCGCGGATCAGCCGGTCGATGTGCTCCAGTTCCTCGTCGAAAGATGCGACGGTGTGTTCACCCATGGTGCTGTCCTCGTGTTCGAAATTCGCCGGACCGCTCAGCCGAACCGGCCGGTGATGTAGTCCTGGGTGCGCTTGTCGTCGGGGTTGGTGAACATCTTGTCGGTCGCGCCCTCCTCGACCAGATAGCCGAGATGGAACATCGCCGTGCGTTGCGACACGCGCGCCGCCTGCTGCATCGAATGGGTGACGATGACGATCGTATAGTTCTGGCGCAGTTCGTCGATCAGTTCCTCGACGCGGGCGGTGGCGATAGGATCGAGCGCCGAACAGGGCTCGTCCATCAGGATCACTTCCGGCGACACGGCGATGGCGCGCGCAATGCACAGGCGCTGCTGCTGTCCGCCGGACAGGCCGGTACCCGACTCGAGCAGGCGATCCTTGACCTCGTTGAACAGGCCGGCCTTCTTCAGGCTCGATTCGACGATGCCGTCCAACTCGGCCTTGCTCCTGGCCAGGCCGTGGATGCGCGGACCGTAGGCGACGTTTTCGTAGATCGACTTCGGAAACGGGTTCGGCTTCTGGAACACCATGCCGACGCGAGCTCGCAGCTCGACGACATCGATTTTCGGGTCGTAGACATCCTCGCCGTCGAGCGTGATCTTGCCGCTCACCCGCGCGATATCGATCGTGTCGTTCATTCGGTTCAGGCAACGCAGGAACGTCGACTTGCCGCAGCCCGATGGGCCGATCAACGCCGTCACCTGATGCTCGCGGACATCGAGATCGACGTCGAACAGTGCTCGCTTCTCGCCGTAGTGAACGGAGACCTTTTCGCCCTTCATCTTGATCGAAGGGGCGTTGGTTGCGCTGCTCAGTTTCTGCTCGACGCCGGCTTCCGTCATGATGTTCATATCCTCTACTCCTTACCAGCGCCGCTCGAAGCGCCTGCGCAGTATCACCGCGATGGCATTCATGATGACCAAAAACACCAGCAAAATCAAAATCGCCGCCGAAGTCTTCTGCTGGAACCCCGCTTCCGGGAAATCCGCCCACATGAAAATCTGCACCGGCAGGATCGTCGCGGGATCGGTGAAGCCGCCGGGAATGTCGACGATGAAGGCGACCATGCCGATCATCAGCAACGGCGCGGTTTCGCCCAGCGCATGCGCCATTCCGAGGATGGTGCCGGTCATGATGCCCGGCATCGCCAGTGGCAGGACGTGATGGAATACGGTCTGGACCTTGGACGCTCCGATGCCAAGCGCCGCCTCGCGGATCGACGGCGGCACGGCGCGCAGCGAAGCGCGCGAGGCGATAATGATGATCGGCAAGGTCATCAGCGCCAGCACCATGCCGCCGACCACCGGGGCTGAGCGCGGCATGCCGAAGAAATTCAGGAATACGGCAAGTCCAAGCAGGCCGAAGACGATCGAAGGCACCGCCGCCAGATTGTTGATATTCACTTCGATCATCGTCGTCAGCCGGTTCTTGGGCGCAAATTCCTCAAGATAGATCGCCGCTGAAACGCCGATCGGGAAGGCGATGGCGAGGGTTACGATCATGGTCAGGAACGATCCGACGACCGCGCCCCAGACACCGGCCAATTCCGGCTCGCGGCTTGCGCCGGTGAAGAAGAAGATCGAGTTGAACCGGCTTTCGATCAGGCCGGCGCTCTTCAGCGTGTCGAGCCAGACGATCACCTTGTCCGAAATCTTTCGCGATGCTTCCGGCGTCTCGATGACGCGCAGGAATGCCTGGCCGCTCGCGGCGGGCGCCGTGCTGTCCAGCGCCTCGATCACCGTGCCTTTTGCGATCACCGTGCCGTTGGCCGCAGGCGACAGCGAGGTCAGCTTGACCGTGCCGCCATTGAACGCGACCAGCAGCGACGACGCGCCGCTCGTCAGCGTAAACATGCCGTTTTCGCCCTCGGTCGCACCATGGCCGCGCGCCAGCGCCAGCATGGCATCGTCGCCGAAGGTCAGATCGATGTCGCCGCTGGTTCCCGAAGGCGTGACGCTTGTCGAAAGCGCTTCGTCCGAACCGACATCGGCAAGCAAACCCTTGAGATAGAGGTCGGCAAAATCGTCAAGTGGAACCGCATAGTCCACCGTTCCTCCGAGCATCCCCGGATCAGCCGCAATATCCTTGCGCAGGAACACGCCTGTGCCGGTGGAAATCAGCCCGCGCAGCAGGCGCTTGTCCTGGCGGCTCGTCACATCCGGAAATTTTGCCGTAAGCGCTTCCTGAGCGATGGCGTCGTAGTTCACTTCATCGAGTTTCGCCGGGTCGACCTTGGCCGCTGAAAGATCGATCGGCAGCGTCACATAGTTCTGCCGCAGCGCCGGAATCGCCTGCGTGACGATCGTCGACAGGAGCAGCACAAGGAACAAGCCGGCCAACACGACAGCTGCGGCGCCGAGCCATTTGAACCACGTTTCCGTGCGGTAGCGGCCCTTCAGCCGCGCCTTCGCGGCATCGTCGGTATGAATGCTGACCGGCCGTCCGACGGCGCCGAATGACGAGATCGCATCAGTCATATTGCTCTCGGTATTTCTGGACGACGCGCAAAGCGACGATGTTGAGGGTAAGCGTGATGCAGAACAGCACCAGGCCGAGTGCGAAGGCTGCAAGCGTCTTGGCGCTGTCGAACTCCTGGTCGCCCACCAGCAGCGTCACGATCTGCACGGTCACGGTGGTGACCGCTTCGAGCGGATTTGCCGTGAGGTTTGCCGCCAGCCCCGCCGCCATGACCACGATCATCGTTTCGCCGATTGCGCGGCTGACGGCAAGCAGCATCGCCGAAACGATGCCCGGAAGGGCAGCGGGAAGGACCACCTTGCGGATGGTTTCCGACTTGGTCGCGCCGAGGCCGGCAGAACCGTCTCTCAGGGATTGCGGAACGGCGTTGATCACATCGTCGGAAAGCGAGGAAACGAAGGGAATGATCATGATACCCATGACCACGCCTGCGGCGAGCGCGGATTCAGATGCGACGTTGAGGCCCAGGCTTTCGCCGATACCGCGGAAGTAGGGCGCAACCGTCAGCGCGGCGAAGAAGCCGTAGACGACGGTCGGAATGCCGGCGAGGATTTCCAGAACCGGCTTTGCGACCGCGCGGACGCTTTTGGAGGCGTAATCCGAAAGATAGATCGCAGCCATCAGCCCGATAGGCGCAGCCACCAGCATGGCGATGAAGGTGATGAGCAACGTGCCGGCAAAGAGCGGCACCATGCCAAAAATGTCCTCGTTGACCGCCCCGGCCTCGGCTCCCGCGCCAGTGAAGGCGCTCTGCGGCGACCAATGCGTGCCGAACAGGAACTTGTAGAACGGCACCTGTTGGAAGAACCGCAGCGACTCGAAGATAAGCGACAGGACGATGCCGATCGTCGTCAGGATCGCGACCACCGAACAGGCGATCAAGAATGCGCGAAGAACGCGCTCGACCACGTGGCGCGCCCGGTAGGCCTGTGCGATGCGTGAATAGGCCCAGTAAAATCCGGACGCGGAAAGCACGAGTGCGACGGTCCAGATGATCCAGGTGCTGGTCGCATGGACCGATTTGTAGAGGGCGGCGGCCGCCTCTTTCGTGGGGTCGGCGAAGCCGACAAGTCCGCCAAAGGCCATCGCGCGAGCGTCGCGGATGAAAGCTTCGACCTGCGGGACGCCCATTCCCGACAACTCGGAGGCGAAGCGGTCGGCAATGATCGACGATTCAATTCCCGGCGTCACCAGCGACCACAACACGATCGCAAGCAGCGCGGGACCGGCAGCAAAAAGCGCCAGAAACATGCCATGCTGGCCAGGCAGCGAATGCAGTCGCGCGACGTCGCCATTGACGCTGGCAATAGCGCGGGTCCGGCCGAGCCAATAGGCAGCAGCGGCCAGAACCACCAGAAGAACAACGAGATAACCGACCATGATTCGGGACGTCCCCTCGACCGCCGGTCATTCACCGGCTCAAAGCACGGGACCTAAGATCCCGCGCTTTGTGCTTTAGGATATGAGGGGTCAGAGCGGTAGGCTCGGACCCCGAAACATCAGGAGCCCATGCCCTTCAGCGCCTTGGCGTTTTCGGCCGACTTGGCGCGCTCGGCGTCCGGCAGCGGGATCAGGCCCTTGTCGGCCAGATAACCATCAGGACCCCATGCAGCATCCGAGGTGTACTCGGCGATGAACTCCTGCATGCCGGGGATGACACCGACATGCTCTTTTTTGGCATAGACAAAGAGCGAGCGGGAAACGCCGTAATCGCCGGATGCGATGTTCTCGAAAGTCGGCTCGACGCCGTCGACCTTGTGGCCCTGCAGCTTGTCGGCGTTCTGGTCAAGGAACGAGAAGCCAAAGACGCCGAAGGCATTGGGGTTGGCTTCCAGCTTCTGGACGATCAGATTGTCGTTTTCGCCGGCCTCGACAAAGGCGCCGTCTTCGCGGATCTCGCCGCAGCCCTTTTCGTTAGCCGCCTTCACTTCTTCCTGGCAGGCCGCATCCATGACGAGTTCGACGAACGCATCGCGCGTGCCGGATGTCGGCGGCGGGCCAAGCACCTCGATTTTTGTCGCGGGAAGCGATGCATCGACATCCGACCAGTTCTTGTAGGGGTTGGGGACGACCTTGCCGTCAACAGCGACGTTCTTGGCGAGCGCCTTGAAAACCTGTTCCTTGGTCAGATCGACGACAGTCCCTGCCTTCGAGTTGGCCAGAACGATGCCGTCGAAGCCGACCTTGATCTCGACCGGCGTCACGCCGTTTGCCTTGCAGGTCTTAAGCTCGCTGTCCTTGATGGCGCGCGAGGCATTGGTGAAGTCGGCGGTGTTTTCGCCGACGCCCTGGCAAAACAGCTTCATGCCGCCGCCGGTGCCAGTCGACTCGACGACCGGGGTCTTGATCTTTCCGCTCTGGCCGAGCTTTTCAGCGACAGCCGTCGTGAAGGGGAACACTGTGGACGAACCAACGATTTGAATCTGGTCGCGCGCGGCGGCATAACCAGCCGACGCGGCGAGCGCAAGCGCCGCGGCCGACGCCGTAAGGAGGAATTTCTTCATGTGGCCTGCTCCTGTTCGGAAAAATGGTCTCTCGGCGCCATTCCTTCGGCGCCCGCTGAGGCCATAGCCCCCGATTATTACAGTCACATGACAGTTTGATGTCAGCCCGGTAACCGCCGCACAGCCCTGTCAAAAGGAAGGGCCGCGGGTCTCGCCGGTACAGCCGTGGTTTGCCGCTGGAATCAGCAGCTTGCGCGAATTGCGGCCGGCCTTTGCCTGGACGGGCGAACAATTGGCGCCGAAAAAGAAAATCCGGGCGGGAGCGCGTTGCATGCGGCCAAGGAGGTCATGGCCGTGCCATCGCCGAAGCAGGTCCGTTGGGGTAAATCTGACCCTGCTTCTTGCCGGCGGTCGCTGCTCCCGCCCGTAACTGGAGGAGCGGAACTCGAATGCGCTTATTGTTCCAACCGGACGCATGCTTTGGTATGGTGCGATCGCACCATAGTCTTGTCGCAACGCGTCGCCGAATCGGCTGGACCCGACAGGCTGACGTGGCTATCCCGCGCGTGGATTTCCCCGTCCGCGGACCTTTTCGAGCAAGACGCCGCCTGGGGCTAATGGGCTTAGGGCTGATGGGCTTGGGCAGGCAATCGTCCATGCCGCCCCCAATCGCGCCAAAGTCGCGCCAGGGACGCTGCGGCACTTTGATTTTTGCGCATGATCCCCAGCGAAATCGATTCCGATTCTCCGGGTCATGCGCTAGCCTTGCCCGCAGTGTATTCCGACGGTTGTCGGTAGAACCGAAGCCGCGTTATAGATCCCGCAAGGGTGTTGCCGATGTTGCGACGGATCCTGCCTTTTTTCGTGTGCCCGATGCTGCTGCTAGGGGGCGGCTGCTCGCGCAGCTACGACGGTACCGTCGTCATTCCAAGGCCGCTCGATGTCCGGCGGTTCTGGGACCGGCCGCAGCAGCAGGCGCAAGCCGAACAGCCGCAGTTGCTGCAGACCGATGTCTTTCCTGCGGCGCCCGAAACGCCGGAAACAGCGGCGGCCCGCAAAATCGGCACCTCCGCGGCGCCGAGGAGGAAAATCGCCAGGATTGCCAAACAGCCGCCGATGCCGTCATCCGAGCCGGCGAAACCGCTCACCTGCAGGAACGTCAGCCAACCCGGAAAACGGGTCCGCATGGTCTGCGAATAGCCAGCCGGCATTCAAGCGCTGGCAGCTAAAAGATGCGCGCCCCGAAAAACGTTGCTGCGCAGCTGCCGCAGCGGTTCGGTCCGCGCAGGCCGAGTGCATGAGCCGACTGGTGGGTTTCGGGCTGCCTGATCGGCGTTGCCGGCAGCCGCGTTGAACCTTATCCGGCCTTCGACGTTAAACAGCCATTGCAACGCCGCGCGTCGCTTTGGACGCACAAAGCATGCTGTGGCGTTCGCATGGTCCTTTCCGAACCGAAGGGCAGCGGAGCAGAGATCGATCCCGATCCCTTGGCGCTGGATGGTCAAAGGAGACCGAACACATGTCGATTCACTTCAATGTCTCGGAACTCACCAAAAATCTGTTTCAATCGCCCAGAAACCTGTTTCACCCACTGACACTGGACCATGAGCGCGCGCCGAGACCCCTCAGCCCTGAGCAAAGTCTTTTGCTGGAATGCTACCTGGCCGGTCAGATTCCGGAATCGGCCTGGAGCGACTACGTCTTCGAGACGCCGGAATTGGCACGCCATGTCGATGCGAGACGCGGGCAACACTGATATCTGGTGAACCGGTCCGATCGCTCGAGGTGACGCCACCGAACGACGCTTGGCTGAATCGGCGGCCCGATCAGCGTGCCGTTGCGCTTGAAGCTGAGGGCGCCCGACGACAATAGCCCTCGAGACAAAAAGGCCGGCACATGGCCGACCTTTCCTTCCACCTCGACCGCGCCAGTACATCCGTGGTCACGGGTTGGAGGTGAATTGCCGACCAGTAGATAGGGATTTGGTTAACGATTCCTTAACTGACGGGAACCGCTCGTCGACGCGTCGTGGCCAATCTGATTTGCGTCTTCGTGATCAGTGCAGAAAGTCGTCTTTAAATGCGGCACATATTATTAATCGTTGTACACCAACGTGTTAGCGTATGAGGCATATCGAAGATGCATGTCGCGCAAAAGCATGCCCTCGGGCCTGACCCGAGGCTGCGCAGCGTTTTTGCGATAACGACATGCATAAAAACAAGAACTTAAAGCGCGTCGCATTGGATCCGTTCAGCCGAAACGCGCTTTAGCCTATTCTGGAAGTCGACTTATGGCCGTGCTTGGCGCTCTCCCTCCTGGCGTTCGCTGTCGACCAATTCGCGAAGCAGATTGGCAAGGAGTGGTCGACTGCCTGTGCCGGGGGTTTCCGAAGCGTGACCGGAGTTACTGGATACAGGCGCTAACCCGTTTGGCGCAGCGGCCTCCCGTCGCCGAGTTCCCACAATACGGCTTGGCCTTGGAGAAGGCCGATCGGATCGTCGGCGTTGTGCTGACCCTGTATACCCGTTATCCCGGGCAGGAAGGCGACGAAGTCCGCTGCAACCTTTCAAGCTGGTCCGTCGACGCAGAATTCCGTCCCTATGGCGCCAAATTGGTCACGACGATCCTCAAGCGAAGGGACGTGACCTACACCAATATTTCGCCGGCGCCCGCAACGTTAAAAGCCAACTGGGCGCTCGGTTTTCGGCCCTTCACCACCGGACAATTTGCCTTCTTGCCGGCTTTTAGTTCGGCGCAGCGGTCATGTCGCGTGCTTGAAGCTCGTCCCGATCTTGCGGAAATGGCGATGCTGTCCGACAGCGAGAGATACATACTCTCGGAACACTCAGCGCTTGGCTGCCGGTCATTAATTTGCATTTGCGACGGAGCAGCGTTTCCTTTCGTATTGATGCCGCGCCGGATATTGCGCGATCTTATCCCATCCTACCAGATCGTCTATTGCCGCTCTCTCGCGGATTTGAGCCGGTGCGCCGGTACCATCGGGCGCTTTCTCTTGCGAAGCGGCATCCTGCTTTGCGTCGTCGACGCCAGGGAGCCGATTGGAGGTCTGTTCGGGTGGTACCGCGCCAACAGCGGGCTGAAATATTTTAGGGGTCCCAGACCACCCTCGCTTGGAGATCTGTCGTTCACCGAACTTGTGATGTTCGGTCCCTGAACGACCAGCGCGGCATCAGTCATGCCGCACCGCTTCGCAGCTGAAATGGCAAAAGCGAACCCCCGCCTCCCGGGGCGAGGGTTCCATTTTTGAAAATGACGATCTGTTACTGAACAGGGGCTGTCTGAGCTGGCGGGGTTGCGGGTGCCGGCGTCATCGTGTCGGCTGGAGGCGGCGGCAATTGGCCAGCGGTCGTCGCCTGCGTTCCGCCCGATTGAGTTTGGTCACACGCCGCCAGGGCAGCAAGCGCCAGGCCGAACGCGGCGAATAAGGGTAGTTTGCGGGTCATATACAGTCCCTTCCATGGACGCCACCCGCAGGCCTGATCATCAGGACCGCTGCCTCCAGGTCAACCGTCGCTTCGTCGTCGACGCTTCAAACATTCTTACGTCCCGTAAAAGGCGGCGGGCCTTCTGGCTCGGTTAGATCGGCCTGGGCAAGCAAAACCGTGAGAGTGAAAGCCTCACGCCCCGGCCTGCGACTTCACATGGGCGATATAGCCGCGCACGTCGGCCGCCGGCTCGGCATACGCCTTGCCGAGCTTCTTTTCGATCGCCGTCATGTACTCCTTCGCCCATTGGGGCAGCGCGTAGTCGATGGCGGCCAGGAATTCGAGCGTCGCCGCCAGGCGGATGTCGGCGATCGACGGGTTCTTGCCGCCGATGAACGGCTTGCCGTTCCTGAAGAAGCTGTGAAAGACCTCCAGCGGCTCGGCTATCGCTGCTATAGCGGCCTTCTGGGCTTCCGCCTTCTTGTCGGGATGAGCGTCGCTGTGGCCGACCTCGCCGGCATATTGCGGGAAATTCAGCGCAGGATAGGTGGCGCGCGCCACATAGGGGTAGAGCGTGCCGATCAGATAGAACATGGCGCTGTCGATCATCGCCCGCTTGGCCGGCGCCTTGGGATATAATTTCTCCAGCCCGTGCTTGTTGGCGAGATACTGCATGATGGCGCAGCTTTCCCACAACACGCCCCTGGGCAGGCCCTTGTCCTCGATCATCGGCGTCAGATGGGCCGGGTTTCGCGCCATATACTCGGGCGAGCGCGTGTGGCCCCATACGTCGGTCTCGGAATGGTCGAGCCCGGCCGCGCGCGCAAACACCCGTACGCTCATATTGTTGACGCTCGGCTTCAGCATGCTGAGCATCAGTGCAGACTTCTTTCCTGATTTCGCCTTGGTCTTCCGCGCCGATCCCGCGGACGCCTTGTCTGCAGCTTTTGCGGCGGCTTTCGCTGCCGGCTCGGCGGAAGCTTTCGATGCCTTGGCTGCAGGCTTTGTCGCGGCCTTGGCGGCTGGTTTCGTAGCGGCCTTGGCGGCCGGCTTCTTTGCACTCTTCGTTGTCATCTTTGCCATTGTGTCCTCCCTTTGTTTGGCCTGTTGTCAGAATGGATTTTTCGGCGCGCGGTCTTCTGACAAGGTCGCACGGGAGCGCTCGACCAGCGCCTGAATCGCGTCGGCGAGATGCACTTCGGCGATTGCGTAGTCGCCGCGCGCGACGCGAAGCTTGTGCGCCTGCATCAGCACGTCGGCATGGGTAAATCCCGCCGGCGGCTCGAAACGGTAGGAAGCGAGCTCGATCAGCAGGCCGAGCGGATCCTCGAAGTAGATCGAATCCATAAAACCGCGATCCTTGACGCCGCTGTGTTTGATGGCGCGCTCGTCGAGCCGGGCGACCGCCTGCAGGAAGGTGACCCGCGACACCGCAAACGCGATGTGATGGACGCAGCCCGGATCGGTCGGCGTGCGCCGTTTCTCCGGCGTGCGGCTCTCGTCGGTGAAGATGGTGATCAGCCGGCCGTCACCCGGATCGAAATAAAGGTGGCTTTCGCTGGCCTTGTCGAGATTGGGCTGCTCGAAGAGAAAGGCATGCCAAGCACGCCTTCCCAGAAGTCGATCGAAGTCTGGCGCCCGGCGCCGACCAGCGTGATGTGATGGACGCCCTGAGATTGCAGTTTCTGCATTGGCCTTCCTCCCTGGCAGCCGGACGCCGTCGTGTTCTCTTCGCCCCCGGTGCCGCTCGCGGTTGTGCTGCCTGGTGCCTGGCACGAGGATTATCAGGAGATGCTAAATCAACCGGCGACGATGCGCCAGAAGCCAGGCCACATAGGGACGCTTGCATTGGAAGGCCCTGGGTAGCGCAAACGGTAGCTAAGCGCTGCGAGCCTTTCGGCCGCCCTCAAGCTCGATGATTCTTTGAGCCGCCTTCGCGATAAAGCCGGACCGGGTATAACCGTGCGCCTCGGCAAAGGCGTCAATTTGGCTTAGAACATCTTCAGCGAGCGTGATGTTCACGCGGACAGCTTTCTTGGCCTCGGTCTTCACCGCAACCAAGATTGCAACGCCGTCTCGATTATCGGCGTCGGCCATGACGCCTTCCAAGCTGGAGGGTTCTGGAATGGCTTCGCCATCTTCGACAAGCCCTTCGATGTGAAAGGCAAGGGCCTGCTCAGCCATGGCACGAGCGTCGTCCAGATCGGTGCCGGCGGTGACAACGCCGGGAAAATCGGGAAAGGACACACCGAAGTCGCTGTCGGTATCCTTATGGATCAATCCGATATACTGCTTCATTGTATCTACCTCAGCTTTAGACCGGATTGACGTTCAATGCTCCGCAAGGTTCCCAAAGGAATATCCCTTTTGGGGTGCGGAACCGTGACTCTGCCGGCTTTCTTCTTGTGTTTGAATTGTGCATGGCTGCCCCTTCGAGCAACTTCATACCAACCATCAGCCTCCAGGGCTTTGATCACGTTTGCACTTTTCATGTGTATGAATACACACTAGCTGTAAAAGATGCAACAAAGAAGCTAAAGTCAGTCTTTCGAATAGCCATGTCCGGTCAAAGGCTAGGATTCTTCCGAGCAGGGTTCCGCGCATTTTATCGCACGCGCGGGGCCTATGCCCACGGTTGCGTCGAGCGCCTCCAGCCCTTCAGTTCCGCCGTCTTTCGCGTCCGTACAGGGTCGTTATCGACTAATATTCGATGCAAGAGACCGCAAGCGAGCTAAGCGTTGAAATCCTTGGTACGCCCAAGGGGAATCGAACCCCTGTTCCCGCCGTGAGAGGGCGGTGTCCTGACCGCTAGACGATGGGCGCGTTCAAGAACCGGCGATATAGGCTGACGGCCGGGAAAAAGCAACTGGGCTTCTGGCAGTCTATGGTGCCGGGAAAATATCCGTTGCGGGCCTATCGTTTTGGCTCGATCAGGTCCCAGAGATTTCCATGGAGATCGGCGAAAACCGCCACAGTGCCATAAGGCTCAACGCGAGGCGCCTCGCGGAATTCGACGCCCTTTTTGAGCATTGCCGCATGATCGCGGACAAAATCGTCGGTTTCGAGGAACAGAAAGACGCGGCCGCCGGTCTGGTTGCCGATGCGGCTTGCTTGCATATCGTCCGACGCTTCGGCCAGCAGCAGCCGCGCGCCCTGTCCGTTCGCCGGCGCCACCGTGACCCAGCGCTTGCCGCCGCCGAGATCGACGTCCTCGGTCAGCAAAAAGCCCAGCCTGTCGACATACCAGGCGATCGCCTCATCGTAATTGGCGACGACAAGCGCGACGCTGGCGACGCGGCGATGTTCGGCGAAACCAGTCATTTGTTGCGGATCGAAAAGCGGCCGATGATGCGGCGCTCAGTGATGTCGTAGACAAAAATGGCGCGGCTGCCGTCGGCAAGCTCCGCATCGATGGAGACGCGGTTGCCGGAAAGCGACTGGCTGATGACCCTGGTGCCGACCGGCAGCACGATGTCGCCGGTCAGTGGCTCGCCTGATGGGACCTGGATGTCGCCGGCAAGGGATGGGGCTGCCGGTGGCGCGGTGCGCGTTTTGTAGACAAGGGCTGCAATCACCACCATAAGGGCGAGGAACAGCAGGCCGAGATTGATGCCGACGAAGCGGACGAGCTTCTTGCGCACCTTTTCGACTTCGGGGTCGAGCGGCTTTTCCTCGTCTTCATCGGCAGCAGCCATGGCAAAACATTCCGGAACGATTTTCGATGAGCGCTCATAACGAAGAGACCCCGATATTGATAGAGGATGGATTGACGGGCGGATCGCCAGAGGGAGAATCGGTCGTGCTGGAAGCAGGCGCCGATGCGGCGGGCCAGCGGCTCGACCAATGGCTGGCGGGCAAGCTCGGCCCGGACATGTCGCGCAGCCGGGTGCAGATGCTGATCCGGCAGGGCGCCGTCAAGGTCGGCGGCCAGCCGGTCAACGAGACCAAACGCAAGATGGCAGCCGGTGACCGCGTATCGGTCGACATGCCGGAGCCGGAGCCGGCGGAGCCGCAAGGCGAGAACATCCCGCTCGACGTCCTCTATGAAGACAATGAATTGATCGTCATCGACAAGCCGCCGGGGCTGGTCGTCCATCCCGGCGCCGGCAACTGGACCGGCACGCTGGTCAACGCGCTGATCCACCATTGCGGCGACAGTCTTTCCGGCGTCGGCGGGGTGCGGCGGCCGGGCATCGTCCACCGCCTGGACAAGGAGACCAGCGGCGTCATGGTCGTGGCCAAGACCGACCGCGCCCACAAATCATTGTCGGAGGCCTTTGCCGACCATGGCCTGACCGGCGATCTCAAACGCGCCTATCTGGCGCTGGTCTGGGGCATTCCGATGAGACCGACAGGCACGGTCGACGAGCCGCTCGGTCGCGCCGCCGACCGCGTGCGCCGTGCCGTGGTGCCAGAGGGCCGCGACGATGCCCGCCACGCCGTCACCCATTTCACGGTGGCCGAGCGCTTTGGCGAGCAGCAAAAGGAGTTTGCCACGGCGAGTCTGGTCGAATGCCGGCTCGAGACCGGCCGCACCCATCAGATCCGCGTCCACATGGCTCATATCGGCCATCCGGTCGTCGGCGATCCCGATTACGGCCAGGCCTTTCGCACCAAGGCGAACCGGCTGCCCGAGCCGCTGAAAGGCCGGGTAAAGGCCTTTCCGCGACAGGCATTACATGCCCGCCTGCTTGAATTTCGGCATCCGACTACCCATTTACCGATGAGGTTCGAGGCGCCGCTACCGAGCGACATGGAGGAACTCGTGGACGGCTTCCGCAGACTCTGAACCGGCTTCATCCATTCAAAACCAGATCGGCAAAAACCTGACCCGCGTTGTTCACTTTGGCGTGACACACTGTTTCGTGTTGAACCAAATGCTGTCCTTTCTGGTTTTGTTCCTGTATACATCCGCTGTCGCGAACGAGCCTTTTGGCGTTCGTGATTTATGCCCGCCGCGTTAGGGGGCACCACTCCAAGAGAGAGGGGCGCTATCATGGCCCAGTCACTACCCAGTATCGTTTCCGGCGAAGGCGGCCTCAGCCGCTACCTGGAAGAAATCCGTCGCTTTCCGATGCTTCAGCCGCAGGAAGAGTACATGCTCGCCAAGCGTTATGCTGAGCACGAGGACACAACGGCTGCGCACAAGCTCGTCACCAGCCACCTTCGGCTCGTCGCCAAGATCGCCATGGGCTATCGCGGCTACGGCCTGCCGATCGGCGAGGTGATCTCGGAAGGCAATGTCGGCCTGATGCAGGCCGTCAAGAAATTCGAACCGGAGCGCGGCTTCCGGCTCGCCACCTACGCAATGTGGTGGATCAAGGCGTCGATCCAGGAATACATCCTGCGCTCGTGGAGCCTGGTCAAAATGGGCACCACCGCCAACCAGAAACGCCTGTTTTTCAACCTGCGCAAGGTGAAGGGCAAGATCCAGGCGCTCGACGATGGCGACTTGAAGCCCGAGCAGATCGCCGAGATCGCCACCCGCCTCAACGTGTCGGAAGCGGAAGTGGTGTCGATGAACCGCCGCCTGTCGGGCGACGCCTCGCTCAACGCGCCGATCCGGGCGAGCGAAGGTGAATCAGGTGAATGGCAGGACTGGCTGGTCGACGACCACGAAAGCCAGGAAGAGGCGCTGATCGAGCAGGACGAACTGGAAAACCGGCGCGGCATGCTGTCCGGCGCTCTTGCCGTGCTCAACGAGCGCGAGCGGCGTATCTTCGAGGCGCGCCGCCTGGCCGAGGAGCCGCTGACGCTGGAAGAGCTGTCGGCCGAGTTCGACATCAGCCGCGAGCGCGTGCGCCAGATCGAGGTGCGCGCCTTCGAGAAGGTGCAGGACGCGGTCAAGGCCGCAGCCAAGCGCCAGATGCAGGCGCTGCGCACCATCGAGGCGCAGCCGGCGGCGTAAAACCTCCGGCGGAAAAACAATAGCGGCGGCGTCAGGTAACCTGGCGCCGCCTTTTTTGTGGGTCCTCCGACTGCGGGGAACTGTCCCTTGGTGTCATATTCCAGCTAGGGTTGCCGGTTCCGCGGCCTTCGCGAACGCCCGATCCGTCGCCATAAACCGCTCAATCATCGGTGTGATCAGCCTGGCCGGCTCATAGCGGCATTATAGCAATTTTCCCCAAGCCCTGGAAACCGCAACGCTGCAAATTGTGGCGGCAATGTTCCGGCGCCGACACGGGTTCCGTCGCGAAATTTCACGAGGCGGCGCTTGCGGCAAGCGGGCGCGACAACGGGCCGTCGGGGCTGCGCTGGGCAGTTGAGCTCGCCTGTTTGGAAACCAAAGGCAGTATGACGATGACGATTTCTCCGTTTCTCACCGCTCTCGGATCCGACGGTCCCCCAGCCGACCGAGCGAAAGACATGGACCTGTATGGATGGCTAATTGGAAGCTGGGAACTGGACACGGTCCACTACCGCGACGACGGCACAATCCAGAAGTGGAACGGAGAATGCCATTTTGGCTGGGTGCTCGAAGGCCGCGCGATTCAGGACGTCTGGATCAGGCCCAAGCGCCCTGCGCCGTCCACGATGTATGGCACGACTTTGCGCATCTTCGATCCTGGGATCGATGGCTGGCACATCATATGGAATGACCCGCTCAACCGAGATCACTCGCGCCAGATCGGGCGGGCCGAGGGTAAGGACATTGTCCAACTCGGCACTGATTCGCGCGGTCTGAAAACTCGATGGCGTTTCACCGAGATCACTGCCAACAGATTCCATTGGATCGGCGAGGAAAGATCTTCCGAGAGCGACCCTTGGCAAATCACGTATGAACATTTAGTCCGCCGAACAAAACCCGGAAGCTAGACTGGCTAGCCTCTGCGCTGCCCCTCATCCGGCAGGGCGATGAGTGGCGGCGCCGAGATTGCAAAAGTTGAACCCGCGCCCCTCAAAGGCAATCCAACGGAAATTTCAAATAGCGGCGGCCGTTGGATTCCGGTTCCGGCAGGCGCCCGCCATTCATGTTGACCTGCAGCGCGTGCAGGATCAGCCTCGGCATCGGCAGCGTCCTGTCGCGCGCCTCGCGCAACGCAACGAAATCGGCCTCCGTCCTGCAGGCGGCAACATGGGTGTTCTTGGATTTTTGTTCCGCGACCGTGCTCTCCCACAAGGGCTCGCGCCCCTCCGCCTGGTAGTCATGACCGACGAACAGACGTGTCTCGTCCGGCAGCGCTAGGATATTTTGGATCGAGCGCCAGAGTTGCGCGGCACTGCCGCCGGGAAAGTCCGCTCTCGCAGTGCCGCTGTCCGGCATGAACAGCGTATCATGGATGAAAGCGGCGTCGCCGATCACATAGGTGATCGAGGCCAGCGTGTGGCCTGGCGAAAAAAGCACCTTTGCCGGAACGCCGCCGACCGAAAAGATCTCGCCGTCGGCAAACAGCCTGTTCCACTGGGATCCGTCGGCAGGAAACCCCGGCCAGTTGTAGATTGCCTTCCACAGTTTCTGGACGTCGACGACTTTCTCGCCGATCGCCGTCGGCGCTCCTGTCTTCGTGCTGAGATAGTGTGCCGCCGAGAAATGGTCGGCATGCGGGTGGGTGTCGAGGATCCATTCGACAACCAGCCGTTGATCTCTGATGAAGTCGAGCAGGGTGTCGGCATTTTTCGTGGCAGTGGCGCCGGACTTCTCGTCGAAATCGAGGATCGGATCGATGATTGCGCATCGTCGCGTCTGCGGGTCGGCAACGACATACTGGATGGACCCGCTCGGCTTGTCGTAAAAGCCTGCCACCTGCAGCTTGGCCGATGATGCGTCCAATCCCGGCTCCCTCAATTCCCACCCGGCAGGAATGGTTTTCCCTGCCGGGGTAAAAGAAGAGCATGGTCATTCGCCAGCGCCATGCCGTCAAGCACCGCATGCTTCGCCGAGGCAAAAAAGCCGAAAATCCTTCCGTGCCGCCTTCTCAGGCGGAGGGCTGCTTGGTCTTGCGCAGATACGGCAGGATCGTCTCGAAGGCGCCGAAACGCTTGACCGCATCCTCGTTGGAAACGGCGGCGGTGATGATGACGTCCTCGCCCTGCTTCCAGTTCGCCGGCGTCGCCACCTGGTGCTTGGCGGTCAACTGTATGGAATCGATCGCACGCAGGATCTCATCGAAGTTACGGCCGGTCGTCATCGGATAGGTGAGAACCAGCTTGATCTTCTTGTCGGGGCCGATGACATAAACTGAACGCACCGTAGCGTTGTCGGCGGGCGTGCGGCCCTCCGAGGTTTCGCCGGCGCCCGCCGGCAACATCTCGTAAAGCTTGGCGACCTTGAGGTCCTTGTCGCCGATCAACGGGTAGTTCACCGATTGGCCGGTCGCCTTCTTGATGTCGTCCTGCCATTTGCCATGGCTTTCGACCGGATCGACGGAAATCCCGATGATCTTGACGTTGCGCTTCTTGAACTCGCCTTCCAGCCCGGCCATCGTGCCGAGCTCGGTCGTGCAGACCGGCGTGAAATTCTTCGGATGGCTGAAAAGCACCGCCCAGCCGTCACCGATCCATTCGTGGAAGTTGATCGTCCCTTGCGTGGTTTCGGCCGTGAAATCCGGCGCGGTGTCGTTGATACGAAGGCTCATGATGCGTCCCTACCCTGTGATTGCAGCCGGCATGGACCATCCACCGGCCCTGCTTCCGCCTTTTTACCACTGCGGCGTCATCCTTCATACGCCTGTTGCACCGGTACCGGGGCCGGCGACGACAACTTTTTCGCCTTTTGTTGTAAACAGCAGCATTCCCGCCCATTGATGCCGGCACAATAGGGCGTTGGGCGCGATGGCAGTGGAAGTCTAGGCCTTGTTCACCGCCAGCGTCGTCGCCAGATCTTCCATGCGCTGGGCGAGTGCGCCAAGCGCTTGGGTCAGTACGGAATCGTTCTTGTCGGCCTTGGTCAGCGCGTCGTCACGCGTCTTGCGCAGCGTCAGCACTTCGCTTTCCATGCCCTTGACGCGTTTTTGCAGTTCCGAAAGCTCGTCCATGACCATGATGCCGGCCATCACCGTCAGCCGCTGGTCGCCGATTTCGCCGAATGAGTCTTTCAGATGCGAGACATAGCGGTCGAAGCGCTCGGCAAGGTCGATCAGATGCTCTTCCTGGCCTTCGTCGCAAGCCATGCGATACTGCTTGCCATCGATGGAAACCGTGACTTGTGCCATTGGGCCAGCCCCTATCTATCCAACACGGCGCGGATGGTTTCCATGGCGGTCACCAGCCGACGCGACACTTCCTTGTTGGCGTCTTCCAGCCGTTCGGCGCGCGCTTCGGAATTGTCGAGTTCCTGCGCCAGCCGCGAGCGGTCGGCGTTCATGCGCTGCACCTCCGCCTCGGCTTCCGTATAATCGCGCTCGTGCTCGAGCTTGGCCGCGACGGCGTTTTCCAGCCCCTCGATGGCCTTACCCAGCCTGGCGATGACTTCCTTGAGTGTCGTTTCCCCGGTCATGGCTTTCGTCCTGCGCCCTGCCCATCACCGAATCATCCACGTTCAGAACGCGTTATGTCTGAAACATTACGCGCCGTGTGAAGCCAACGTCAATAAAGCTCTCGCGACTGTCCCCTGCTAACGCTAATTTAGGCCACCAAAGCCCTTCTGGCGCCATCGCAAGTCCGGCAAAAGCGCCGGTTTACTGACCAACAAGATCGGCAAAAACGCGCCGGTTTGTTGACTAAAAAGCCGCGCCTGCTATGTGTCGCGCACCCTTTCCAGGGCTCTCCCAAGGCCCCGAACCCCGACACTGGAGGAAGCATGACCTCGCGTGAACAACATGACCGGATGGCCAATGCGATCCGTTTTCTTTCCATGGACGCCGTCGAGAAGGCCCAGTCCGGCCACCCCGGCCTGCCCATGGGCTGCGCCGACATCGCCACGGTGCTGTTCACGCGTTTCCTGAAATACGATGCGAAGAACCCGCATTGGCCCGATCGCGACCGTTTCATCCTGTCGGCCGGCCACGGTTCTATGCTGCTTTATTCGCTGCTTTATCTGACCGGCTACGAGGATATCACCCTCGACCAGATCAAGCATTTTCGGCAAGTGGGATCGAGAACGGCGGGCCATCCCGAATATGGCCATGCCGCCGGCATCGAGACGACGACCGGCCCGCTCGGCCAGGGACTTGCCAATTCGGTCGGTTTCGCGCTCGGCGAGCGCATCATGAATGCCGCCTTCGGCAACGACCTCGTCGACCACTACACCTATGTGCTGGCCGGTGACGGCTGCCTGATGGAGGGCGTTTCCCAGGAAGCCATCGCACTTGCCGGACATCTCAAGCTGAACAAGCTGATCGTCTTTTGGGACAACAACAACATCTCGATCGACGGCCCGGTTTCGCTGGCCGACAACACCGATCAGGTCGCCCGCTTCCAGGCGTCCGGCTGGAACGCCAGCCACATCGACGGCCAGGATCCGGAAGCGATCGCCTATGCCATCGAGGCGGCGCGCCATTCCGACAAACCGACGATGATCGCCTGCAAGACGACGATCGGCTTCGGCGCGCCGACCAAGGCCGGCACCAACAAGGCGCACGGCTCGCCGCTCGGCGCCGAGGAAATCGCCGGCGCGAGAAAATTCTTCGGCTGGGATTATCCGCCCTTCGAAGTTCCTGCCGATATCCTCGATGCCTGGCGCGACGCCGGCAAGACCGGCGTCAAGGCACGCGCCGACTGGGAAGGCCGCCTTGCCAGGGCCGACGCCCAGTTGCGCAGCGAATTCGAGCGCCGCATCAGTGGCACGCTGCCGGCAAATTTCGACGCCGTCATCACCGACTACAAGAAGAAGCTCGCCACGGACAAACCGAAGGTCGCCACCCGAAAATCGTCGGAAATGGCGCTCGAAGTCATCAACGGCGCCGTGCCGGAAACCATCGGCGGCTCGGCCGACCTGACCGGCTCCAACAACACCAAGACCAGCCAGACCAAGAACATCACCTCAGACGACTACGGCCAGCGCTACGTTCACTACGGCATCCGCGAGCACGGCATGGCCGCCGCGCTCAACGGACTGACGCTGCATGGCGGCCTCATCGCCTATGGCGGCACGTTCATGTGCTTTTCCGACTATGCCCGTCCGTCGATGCGACTCGCCTCGCTGATGGGCATCCGCTCGATCTTCGTCATGACCCACGATTCCATCGGTCTCGGCGAAGACGGCCCGACCCATCAGCCGGTCGAGCATCTGGCCGCATTGCGCGCCATCCCGAACCACAATGTCTTCCGCCCGGCCGACGCGGTCGAGACCGCCGAGTGCTGGCAGCTGGCCATCGAGCAGGAAAAGACGCCTTCGACGCTGGCGCTGACCCGGCAGAACCTGCCGGCGGTGCGCAACGACTTCGTTGCGGAAAATCTTTGTCGCCAGGGCGCCTATGAGCTGGCCGCCGCCAGTGGCGACGCCGCGGTGACGATCTTCGCTTCGGGCTCCGAGGTCGAGATTGCGCTGGCGGCGCGCGAGGCATTGGAGAAGCACGGCCATCCGACCCGCGTCGTCTCTGTGCCCTGCTTCGAATTGTTCGACAAGCAAAGTGCTGATTACCGCAACAAGACGATCGGCGACGCGCCGATCAAGATCGCCATCGAAGCCGGCATCCGCCAGGGCTGGGATCATTTCATCGGCACCGACGGCATCTTCATCGGCATGACCGGCTTCGGCGCCTCTGGCACGATTGAACAGCTCTATCCGCATTTCGGCGTCACCGCCGAAGCGACGGTGAAGGCGGCGGAAGCCCGCCTGCACGGCGAGTAAATGTACTGGTACCCGGCGAAGCCGCACATGGCGGTTTCGCCGGCAGCCGCGACCTAATGGACTTAAATCCAACCCATCGACGGCTGGATTCTTTGCCAGCCCGCCGTTATGAAGCTGCGGACTTGATCTTCGGCCTCCAACTCCCAAGGAGAGAAAAATGACCGTCAGAGTTGCCATCAACGGATTCGGCCGCATCGGCCGCAACATCCTGCGCGCCATCCACGAATCCGGTCGCAAGGACATCGATGTCGTCGCCGTCAACGACCTCGGCCCGGTCGAGACCAATGCGCATCTGCTGCGCTACGACAGCGTGCATGGCCGCTTTCCGCATGAAGTGACGGTCGACGGTGACCAGATCACCGTCGGCAGCGAAAAATTCAAGGTCACCGCGATCAAGGACCCGACGCAGCTGCCGTGGAAGGATCTCGGCATCGATATCGCGCTCGAATGCACCGGCATCTTCACCGCACGCGACAAGGCCGCCGCGCACCTCGCCGCCGGCGCCAAGCGCGTCCTCGTCTCGGCGCCGGCCGAGGGCGCCGACCTCACCGTCGTCTATGGCATCAACCATGACAAGCTGACCAAGGACCACATCGTCATCTCGAATGCCTCCTGCACCACCAACTGCCTGGCACCGCTGGCAGCCGTGCTGCATGAGGCCGTCGGCATCGAGAAGGGCATGATGACGACGATCCACTCCTACACCGGCGACCAGCCGACATTGGACACCATGCACAAGGATCTCTACCGCGCCCGCGCCGCAGCGCTGTCGCAGATCCCGACCTCGACCGGCGCGGCCAAGGCGATCGGCCTGGTGCTGCCCGACCTCAAGGGCAAGCTCGACGGCATCTCCATCCGCGTGCCGACCCCGAACGTCTCGGTCGTCGATTTCAAGTTCATCGCCAAGCGTTCGACCACGGTGCAGGAAATCAACGAGGCGGTGATCGCCGCCTCCAACGGCAAGTTGAAGGGCGTTCTCGCCGTCACCAGTCACCCGAACGTGTCGATCGACTTCAACCACGATCCGCATTCCTCGATCATGGCGCTCGACCAGACCAAGGTCATGGACGGCAACTTCGTTTCGGTGCTGTCCTGGTACGACAATGAATGGGGTTTTTCCAACCGCATGGCCGACACCGCAGTCGCCTTCGGCAAGACCATCGCCTGACCGCAGAACCATCTTCTTGCGACTTGAAACGCCCGGCCTGTCCGGGCGTTTTCATGAGAGCGCCCAGCGCCCTTTTGGATGCGCAAACGACGCTCCAAGGGTTTGTTCGGCCAGACCCGCGGCTTGAGCGCCAAAACACTCAAGAACCAGCGGCATAGGGCAAAAAACCACCCTCACGCCTTGCACCGGTCATGTCTTCGCCTCACTCTCCCGTAAAGCGAGAGGAACACGAATTCGAGGGGCAATTGGCGGATGGAGCATGCGATCTATCTCGTGACGCTGGTCGGCGCCGCACTCGTCGTCGCCGCCGCGTTTTCGAGCCTGATCGCCTTCCGCTTCGGCGCGCCCCTCTTGCTGCTGTTTCTCTGCATTGGCCTGGCCACGGGAACCGACGGCCTCGGCATCCAGTTCGACAATGCGCGGCTGGCTTATTTTGCCGGCTCACTGGCGCTGGCGGTGATCCTGTTCGATTCCGGTTTCGGCACGCCGCTCAACGCCTTGCGCCAGGCGGCCGGACCGGCGCTGTCGCTGGCGACCATCGGCGTCCTTTTGACCACTGGCCTGTTCGGCGCCGTCGCGCATTATCTGCTCGATCTCAGCTGGCTGGAATCCTTCCTGCTCGGGGCCGCTGTCGCCTCGACCGACGCCGCAGCGGTGTTCTTCCTGTTGCGCGCCGGCGAGATCAATTTGCGCGAACGCGTGCGTTCCACGCTCGAGGTGGAATCCGGCACCAATGACCCGATCGCCATCTTCCTGACCATCAGCCTGGTCGAGATCATCGCCGCCAACGCCAGCCCCGAGGCCAGGCTGCTGGTTACCGACCTCGTCCTCGGCTTCCTTTTCAACATGGGGCTTGGCGCCGTCGTCGGCATTTTCGGCGGCCTCGCCATCGTGCGGCTTGTCGACCGGCTCAATCTCGACCACGGGCTGCTGCCGATCTTCGTGCTGACGCTGTCGCTGATGGTGTTCGCCGCCGCCGGCGCCATTGGCGGCTCCGGCTTTCTGGCGGTCTATCTCGCCGGCCTCATTGCCGGCAATTCCGACATCCGCGCCGTCACCATCCTCAAGCGCTTCCAGGACGGCATGTCGTGGCTGGCGCAGATCATCATGTTCCTGATCCTCGGCCTGTTCGCGACGCCCTCGCAATTTCCGGCGATCCTGCTGCCGGCGGTGCTGCTGGGCCTGTTCCTGATATTCGTGGCGCGGCCGATCGCCGTCTGGCTTTGCCTGATGCCGTTTCGTCTGCCGCGCCCGGAAGTCGCCTTCGTCTCATGGGTGGGTCTGCGTGGCGCCGTGTCGATCCTGCTCGCCATTACGCCACTGCTTGGCGGTCTTGAGAATGGCCGCCTCATCTTCAACACCGCCTTCATCGTGGTGTTGGTATCGCTGGTCATCCAGGGATGGACCGTCGGACCGCTGGCGCGCCGGCTCGGCCTGATCGTGCCCGCCCGGCTGGGTCCGCTTGACAAGGTCGAGCTCGAATTGCCTGGCTCCGCCCATCACGAACTGCTCGCCTACCGCGTGGCACCGGGCAGCCCGGTGGCGCGCGGCGAGCGCATTCCGCGCTGGGCGCGGCCGTCGCTGGTGCTGCGCGACGGCCGCTCGATGCGCTTCCAGGACATGGGCAGGCTCGCCGCCGGCGACCATGTCTACATCTTCGTGCCGGATCGCTATCCGGCCCTGCTCGACAAGCTGTTCGCCAGCCGCGCCGTGGTCGACCCCGAGGATGCCGACTTCTTCGGTGCCTTCGCCGTCGATCCGGCACGCTCCGCCGCAGAACTTGAAGCCGCTTACGCGCCGGGCCTGACCGAGGAGGAACGCAAGCTGACCGTCGGCGACCTGGTGACGGCGCGGCTCGGCGGCCATGCCGAATATGCCGACCGCGTGCTGATTGGTCCGATCGAGCTGATCGTCCGCGATGTCGACGACAAGGGCAGGATCACCGGTCTCGGTCTTTCCCTCGAGCCGACCGCGCCGGTGGCGCGGGTGCCGGTGTTCCTGAGTGCCGGCGAAATCGCGGACCGCATCGTTGGCTTTGTGCGCAATTGGCGCAAGCGGACCAAAAAGCCGGGTGCCGAGGCGCCGGACGACGCGGAACCGGCTCCACAGCCAGTGATGGAAAAAACAACCGGCGAGGGCTGACTGCTTGCGACCGAGGCGTGGATCATATTTTCCGTGAACGCCGATGCAGGTCTTGCATCGTCGTTGATGCGGGGTAAGGTCCCGGCGATTTTTCGCGAAAGGGAACAGCATGGCCGGCTTTAAGACACTGGACGACATCGGCAATATCGACGGCAAGCGCGTGCTGGTGCGCGTCGACCTCAACGTTCCCGTCGCCGACGGCAAGGTCACCGACGCCACCCGCATCGAGCGCATCGCGCCGACCATCGCCGAGCTTTCAGGCAAGGGCGCCAAGGTCATCCTGCTTGCCCATTTCGGCCGGCCCAAGGATGGACCTTCGCCCGAATTCTCGCTTGAGCCGATCGCCAGGGCGGCCGCGGAGGTGCTTGGCCGCCCTGTCGGCTTCGCGGCCGATTGCATCGGCGACAAGGCCGCGAGCGCCGTCGCCGCCATGAACAACGGCGACGTGCTGCTGCTCGAAAACACCCGCTTCTACAAGGCCGAGGAGAAGAACGACCCGGCCTTCACCGAAAAGCTCGCGGCCAATGGCGACATCTTCGTCAACGACGCCTTTTCCGCCGCCCACCGCGCCCATTCGTCGACGGAAGGGCTTGCGCAGCTGCTGCCGGCCTTCGCCGGCCGTACCATGCAAGCCGAACTCGACGCGCTGGAAAAGGGCCTCGGCAATCCCGTCCGCCCTGTCGTCGCCATCGTCGGCGGCGCCAAGGTCTCGAGCAAGATCGACCTCCTGATGAATCTGGTGAAGAAAGTCGACGCGCTGGTCATCGGCGGCGGCATGGCCAACACCTTCCTCGCCGCGCGCGGCACCGCCGTCGGAAAATCGCTGTGCGAGCATGATCTCGCCAACACCGCCAAGCAGATCATGATCGAGGCGGCCGAAGCCGGCTGCGCCGTCATCCTGCCGGTCGACGGTGTCGTCGCCAGGGAATTCAAGGCGGGCGCCGCCAGCGAAACCGTCGCCATATCGGAGGTGCCGGCCGACGCCATGATCCTCGATGTCGGCGAAAAGACCGTGAAGACCGTTGCCGACTGGATCGACCGCGCCGCGACGCTGGTCTGGAACGGCCCGCTCGGCGCCTTCGAGATCGAGCCGTTCGACCGGGCGACGGTGGCGGCGGCCAGGCACGCCGCGGCCCGCACCAAGGCCGGCAAATTGATCTCGGTGGCAGGTGGCGGCGACACGGTGGCCGCCCTCAATCATGCCGGCGTCGCCGACGACTTCACCTATGTCTCGACCGCCGGCGGCGCCTTCCTGGAATGGATGGAGGGCAAGCCGTTGCCCGGTGTCGACGTGCTGAAGCGCTGAGGCCCTGGGCAACAGGCGAACAGGGGCGTTTGCGCGTTTCAATCGATTCGAGCTTTCCGCTTGGAATGGTTCGACTTGAACCTGCTTTGCTCTAGTGGTCTGCTAGCCCGGATTTTCACACTGTTTGGAACAACCGGTTCAGGAGGATGCACAATGAGCGAACGACTCGAGGACATTGCCGCTGCGATGGTGGCCGAAGGCAAGGGTCTTTTGGCCGCCGACGAGAGTTCCGGCACCATCAAGAAGCGCTTCGACGTCATCGGCGTCGAATCGACCGCCGACAGCCGCCGCGACTATCGCGAGATGATGTTCCGCGCCAGGGAGGCGATGACCAGATACATCTCCGGCGTCATCCTCTATGACGAGACCATTCGCCAGAAAGCCGCCGATGGCACGCCGCTGGTCGACATCATCAAGGCGACCGGCGCCATTCCAGGCATCAAGGTCGATGCCGGCGCCAAGCCTCTGGCGGGGTACCCCGGCGACACCATCACCGAAGGCCTCGACGGTCTGCGCGAGCGGCTTGCCGACTATTACAAGCTCGGCGCCCGTTTCGCCAAATGGCGTGCAGTGATCGACATCGACGTCGCCAGGGGCGTGCCTTCCGCCACGTCGATCGGCTCGAACGCCCATGCGCTCGCCCGCTATGCGGCGCTCTGTCAGGAGGCCGGCATCGTGCCGATCGTCGAGCCGGAGGTGCTGATGGACGGCGCCCACGACATCGGCACCTGCTACGAGATCAGCAAGGCAACGCTGACGAAACTCTACACCGAGCTCTACGCCGCCCGCGTCGTCCTTGAAGGCACCATTCTGAAGCCGAACATGGTTCTCGCCGGCAAGAAGTCCGGCAGCACCAGCAGCCCCGAGGAGGTCGCCGAAAAGACCATAAAACTGTTCCGCGAGACGGTGCCGGCAGCGATTGGCGGCATCGCCTTTCTCTCCGGTGGGCAATCGGATGAGGAGGCGACTGCCAACCTCAACGCCATCAACGCCATCGGCCCGCATCCATGGAAGCTGACCTTCTCCTATGGCCGCGCCTTGCAGGCGGCGCCACAGAAGGCATGGAGCGGCAAGGCGGCCAACGTCGCCGCTGCTCAGGCCGCTTTCGCCCACCGCGCCCACATGAACCATCTGGCAGCGCTCGGCAAATGGCAGCCGGGATTGGAACAGGCCGCCTGACCGGTCTTTTTAACTTCGTCCGAACCCGGGCCATATGCCCGGGTTCCATCTGCTCCAATGCTCCAGAAAAACGAAGCCGGTGTCGGCTTGCGTTGAGCCCGAACGTCGCTTGCCCCCATTAACTGGCTTTTGATGCAGCGCTTTCTTGCCCTCCTCACCTGGCTCGCCTTTCCGGTCTATGTCTGGCAGGGGCTCGGCGTGCGCCGCCGCACCAGCCGCATGCTGCCGGCGCAAGGTCCGGTCATGCACGAGATTTCGGGCCAGGCGCCGGCGATCTCGCTGCTGATGCTTGGCGATTCTTCCGCCGCCTCGGTCGGCATCGGCAATTCCGAATACGGGCTGGCCGCGCAACTGGCCGAGCTGATCTCGAAACGCACCGGCCGCGCGGTGCGCTGGCGGGCAGCCGGCTTCAACTCAGCGACCTCAGGCCAGATCCGCGACCATGTGCTGCCCAATCTGTCGGCCGATCCCTGGACGCATATCGTGCTCGCCATCGGCACCAACGACACCAAGAACTTTCACTCGGTGCCACGCTTCAAGCGCGATTTTGGCGGCCTGCTCTACGCGCTGCGCGCCAAATGGCCGGAGGCGCGCGTGGTGTGGTCGCCGGTGCTGGAATTCACCCGCGCACCGGCAATGCCGCCGCTGCTCGGAAAGATCCTGGAAATCCGCGCCGCCGAGATGAACCGGATGGGCGAGCGCCTTTGCCTCGAACGCGGGGCTGTGCCGGCGCCGCGCCTGCCGATCACCAATGCCGAAGCCGGTTTTGCCTCCGACGGATTTCATGCCTCGGAAGCCGGCTACCGGGCCTGGGCGGAACATCTGGTCGATTTGGTGCTGGCCAACGAACCACGCCTCGCATAGCGGCCCGCCAGCGCTACGTCCCCAGCCCTACGTCCAATGACCCAGCGCCGCTGTTATCGAAATCGCCGCCATCGCCAATACCGCCAGCTTCCAGAAATCGCTGCGCCGCTTCAGCCCCGGCCAGCCGAGCGGCTTGATCAGCTGGATGACCATCATGGCAATGATAACGAGCGCGAGGAGTTTCGACATGCCGCTTTTGACTAGCGCATCGGCCCGCAAATCGAAATCGATTTTCGAAGAGCACGATGCGTAGAGTCATGCTGCTGGAGCATCCTATGCGCCTCCAAAGGACGCGCGCCCTCCAACATCACGGTCGGCTCTTAAAGTGCTCCTTTCGTTCGCTCACGGGAGCACTATGCCAGCGGCTTGAGACCGGCCTCGATCGCAGCCCGTTTCGGTTCGAGGAACGGTGGCAAGGCCAGCCTTTCGCCCAGCGTTTCCAGCGGCTCGTCGGCCGTAAATCCCGGGCCGTCGGTGGCAATCTCGAACAATATGCCGTTCGGCTCACGGAAGTAGAGCGAACGGAAGTAGTATCGCTCGACCTCACCGCTTGACGGCAGGCGGAATTCGGCCAGCCGCGCCGTCCATTGATGCAAAATCTCCTGGTCCGGCGCCCTGAATGCCACGTGGTGGACCGCACCGGCGCCCTGCCGTGCCGGCGCAAGGCCCGGCTGCACAGCGACATGAATCTCCGCCGCCGGGCCGCCTTCTCCCATCTCGAAGACGTGAACCTGGCCCTGACCATCCGGCGAGGCATAGTTTCTCGCCTTGCGCATGTTCATCACCCTGGTCAGCAGGGTTTCAGTGTTGGTGATGTCGGGAACGCTGATGACGACAGGCCCGAGCCCGCGTATCTGGTGCTCGATGGGGATCGGGCTTTGAGCCCAGGGATGACTGTCGCCCTTGCCGCCATCGCTGACGAGACGCAGGCGCTGGCCTTCCGGGTCTTCGAAGTCCAGCGATGGGTAGCCGCCGATATCGCCGATCTCTCCCGTCGCGCCGATCTCTTCCGTCGCGAGGGTCTCGCCGGGCAGGTGCTGCTTCCACCAGACAAGGCTTTCAGGGCTGGCGACCCTCAGGCTGGTCCGCACGATGCTGTTGGTGCCGCGTCGCTCGCGTCCGACCGGCCAATCGAAGAAGGTAAGATCGGTGCCAGGCGTCGCCTCGGCGTCGGCATAAAAAAGGTGATAGGCTGACGTGTCGTCCTGATTGACCGTCTTCTTGACCAGTCGCAGGCCCAGGGTCCTGGTGTAGAAACGAAGGTTTCCGGGTGCATTGGCCGTGATTGCGGTCAGATGGTGAATTCCTGTCAGTTGCAGGCTCATTGTCATCTCCCTGATCTCTGGAAAATTTTTCTCCTTAGATATCAGAACCCCGGCCCTGTCGCTGCTGCGGATTCCGACGGTCCGTCGTTGGCAGATGAAAGACTTGATCCCGACGACGAGAACGCCTGCTTTTCCCGGACAGACGGACGGGAATCGGCAAAACCTGGCACGCTCACCAAAGACCGCTCAGCCTCCTGACAGACTGCTGTCAGGAGGGGTGTGCGATAGTGTCTTCATCGAAAGAGAGGAGACCAGCCATGAACGGTTTTACCATTCTCCGCAGCGTGCAGCACTATGTCGGCAAGATCCGGACGATGCGCAACGAGATCCGCACCCGGCGCTTCATGAACGGGTTGCCGCAGAGCATCCGCAAGGACATCGGTTGGCCGGATAATTATGATTGCCGCCACCGCCGCGGCCATTGAGGCGATTTTTTCGCAGCAGCGGTTGCATGCGGACGCCACACGCCCAGATAAACAGGTCCGGCGGACCGAAAGACGGAGCAGCAAATGTCCGAACAGAAAACTATCGGCGTTCTTTTCATCGATCGATTCGCCGACTGGGAATACGGGCTGCTCGCGGCTTCGGCGGTCGAATGGTTCGGCGCACGCGCGGTTTCGCTGGCGCCGAACGGCAAACCGGTAACTTCGGCCAGCGGATTTATGCTGACGCCGGACCGCTCCACCGCGGTTGATGAAAACACCGATCTTGACGCCGTCGCGGTCATCGGCTCCGACCAGTGGGGCGATGCTCCGCCCGACGTCTCCGCACTGCTGACAGCCGTCGCAGCGCGCGGCGGTGTGGTCGGCGGCATCTGCGCGGGCACGCTGGCACTAGCGCGTGCCGGCCTGTTCGGCAACGCCAAACACACCAGCAATGGTCGTGACTGGATCAACGAAAAGGAACCGGGCTATCCGGGCGCCCAGAACTATCAGGACGTGCCCTATGCCGTCGCCGACGGTCGCATCGTGTCCGCTCCGGGTTCGGCTCCCGGCACCTTCGCTCTTGCCTATTTGAAGACGCTCTATCCCCAGAGAAGCAGCGATCTCGCTGAGATGCGCACGCTGTTCGCCAAGGAGTATGCAGAAGGGGAATATGGTGAAGCCTCCTGACAGTATGGTGTCAGGAGCGGCGTGCAATACTTCGAAAGTACCAGGAGACAGACATGGCCTTCATCCCTGCAAAAGCTTCGGGCTCTTCGTCTAGGTGACGCATGGTAAAGAGCTGGAACGACAGGCTGAACACGCCGGGCATCAACGGTATCAAGCCGACGCCGCGGACTGTTGGCGACGTCGTCGAGGGCCAGCCGATGCTGGTGCCGACGGCTCGGCAGGTCGATGATTTCATTCGCTCCATTCCAGAGGGCGTGGCCATGGATATCCGCGCGTTGCGCGCCGCGCTCGCCATTGAGCATGGCGCCGAAGTGACATGTCCGGTCACCATCGGCTATCATCTGCGCACTATCGCCGAGGCCGCGAACGAGGATCTGGAACGTGGCATGACGCTGAGCGACATCACACCGTTCTGGCGGGTGCTGGATGCAAAGGCGCCGACAACAGGGAAGTTGTCCTTCGGCGCGGCATTCGTCGCCGCGCAGCGCAAGCGCGAAGGGCTTGAGCCATAATGCATCGCCCGAAAGTTGGAACCGGTTTGGGGACAACGACAGGCTAAAAACAACATCGAGGGACCGTACGATGCGCCGCGCCGACAGGCTCTTTCAGATCGTGCAGCATCTGCGCGGTGGCCGTCTGGTCACCGCCCAGAAGCTGGGCACGTGGCTCGAGGTTTCCGAGCGAACCATCTACCGCGACATCGCCGACCTGCAGTCGACGGGCGTGCCGATCGACGGCGAGGCCGGCGTCGGCTACATGATGAGGGAGGGTTTCGACCTTCCGCCGCTGATGTTCACGCGTGACGAGATCGTCGCTCTGGTCGCCGGCGCCCGCATGGTGCGAGCATTTGGCGGCGCTGCCATGGCGCGGGCCGCCGACGAGGCGCTGGTCAAGATCGGCGCCGTGCTGCCCGATGCCGAAAAGGACCGCATCGCCCGCACCGAGATCCACACGCCGATGTGGGTGGTGAGCGACGCCGCCCGCGAAGCAATCGACCTGATCGAGCGCGCGGTGGAAAAACGCCAGGTGCTGACCATCGACTACTCCGACGAAGCAGGCCGCAGCACCGTGCGCGACATCAGGCCATTGGGCCTGTGGTTCTGGGGCAAGGTGTGGACGCTGGTCGCCTGGTGCGAGATGCGCGACGATTTTCGCGCTTTCCGCATCGACCGCATTGCTTCAGTGGTCATAGCCGGCCGCGTCTTCAAGCCGGAGCGCGGCAAGCAGCTCGCCGATTTTTACCGTGCGGTGGAACGCAGCGAGGACTACGGCATGGCGTCGGACCGGGCCGCGCGAACCTAGGCGCGGCGCCTCTTCCTTCTCCCCTTGTGGGAGAAGGTGGCCGCGAAGCGGCCGGATGAGGGCTGTTCCAGGGAACGCCGACGCCTCATTTCTTCCAACACCCCTCTTCCGTCTCAGCGCTGCGCGCCGATCCACCTTCTCCCACAAGGGGAGAAGGAAGAGGCGCCTCAGCCCTCCTCATCGTCCTTGTCCTCGTCCTTCGACTTCAGCGCCGAGAGCTTGGCGAAGACGGCGTTGGCGTCGAGTTCCGCATCCTCGTCCCTTGGCTTCTCCGGCGCCGGCACGAGGCGCTCGGTCAATGCCGCCGGCAGCAGCGTGTCGCCGGCCGGCTGTGCCTGTTCGCGGCCACGCGAGGCGCGGTTGACTTCCATGTCGAGGTCGATCTGCGAGGCGAGCCCCAGCGTCACCGGATCCATCGGCTGCAGGTTGGCTGAGTTCCAGTGCTTTCTGTCGCGGATCTGGTCGATCGTCGACTTGGTGGTGCCGACGAGGCGCGCGATCTGCGCGTCCTTCAACTCGGGATGGTTGCGCACCAGCCAGAGGATGGCGTTGGGCCGGTCCTGGCGCTTCGACAGCGGCGTGTAGCGCGGACCCTTGCGCTTGGATTCCGGCACCCGCACCTTAGGGTCTGACAGCTTCAGCCGATGGTTCGGATCCTTCTCGGCGCGTGCGATCTCGTCGCGGCTCAGCTGGCCGGTCATGATCGGGTCCATGCCCTTGATGCCTTGCGCCGATTCGCCGTCGGCGATCGCCTTGACCTCGAGCGGATGCAGTCCGCAGAACTGCGCGATCTGCTCGAAGGACAGCGCGGTGTTGTCGACCAGCCAGACGGCGGTCGCCTTGGGCATCAGCAGCGTATTGGCCATTGCAAATATCCTTCTCGTTCGCCCGCGTTCCCGCGCGGGCGGTGGTTTTAGAGCCACCAAAATGGGAAAATCGCGGTTTATATAGCCGCTCCGTTGCCGTTCCGCAACGTTTTTGGAAGGTGGTCGCGAGATGGCGGGAGATATCGAACCTGTCAAGGCAGCCTTGTCGGCTTCAGCATCGCGCCTTCGGTGAGCCGCTCAGCGGCCGCGGCCGCTAGCCCGGGCAACAAAACGTCCTTCTGTCGGCATTTGCCGACTGTTAGTGGGAACATGTTTCATCCACATTTCGCTTCGGTAGCGGCGACCTTCTTTGGGAGAGCAAGCCGCCGCCGATGTGGGCTGATCGATGTTGGAAACCGGGCACGCTGTCGCGGCGGGGTTGTTTCCGTTCGCCATTTCCTATGCGCTTCTGGCAATGCTGCCGGGCGCCAATTTTGCTGTCGTCGCGCAGGCCGGGCTAACCGCTTCGCGTACTACAGCGCTTTCGGCAGCCGCCGGCATTGCCTTGGGCGCGAGTTCGCTGGCGATGGTCGTCGCGACGGGCGCCGCCGCGCTGCCGCCGGGGGGCATTGCGCACCAGATAGCCGCCAGCCTTTACGGCGCAATGCTGGTCTTCATCGGCTGGAATTCGATGCGGCGGGCGCTGTCGATCACGATCGGCGCCGACGAGCCGAAGCCGCTTCCCATCGTTCGGTACTTCCGGCTGTCACGGCGGCGGCAAATCCGGCCACCGCATTGTTTTTTGCATCCTCTGCGCTGAGCTTGAATACGCGCGGGCCAATCCAGATATCCGTGGCAGCGCTGGTTTTTGCCATTGCAATCGCCTGGTTTGGCCTTGTCGGCCTGGCTATTTCCCAGCCAGCCATGCGCAAATTCTACAACCGTTTCCGCAAGCACATGGACATCGTGCTGGGAGGCGCCTTGATAGCGATTGGTTTTGCCGCGCTTAGCCATTGAAGCGACAAATAGACGGCCTTTCCACCGATTTAATGCATGTCGCGCAAAAGTGTGCAGCGGTTTTGCGATAACGACATGCATAAAAACAACAACCTTAAGCGCGTCGCATGAGGCCGGTCGAACGCGACGCGCTTTAGGCCGATCGTCATCTGCAATTGAGCGGTTCTGTGCTCTTGAGCAAGGCGACGAGTTGGCTTTGCTGGCTTGTCCCGGTCTTGGCGAAAATCCGTTCGAGATAGGTCCGGCCGGTCTTCACGGTGATCTTCAAGTCGGATGCCGCATCTTTCAAGGGTCGTCCCTGCGAAAGCGCGGCGGCCAGACGTGCCTCGGAGGGCGTCAGGTCGAACAAGCCCGCGAGGAGGGTTGGTGAAGGCACGACGGCACTGGCCCTTACTTCCGTTGCAGCAACCAGGATGTCCGCGCCGGTGAAAATGTCATGAGCGGCGCGGCGCAGCGGCAAAAGATGGATGACCACAGCCGGCCGGCTTTCGTTCGCGGCAACAGGAATGGATCGGACCGCGAAATCGTTGCGGTTCTCGCGAATGGCTTGCTGGAAAAGCGCATTGGCGGAGGCATTGGCGATCGCCATGCCGCCATAGGCGGTTGGCAGAAACATCTCGGTCATTTCTTCCAGCAGGCTGTTGGCCGTCAGCACGCGTCCCGATGCAGCCATGACCGCGGCCGGCAGCCCGATGGTCTCGAGTGCCGAGACGGTCGCCCTGGCCTGTTCCAACCCCAATCGCGCCGAGACCATGCCGGCCCGCGCGAAATGCGGGCGAAGCTGGTCCAGCCGATCGACCGACGCCCGATCGTAGGTGCCATCCTTCATCCACCGTTGAAAGACGAAAGTGACGAGTTCGCCGCTCGGCATCGCAACTGCCGAACAAACGTGCGCGCCGATACCGGCCGCTCTCAGTTTTACCCGCACAGGATCGTTTTCGACCTCTTCGTCTGTCAGGAAATCTTCGACCTGAACGAAGCTCGCCGGCTGCATGCTGCACATACGCTGGGTGGCGTCAGAGAATTTCCAGGCGTCGCTAGCGACAAATTCGTCAAACAAGGATCGGACGGCGTTGCCCGAAGAAACGTCACTCAATCTGCCGCGGACCGGAGAATCGGCGCTGAACAGGAAGATGGCGCCAGTGGCCGAACCAGAAATACTGCCGGCAGATTCGAGCGTCTCCCCCCAAAGCTCCGGCACGAAAGCCGCCTCGTAGATCTTGTCCGTCAGATCGTCGAACATAGGCCCAAGCCTGTTTCAGAGTCAGCACGCTACTGGCCCGGATCAGCGCTCCCACCCTCTGACCTAGTCCCGCGCGATCAAAATGCCCACGCTGAAACTGGAGTCAACCGCAGATTGCGGTCGAGTTGTATTCGGATCTGGATAGTGGCCATCATAGCAGCCGCTGCTGTTGCCTCGGACTTCAAAACGACAAAACCCGCCGGACTGGTCCAGCGGGCTCGGAACCGGCGGCGGGAAATCCGCCTGCCTCGGCTCTTGCTTGGCGGATCAAAGCGTCTTGCGGGCGATCCTCTCGATGTCACCACGGTTGATGCCGAGGTCGTTGAGCTCGCGGGCGTTCAGGCGGTTCAGTTCGCGCACGGTTTCATTGTACATGCGCCAGTTACGGAAAGCACGGATCGGGTTCATGGTAGTCCTCCATCGTTTCGATGCCGCTCAAATAGGCACCGCTGATGAAAAGTTGAACAGACGCTTTTGCATGGCGGCAATGCGTTTGTTGCATTGCGCAATTAAGGTTTTGTTCAGCTTGCTCGCCGACCGTCAGCCGACATCGAGCACGATCTTGCCGATGTGGTCGCCGTCCTCCATCCGCTCATGCGCCCGCCACGCTTCCCTGAGCGGAAAGATCATGTCCATGACCGGTGCTACCTTGCGGGTGCCGAGCAGCGGCCACACCTGCGCCTCCAGCGTTGCGGCGATCGCCGCCTTGAATTCGACGGTGCGCGGCCGCAGCATCGAGCCGGTGTGGGTAAGCCGCTTGGCCATCATCTTCGAGAAGTCGGCGCTTGCCACCGCCCCGCTCTGCGTGGCGATCTGGATGATGCGACCTTCCACCGCCGCGGCCTCGTAGTTTCGCGCCACATAGTCGCCGGCGACCATGTCGAGGATGACGTTGGCGCCCTTGCCGCCGGTCGCGTCCTTGACCGCCGCGACGAAGTCCTCCTCGCGGTAGTTGATCGCCCGGTCGGCGCCGAGCTTCAGACAGGCATCACACTTCTCCTGGCTGCCGGCAGTGGTAATGACATGGGCGCCGAAGGCCGAGGCGAGCTGGATCGCCGTGGTGCCGATCCCGGACGAGCCGCCATGCACGAGCAGCGTCTCGCCGCTCTTCAGGGCGCCGCGTTCGAAGACATTATGCCAGACGGTGAAGTAGTTTTCCGGTACCGCCGCCGCTTCGGTGTGGGTAAAGCCGGCGGGCAGCGGCAGCACGCTGCCGGCATGCACCTTGACGTATTCGGCATAGCCGCCGCCGGGCGTCAGCGCGCAGACCCGGTCGCCGACGCGCCAGCGCGATATCTCGTCGCCAAGAGCGGCAACTTCGCCTGATGCTTCGAGGCCCGGCAGGTCCGACGCACCAGGCGGCGGCGGGTAGACGCCCTTGCGTTGTTGCACATCCGGCCGGTTGATACCGGCGGCGCGCACCCGGATCAGGATTTCGCCAGGTCCGGGCACGGGCACGTCGCGCGTTTCCGGTTTCAGAACCCGCGGTCCGCCGGGTTCCGAGATCGCGATGGCCGTCATCTTCGCCGGAATCTTGTCCTGTCCGCTCGCCATGAATTTTTCCCGTCTCGCTTCGCCAGTTTCTTGCCGACTTGCCGGTTTTATTGCCGACTGTTTGCATCCATGCCCCTGCCCTATGTATGCTCATTGCCAAATCAGGCAAATGGCCACTGCAGCGCCGGGCGTTCGATTGGACGCGCAAGGCAGCAATTTAATTTTTGCGCATGAGCGAGGAGCGACGATGGCGATCTTCGACGACGAACCCAAAAAGAAAGCGCGCTCGCATGAGATCGGGCAGGATCTGTCGCTGCTTTCCGTCGATGAACTGTCCGAGCGGATCGGCATCTTGCGCGACGAGATCGCCCGCCTCGAAGCCGAGCTCAAGACCAAGGGCACCACCAAATCAGCGGCCGAGGCGCTGTTTCGCCGCGAATAGTTTCCAGAGCCGAATCGCCCGCCGCCGAAAAGCTCGAATGCGGCTGTCTTCAGATCCTCCCTAGATTCCAGCCGGATCAGCTAAATGATGTTTGCAAGCTACCGACCGATCCTCTCGCTGCTTCGCGGCACCGCTTTCCTACTGGCGGCGACCGGGCTGCACGGGCTGCTGTTGCCGCTGCGCGGCCAGTTGGAAGGTTTCTCGACCGCGTCGCTCGGCCTGATGGGCACCGCCTGGGCCGGCGGCTTCGTCACCGGCTGCTTCTTTGCGCCGCGCCTGGTGCGCCGCGCCGGTCACGTACGCGCGTTTGGCGCCTTTGCGGCATCCGGCGCCATCGTCGCACTGCTCACCGGGCTGATCATCGACGAATATGTCTGGATCCTGCTGCGCGCCTTCACCGGTTTTACCATGGCCGGCGCCTTCATGGTCATCGAAAGCTGGCTGAACGAGAAGTCCACCAACGAGAACCGCGGCGCCGTCTTCGGGCTTTACATGATGGTCACCTATGCCTCGATCATGGGCGGCCAGATGATCGTTGCCGGCGGTGATGTGAAGTCGGCCTCGCTGTTCATGATCACCGGTATCCTGTTCTGCCTGTCGCTCATTCCGACCGCAGTGTCGACGGCTTCGCATCCCAAGCCGCTGCAGGACGTCTCGCTCGACGTCAAGGGGCTCTATGTCAATTCGCCGGTGTCGGCGATCGCCTGCGTTCTGATCGGCGTCGCCAACGGCGCCTGGGGCACGCTTGGCGCCGTCTATGGCGCCCGCATCGGCATTTCCACGGCGGAGATCGCGCTGATGATGAGCCTGGTGGTCGTCGCCGGCGCCGCCATGCAACTTCCGGCCGGGCGTCTCTCCGACAAGACTGACCGCCGCTTTGTGCTGGCGGGCCTGGCCTTCGGCGCGGCGCTGTTCGCCATCGCGCTGTTCCTGTTCGAGCCGCGCTCCGGCGTCTTCGTCATCGTCTGCACCGCCGCCTACGGGGCCTTTGCCTACACGCTTTATTCGATCGCCGTGGCCCATGCCAACGACCACGCCCGGGCGGAGGATTTTGTCAAAGTGTCCGGCGGCCTGCTGCTGCTCTATGGTTTCGGCACGATGATCGGGCCGCTGCTGGCCGCCGGCCTGATGGGCTGGATGCGTCCGGAAAGCCTGTTCCTTGCAACGGCCCTCGCGCATCTTTGCCTGGCAGGCTATACGCTGCTGCGCATCAGCCGGCGCGCACCGGTGCCAATCGAAGACCGCGACGCCTTCAAGACGCAACCGGCTGAGCGCTCGATCACGCCGGAAGCCTTGCGGCTCGATCCGCGCAGAAAGCCTGAAACCAACGGTTGAGATTTGGAAAACTTTGCCTCACAAATAAGGCATGATGTTTTCCGACGCCTTCATGGCGATTGCCGATCCCAACCGGCGCCATCTCTTGGAAGAGCTTCGGCGCGGCCCGAAGACCGTCAACGAACTGGCCGCCGGGTTGCCGGTCTCGCGCCCGGCGGTTTCGCAGCATCTGAAAGTGCTGCTCGACGCCGGGCTGGTCAACGCCAAGCCGGAAGGGACAAGGCGCGTCTATACGGTCAGCAGTGCCGGCTTCCTGAAGCTCAACATCTGGCTCGACCAGTTCTGGGAAGCCGAGCAGCTTGGCTCGCCCGGAAGCTGAGCTGCGCCGTCGCATCTTTGCCAGTAGACAGGCATGGCGAAGCTCCTCTGGATCCAGGTGCTGGCGCTGAGCCGCACATCTCATTGAAACAATGTCAGACACCGGCCTAAGCGTTCCAGCTTGGACGTTTCTGAACGCGGTCGAGCCAATGATGGACATTGACGAGCGAGTCCGGGATGTCGGCTCCGAAGAAGGCGCCAAGCCACGCTGCGACGGCGGCGGTGATGTCGGCGACGGAGTACTGGTCGCCCGCGATGAACGGGCGGCCATCGGCGATCTCGCGGTCAAGCCACGCCCACTTTGCCGGAACGGCTTCGCGCTGGGTTTCGGCGAAAGCCGGGAACTGCACAAGCCGCTCCGCAAACATGGGATCGGAATGCAGCGCAATGCTGCCGATCGTTCCGAAGATCTCGATCTCGGCGCGGCGGTTCCACATCTCGACCTTGCCTTGGCTGACCGCGTCCGAGCCGAACAGTGCCGGCGTTGGATGAAGCGCCTCCAGATAGCGGCAGATGGCGATGCTTTCGGTGATCACCGTCCCGTCATCGAGCACGAGCACGGGAATCTGGCCGAGTGAGTTGAGCTCAAGGAATTGCGGGGTTTTGTGCTCGCCTTTTGTCAGATCGACATCAACCCGCGGAACGTCGATGCCTTTCTCAGCCATGAAGATGCGGACGCGGTAGGAATTCGGACCGATGCCGCAGTAGAGTTTCATTATATCCTCCCGATTCTGCTGGTCTTTGGCTCAGGCTGGGGCGCTCGCGCGCATTCCACCCGCAGGTTGTATGGTGTGTCAAGGTCCGGCTCCGCGCTTACCTGGCTTGGCTATGGGCGACGATGGCATCAACGATCGCGGCCCAATCGTCGGGATGGAGTTCGTGGCCGCCGCCTTCAATGCGGACAAGCCTGGCGCCGGCAACTGCTTCGGCCAGAGCGGCGCCATGCTCGACCGGAAAGATCGGATCCGCGGTGCCGTGGATGACGAGGAGCGGAACCTTCAAGTCGCGCAGGCGACCCTTGCAATCCTCGCTGCCCCGATCCTCGCCGCCCCGATCTTCACCGCTCTCAAGCATGAAATGATTGGTCGCGCTTAGAAAACCGCCGGACCGGTCGTAGTCCTGTTCGACGAAGGCCCTCGTCCGCTTCCCGTCGAATGGATGCGCGGTGCCGGCGATCGCGTGCGCGTCCTTGACGATGTAGTCGACCACCTGGGTTCGGTCCGACCAGTCGACCTTGGCGCCTTCGGCCGAATGCTTCATATAGGCTTCGCTCGTCCCTGGCAGATGCGACGTGTCGATCCCGATTGGCGAAGTGCTGATCGCCGTTAGCGAGATGATCCGCGACGGATATTTCAGCGCCACGAGCTGTGCGATCATGCCGCCCATCGAAATGCCGACGACATGCGCTTTCGCGATACCATGACTGTCGAGGACGCGAATGGCGTCGTCCACCATGTCGTCGAAAGTGTAAGGCGGTTCGCCCGGCGCATATTTGGTCGAACGGCCGGTATCGCGATTGTCATAGCGGATCACGAACAGGCCGTTGCCGGCCAGTTTCCGGCAGAACGCCTCAGGCCACCAGAGCATCGATGCCATCGCGCCCATAATCAGCAGCATCGGCGGATGCGCGGGATCGCCAAACGTCTGCGACACGATTTCGGGTTCCGCTGCCTTGGTCATAGTCGCCGTCTCCTCTCTGCAAAACCGATTGCATTTCGCAATCAGTTGCACGATAATAAAACTGATATGATAATGCAACCAGTTTCTGTCGGAGATTCGCATGAGCATCGATCATCGTTCTGGGTGCCCGATCAACCTGTCGCTTGAAGTGTTCGGCGACCGGTGGAGCCTGATCATCCTCCGCGACATGATTTTCGGCGGCAAACGCCACTTTCGCGACCTGCTCAACGGGTCATTGGAACGCATCGCTTCCAACATCCTCGCCGATCGGCTGAAGCGACTGATGGAACTCGGCATGCTGACCAGGGCTGACGATCCCACCCACAAGCAGAAGGCGATCTACAGCCTGACCGAAATGGCGATAACGCTGGTGCCGATCCTGGCGCATCTCGGCGCCTGGGGTCGCGTCTGGCTGCCGGTCAGCGAGGAGCTCTCGATCCGCGCCGAGCTTCTGGAAAAGGGCGGCCCGCCGATGTGGGAAAAGTTCATGGACGAACTGCGCCACGAACATCTGGGCACGCCTTCCGACACGCCGCCGGATGCCACCGTGCGTGCGACGTTGCAGGCCGGATACGAGGCGGTTGTCGCCCGAAAGGCGCCGGGCGCCGGGTGCGATGCCGGCGCCTGACCAACTTATTTCCCCCATCGCAGGGCGGCTCTGCTATTAAAGCCATTGAAAACTATAATTTACGGGATTGGAAAAGCCCTTGGTTGAGAACTCTAAGGATACTGCCCGCGCGCGGGCCGATTTGCGTTTCAAGAAGCAGGAAGAGGCAGCCACGGTTCGTCAGAAGGCGATGGCGGAATATGTCGCCGAGAGCGATGCCCGCCAGATAAAGACCAACAAGCTGAGGGCGCTCCGCCTTGCCAAGGAAGCGGAAGACCTCGCCAATGCGCCGGCTGCTCCGGTGAAGAAGCCGACACGCGCCAAGAAAAAATAGCGGTCCGGCGTGTCCTGCCGTCGGCACGAGGCGGCTGCTTCACCGCCTTTATGCATGTCGTTACAGCAAAACCGCTGCGCACCCTCGTTCAAGCCCGAGGCATGCTTTGCGCGACATGCATCAGCTCATGGTTATGTCGCGGCTGGCTGCTCGCATCGATACTGAGAAGCCGGCCAGGACATCGACCAGTGCGATGACCATCAAAATGAAGAAAACCGAGTGCGCCGCGCCCTTCACCAGCAGGAACTCGACCAGGAACGCCACGAAGACGAAGGTCGACAACAGGTGGTCCATGATCGAGGCGCTCGTCGTGCGCGTCGATTTCAAGATTTCGACGAAGAAGAGAAGCAGCCCGATCAGCACGATCAGATCGCCGAGCGTCATCGAGAACACTCCGCCCGACATCATGCGGATCGAGAAAATTTGGATTGCCCAGGGATCGTCGCCGCCGCCGAATATTCCCAGAAGCCCAAGATTATAGAGGACGAAGGGTACGATCAGCAGCGGGATGGCACCGAACATCAGAAGGCTCCGGTTGGACAGCCTTCTCTAGTATGCGCTCGGCGTTCGCCGTCAAGAATTTTCGCATGCGACCGTGTACACGGACAAAGACCGTGCGAAATAACAGTACCAGCCGGTACGGCTGCCATAGGCATGGCTGCTGGCATATTTGACAACAATTCGAGGGGCGATCATCTGCGCAAAACGCAGAAAGACCGGCGCGATGGCCGGTCCTTCGATAGTCCCAAACCGTCGAAAGCGTTCTCAGCTTTCCTTCGGCTCCAGAACCTGGCGACCGCGATACATGCCGGTCTTCAGGTCGATATGGTGCGGGCGGCGCATCTCGCCAGAATTCTTGTCCTCGACATAGGTCGGGGCCTTCAGCGCATCGGCCGAGCGGCGCATGCCGCGCTTCGACGGGGAGGTTTTTCGTTTCGGTACGGCCATGGATATGCTCCACTACATGGTCAAAATGCCCCGGCTGCCCTCGTGAAAGGGCCGCGTCAGGGCCGGAATCTGAGAAAGTCGGGTGCCTATACACGCCCTGCGCCGTTTTGGCCAGCGCCGTCGCGAATTTTTTTAAGCTATCGCAGACAGCCGACATAGGCGCCGGACCGACCGGCGCGCCGCTCGATCAGCGAGGCCAGCCGTCTCAGCCCCGGCCCGGGCTTCGCCGGGTTGCGGGCGATCGGGTTCGGCAGGGTGACGGCAAGCAGCGCCGCCTGGCGACGCGACAATCGTTTTGCCGAAACCCCGAAATGATGCTGGGCGGCGGCCTCGATGCCATAGATGCCCGGCCCCCATTCGGCGATATTGAGATAGATCTCCATGATGCGCCGTTTCGACATCACCATGTCGACATAGACAGCCAGCGGCAGCTCGACGACTTTCCGCACCGAGCCCAGCGGCCGCGACCACAGATAGAGGTTCTTGACGCTCTGCATGGTGATGGTCGAGGCGCCGCGCGTCATCTCGCCGGCCAGCGCGTCGTCGACGACGCCCCTCAACTCGCCAAGGTCGATGCCGCGATGGAAACAGAACTGCCCGTCCTCCGACATGATGACCGAATGCGCCAACGCCGGCGCCACATCGTCGATCGAGACCCAGCGCCGGTCATAGCCGGAAAACGTCGCCAGATCCTTCAGCATCAGTGTCGATACCGGATGCACGAACGGCGGCAGGTACAGAAAGGTCAACACCAGCGGCATCAGCGCCAGCACCACGGCGATGGTGATACCGCGCCGGACCCAGTGCCGAGGCCAGCGTTTGAGACCGATGCGATTGCCGCGTTTCGGCCTCACCATGTCCAGCCCTTCGGTTTCGTGATCGACGATCGGTTCCGCCAAGCCGCTCAATCCATGCTGCTCCCTGCCCCCGGCATAATGGCGCTTGGCTTCTTGCGCAACGTCTGAGTGTCGGCTACCCGTCCCCGGCATGGCGAAAGACGATCAAATACCGTTCGAGGCAGCGCTTCTCGCACGCACAGGGCCGATCGAGGCGCTGCTCAGGCGGCTGCTCGACGACCGCCCGCTTTCAGGCGAGATCGCGCGGCCGCAGCGTCTGATGGAGGCGATGCGCCACGGCGTGCTGAATGGCGGCAAGCGCCTGCGCCCTTTCCTGGTCATGGAAAGCGCCGCGCTGTTTTCCGCCGACGGCGAGGCGGCGCTGCGCGTGGCGGCGGCGCTCGAATGCGTGCATTGCTATTCGCTGATCCATGACGATCTGCCGGCCATGGACGACGACGATCTGCGCCGAGGCCAGCCGACCGTTCACAAGGCCTTCGACGAGGCGACCGCCATCCTCGCCGGCGACGCCTTGCTGGCGCTCGCCTTCGACATCATTGCCGACGAAGCGACAATGCTGCCGGCCGAACGGCGGGCGGCGCTGGTGCTAGCGCTGGCCCGCGCCGCCGGAGCCGGCGGCATGGTCGGCGGCCAGATGCTCGATCTCGAAGCCGAGCGTAACCGGCCGGAGGAAGCCGGCATCATCCGGCTTCAGGCGATGAAGACCGGCGCGTTGATCCGCTTCGCCTGCGAGGCGGGCGCAATCGTTGCCGGCGCGCCGGCGGCCGACCGTGAAAGACTGGCGGAATTCGGCTCGGCGATCGGGCTTGCCTTTCAACTTGCCGACGACCTGCTCGATCTGACGGCGGATGCGCGCCAGATGGGCAAGGCGACCGGCAAGGACGCAGCCGCCGGCAAGGCGACGCTGGTGGCGCTGCACGGCGCCAACTGGGCGCGAGACCAGCTTCAAGGCCTCGTCGACCAGGCCCACGCCTTGCTTTGTCCCTATGGCGAAGACGCCGTGCTTCTGAAGCAGGCAGCGGAATTCGTGGCGGCCCGCAACAGCTGACGCTGTTCCAAGCTGTACTCCCGTCCTATGGCGCGCCGTGTAGCCAAGGAGGGTTGGCGAACTGTTCGGCCAGGAAATCCACGAACACGCGCACGCGCGGCGACAGAATTCGGCCAGGCGGATAGACCGCGCAGATTGGCGCTCCGTCAGGATGATTGTATCCGGTGAGCAGCGCGGTCAGTCTGCCTGCCTTGATATCCGGCCCGACCAATATCTCCGACATGCGGATTATGCCTATACCGGCGAGCGCAAGCCGGCGTAGCGCTTCGGTGCTGTTGGCCTCTATCGGGCTGCGGATACGCATGCTTTGCAGACCGTCCGGGCCATCGAACTCCCAGATATTGAGACCACCGCGTGCTGTGACGCCAAGACAGACATGACCTTGAAGGTCGTCTGGCGTTGTCGGCATGCCATGTCTTTCGAGATATCGAGGTGATGCGCAAATGACACGGCGATTCGGCGCCAGCCGCCGCACCACCAGCCTCGAATCGCTGTGTGCGGCAACGCGCACGGCGACGTCGGTTTCCTCAGCCAACAGGTCGACAATCGCATCTGTGAACATCAGCTCGAGCTCGACGGCCGGGTAGCGATCGATGAAGGCCGGCAACATCGGCACGATCAAGCGATGGCCGAAGGCGCTCGGAAGACTGACGCGCAGCCGGCCGCGCGGTTCTGCTCCGGGTTGAACCGCGATTTCAGCCTCTTTGATGTCGTTCAGGATGCGGCGAGCGCTTTCGGCATAGGTGCTGCCTTCCGCCGTCAAGCTGATGCGCCGCGTCGAGCGCTGCAGCAAGCGCACGCCAAGGCGGGACTCAAGCCGACCGATGATTTTGCTGACGGCCGAAGGTGTCATCCGCAGCCGGCGTGCCGCTGCCGAGAAGTCGCCTTCCTCGACAACTGCCAGGTACACACCCATCGTCTCTTGCCGGTCGATGATATCTATTCCAATTCGTCACAGATGAACGGAAACTATCACCGATTATCAGCAGATGCGAACCATAATATGTTTTCCTCTTCAGCATGCAAAATGCTGGCGAGGAGGTGCCATGAGTTCAGAACACATAAACCTGCGAGATGCTCACGACGTGCATCGGTGGGCACGTCGTCAGCGCAGCGCCGCAATTGGGCGGTGGTGTCTTTGGCTTATCCGTACGCTCAATCGGTCACGTCAAGGAACGGGAAAACGCTCAAGGCGAAGCAACGTCCGGGCTAGCGCAGCCGGCCGATCGGAATGATTTCTGGCGATGTTGGAGCGTATGGCTCGCCACGCCAGTTGCCGAGCCATTCTTCGACGACCAGCCCGGCCCGATCCAGCATCTGCGCAAGGCTTTCCTTTGTCGGGAAGGCGATTTTCGATTCGGCGCTGAGCACGCGTCCGCTGCCGGGTATTTCGTAATGGGTCGAGTAAGTGACGACACCGGTAGCGGAATCGTGGCGGAAATCGTTCCACGCTCTTACCGTGCCCAATTCGGGATGACTGAGCTCCCGTTGCGACCGATCCGGCGTCCACTCGAGCCATTCCTGCGCGACTGGATTTCGCGTGTCGAAGATGAAGCGTCCATCGGGCGCCAGATGAGCGGCGATCGTGGCAAGCACCGCCTGTCGATCTTCTGGCGTGAGGAACACCTGGAAGGCATGCCCGGTCAACAGCACCAGATCGAACCGTCGTCCGAGCCGGACATTGCGCGCATCGGCCTCGACCCAGTCGACCCTCTGCCCGCCGGCTCTGCGGCGCGCGATATCGAGCATCGCCGGCGCTGGATCGACGCCGGTCACGCTGCGCCGATCGGCGAGCGCGGCAGCCAGTTGCCCTGTGCCGCAGCCGAGATCGAGAACCGAGCCGGCATCTTTGGCGAAGCCGACGCAATAATCGAAATCCACACCGCGTTCGTTCTCGATATCGTAGAACTGGACGAGATCTGGATCGCTGTAGAGACGGTCGGTCATGTAAGCCTATAGCTGAAGCGGTGGACCAGCAGAATTCGTGGAATAAAAGCGCAGCTTCGGTGGTTTGTCGGGAAAATCAGTCGGCACCCATCACCGATTCCGCACCACAATGCATGCACCGCCGACGCTTTGCAGTTTCCGGCAGATGTTGTCGGCCTTGGCTTTGGAGTCGGCGCCGATCCGGACAGCATAGATGCCGCGCCTGCCGATCGGCGAGCGCACCCGGCTGACCACCGGATCATGGCCCTTGAGCAAGGCCGGAAACCGGCGCTTCACGCCAGTCCATTGATTGAGCGCCGCGGCGCGGCGGAAATTGCCGGCCACCTGCACGCCCCACGGCTTGACGTTGATCGACGCCATGGCCACGGTTTGGGACTTGATGACCGGCAGCCTGCGGCAGGCGACCGCGAAGCTCGCTTTCTTGTCGAGCGGCTGGATGCTGCCGGTATAGGCGGTGTCGGTGAACCTGTCGGCCGGCTCGCCCATGATGTCCAAAACGTAGTTTTCGGTCTCCATCGGCAGGAAACCGCCGGAACTCAGCCAGCGCGACACCCGGCTTTCGCCGGCATTGTAGGCGGCGGCGGCCAGGCCCAGATTGCCGAAGCCGGTTTTCATCTCGGCGAGATATTTTGCCGAGGCCGGGATGGCCTGCTCGATATCGAAGGAATTGGCGAGGCCGCGTATCTTGGCGGTGCCCGGCATGAACTGGGCTATGCCTTCGGCACCGACCGGACTGACCGCATTGGGATCGAAGCGGCTTTCCTTCCAGATCAGCCGGGCAAAGAAATCCTTGGGCAGGCCGTTTTGATCGGCATGCGCCTCGATCAGGTTGCAAACCCGGTCGAGCAGCCGCTGCTTGGCAGGGCGCGGCGGATCGGCGTGGACGGCTGTCGCCCAGCCCAGCCCACCAAGTAAAATCGGCGTCACCCAGGGGAAGCGCCGCATCGACCTACTCCGCCGCAGCCTTGCCAGGTTGCCCAAACCGCTGCTCGATATAGTCGGCGACCATTTTCTCGAAGTCGGCGGCGATCGAAGGCCCGCGCAGCGTCGCCGCCTTCCTGCCGTCGACGAACACCGGCGCCGTCGGCGTCTCGCCGGTGCCGGGCAGCGAAATGCCGATATCGGCATGTTTGGATTCACCCGGACCGTTGACGATGCAGCCCATCACCGCGACTTTGAGGTTTTCGACGCCGGGGTATTTTTCACGCCACACCGGCATGTTCTTGCGCAGATCCGCCTGGATGTTCTGCGCGAGTTCCTGGAACACCGTAGAGGTGGTGCGGCCGCAGCCGGGGCAGGCGGCGACGATCGGTACGAACTGCCGGAACCCCATGGTCTGCAGGAGTTCCTGCGACACTTGCACCTCGCGGGTGCGGTCGCCGTTCGGCTCCGGCGTCAGCGAGATGCGGATCGTGTCGCCGATGCCTTGCTGGAGAAGAATGCCCATCGCCGCGGACGAAGCGACGATGCCTTTCGAACCCATGCCGGCCTCGGTGAGGCCGAGATGCAGCGCGTGGTTGGAGCGGGTGGCAAGCTCGGTGTAGACCGCGATCAGATCCTGCACGCCGCTGACCTTGGCCGACAGGATGATCTTCTCGCGGCCAAGGCCGATCTCCTCGGCCATGTCGGCCGACAGGATCGCCGACTGCACGATCGCCTCGCGCGTTACCTCCTGCGCGGTCAGCGGAAAGCCCTGGCGCTGGTTGTCGTCCATCAGCCTGGTCAAAAGCTCCTGGTCGAGCGACCCCCAATTGACGCCGATGCGCACCGGCTTGTCGTGCCGGATCGCCATCTCGACGATCGCTGCGAACTGCCGGTCCTTCTTGTCCTTGAATCCGACATTGCCGGGATTGATGCGGTATTTGGCCAGCGCCTCGGCGCAAGCCGGGTGGTCGGCGAGCAGCTTGTGGCCGATATAGTGGAAATCGCCGACCAGCGGCACATTGATGCCGAGCCGTTCGAGCCGCTCGCGGATGGCGGGCACGGCGGCGGCACTCTCGTCGCGGTCGACGGTGATGCGCACGATCTCGGAGCCGGCGCGATGCAGCGCCGCAACTTGAGCGACGGTCTGGTCGACATCCGCGGTGTCGGTGTTGGTCATCGACTGAACGACGACAGGGGCGCCGCCGCCGACCATCACGCCGCCGACGTCGACACCGACAGACGTGCGGCGCGGGAAGGGTGAAGAAAAATGTCCGGTCATGGCCGGCTGCCCTTTGTTAGCGCCGAATTCCGGAATTGGTTTCCGGAAACAATCCGCGCAAAAATCAAAATACAGCGTCCATTGCGCGTCCGAAAGGAGGCGCGGCGCTATAGAAGGTCCCGGCATGAGGTGGAGGAGCAAAGATGGCTTGTCAATGGCGACAGGCAGGCAAACCTGTCAAATCGAACCGCCGGACAAACAGAAAAACGCTCCGGCGGCATTGGTTGCCACCGGAGAAGATGGTCGGGCAAAACGCGCACTGTCCCCGCATGGCCCCGAAGCCGAAAGGATTTTCGGAAAGGATCATGCGCCAAAATCAGAAGCACGACGCGCCCTTTGCGCATCCAAAGGACGCGCAGCGCCGTAGATGAGCGTCAGTGCGTGGTGGGTTTCGGTTTCGCCTTCAATTTCTCAATCTCGTCCTTGAGCGCCAGCTTGCGCCGCTTGAGATTCACGATTTCGAGGTCGTCGACCGATGGATGGTTCATCGCATCATCGATTTCGCGTTCGATGTCGCCGTGTTTCCGCTGCAGCTCATCAAGATGGGATGCAAGAGACATGATTGGTTCTCCCTTTCATGGTTTCCTCGATTGCAGCCGTCACGGCGCGTCCCACCGCAATTTCGCTTCTGTGACGGCATAATGACAGTGTGCCACTATCGGGCACCGATGTCGAATGCTGCGTGGTAGCATTCCACGACAATACGAAATGTGGTATTGGCTGCGCGCCGGTGCAAGATACCTCCGGCCTCGCCCAATCAGGCCCATTTTTGGGCGCCGCAGACGTGCAGACGGTAAATAATGTCCGAACAGGAACAGGCCGATATCCGCCTCGAATATTCTCGGCTGAAGCAAGAACACGCCGATTTCGACGCGGCGATCAACGCGATGATCGCCATGGGCTGCGACCCTCTGCAGATCCAGCGCATGAAGAAGAAAAAGCTCTTCCTGAAAGACCGGCTGATGGCGCTGGAAGACCGGATCATCCCCGACATCATCGCGTGAGCGAATCCCACTTGCGGTCGCGACAAATCCTGCTCATCCCGTGATCGAAAGCCTCGCGGCGCGTTCGCGTAGCAGGGCGATGAGATCGCCGGTCTTTTCCTCGGAAGTGTCGATGGGAACCACCAGGCATATCGTCGCCTCGACCTTGCCGGCAGCTGAAAAAACCGGCGCGGCAAGGCACTTTGTATAGGCGTCGACAAGACCGGAGGTCACACAGTAACCGGTAGCCCCGGCCGTAGCGATATCTTCTATGAAGTCGTCCAGCAGCAATCTGCGGCCATCCGGCAGGACGAGATCGTCTTCGGACACCATGTCTTCGATCACCGCCCGTTCGAAACCGGCGAGAAGCAACCGCCCGGAAGCGGTCCAGGGAAGCGGTATCTGCAGACCCGTGGCCGAACTGATCCGGAACGGCCTGGTGCCTGGGCTTGAATGGACAATCGTGTAGCGGCCGTTTTGCAGCATGCACAATTCGGAGGTCTCGCCTGTCTCGCGCGAAAGATTGTCGACTTCCTGACGCCCTCTCCTGAGCAGGTCGTTGCCGCGCACATAGTCCATTCCGTAGAGATAAAGCTTCTTCCCGAAATAGACGCGATTGCCGTCGCCGGCCATTTCCAGCAGGCCCGCATCCACGAGCGAGCGCACAAGCGTGTAGATCGTCGAGCGCGGCGCATTCACTCCCTTGGCGAGATCGCCAATCCCGATCGCTCGCTGGTTCGCATGGAGAAACTCCAGGATATGGAGCACGCGGTTGAGACCCTTCTCGCGGGAGCCCGCAATCCTGTCTTCGTCCGGACCAGCGTCCGGCCGAACTGCCAAGCCATTGCCATCTTGCATTGCTGATTCCTGGTGTTAGTATCTGTCTCGTACAGGATACATGTGTCTTTTGTAAGAGACAATCCAGCAGATTACCGATGCATGTATCGGCAAAGGGGAACACAACACGAAAAGGAGGTCGCCGTGAACGACACATCCAAAAGACGTGATTTTCTGAAACTGGCCGGGCTTGCAACGGCCGGAGTGGTGGGCGCAGCGACAACAGTCGATGTTCAGAAGGCGGCGGCGCAGGCGGCACCGGACAGCCTGCTGCGCACCGTTCTCGATCGCGGCAAGGTGATCGTCGGCACCGGCAGCACCAACGCGCCCTGGCACTTTGAAAACGATGCCGGCGAACTGGTCGGCATGGACATCACCATGGGGCGCATTCTTGCCAAGGGACTTTTCGACGATACGACCAAGGTCGAGTTCGTCATGCAGGATCCGGCCCAGCGCATTCCGAACGTGACCACCAACAAGGTCGACATTTCGATCCAGTTCATGACCATGACCGCCCAGCGCTCGCAGCTGATCCACTTCTCCCGGCCCTATTACGTCGAAGGCATCGCCTTGCTGACCCTTCCGAACGCCGAAAACAAGACCTTCGACAAGCTGCTTGCCGGCGGTTCGGCGACGCGGGTTTCCATCCTGCAGAATGTCGATGCCGAGGCAAATGTGCACATCGTCCTGCCGGAGTCGCAGGTGATGCAGATAGACACGCAGGCCAACGTGCTGCAGGCACTGGAATCGAAACGCGTCGACGCCGCCGCCGTCGATCTGTCGACGGTTCGCTGGCTCGCCTCGCGTAATCCGGACAAATACTTCGATGCCGGCAAGAGCTGGTTTTCGATGCTTTACGGCGCCGCACTTCGGCAAGGCGACCTCGACTGGCTGACCTTCGTCAACACGACCTTCACCACCGCCATGTTCGGCCATGAGACGGCGCTCTACGACGCTGCATTCAAGGACTATTTTGGACAGGAGCCGCCGGCGCGCCATCCCGGCTTCCCGGTCATCTGATGCAAGCAGGCGGAAGGGCTCGCGCCCTTCCGCGGCTTATCGTCGACAGCCCTCGATAATGACAGGGACACATGGGCTATACCCTGAACTTCAACCTGATCTGGCGGCATTTCGACAAGCTTTGGGGCGGGCTGCTGCTCAGCCTCGAGCTGGCCGTGATCTCCATCGCGATCGGCATCCTCATCGGACTGCTTCTGGCGGTCTGGTACGTGTCGGCCGGGCGTGCGGTGCGGACCGTCATCGCCGCCTATGTCGAGTTCATCCGCAACGTGCCGCTGATCCTGCTCGTCTATCTCGTCTTCTACGGCCTGCCGACGGTGGTCGACATCGCCTACAGCGCGCAGACCTCGTTCATCGCCACGCTGTCGCTCTATAGCGGCGCTTATCTGGTCGAGGTGTTCCGCTCGGGGCTCGAAGCGGTTCCGCGCGGACAGCTCGACGCCGGCAAGGCGATCGGCCTGACGCCATGGCAAAGGCTGGTTCATGTGCGCCTGCCGACGATGCTGCGCATAACGCTGCCCGCGCTTTCCAACACGTTCCTGTCGCTGTTCAAGGACACGTCCGTTGCGTCGGTCATTTCGGTGCCCGAGCTCACCTACGGCGCCCAGTGGATCAACTTCAACACCTTCCGCATCGTCGAGGTCTACCTTGTGGTGACGGCGATGTATCTCTTGACCGGCTACGCGCTTCTTTTTGCACTTCGGCTTGTCGAGCGCCGGTTCAGGGCGGCGCACTAGGATGCTTGGCCAGATCGCCTATGCCTTGCCCTTCCTGGCCCAGGGTTTTGCCGTGACGCTATGGGTGTCGCTGCTGGTCGTGGTGTTGTCGCTCGTCGCAGGCGTGATGATGGGCGTCGGCCTTGTCTATGGCCCGGCTCCGCTGCGCTGGGCGGTGCGCATTTTCAGCGATACCATTCGCGGCATTCCGATCCTGGTGCTCATCTTCTTCGTCTATTACGGCCTGCCTGCCGTCGGCCTCCATCTGGAATCCTTCTGGGCAGCCGTGCTGGCGCTCACCCTGTTCAAGACGGCGCAGGTCATCGAGTATCTGCGCGGTGCGGTCGGTTCCATACCGAAGGGGCAGTCCGAAGCGGCGATGGCGATCGGGCTGACCTTTCGCCAGCGACTGGCCTACGTCATCTTCCCGCAGGCGTTCAGGCGTTTCCTGCCGCCATGGATCAATGGCGTCACCGATGCGGTGAAGGGCAGCGCGCTGGTCTCGCTGCTCGGCATCACCGACCTGATGCATGCCATCAACCAGGTCATCGGCCGCACCTACGAAGCGATGCCGCTCTACATCCTCGGCGCGGTCATCTACTTCGCCGTCAATTACGCGCTCTCCCTGGCCAGCCGACGGTTGGAGCGGCGTTTCTCCTTCATCCGGGAATAGCAAGATGCCCATCGCCACGCCCGCCAATCCGGCGCTTCTCGATGTCTCCGAGGTTTCCAAGTCCTTTGGATCCGTCGCGGTCCTGCGCTCCGTCAGCCTGCAGGTGACGCGCGGCGAGGTGGTGACTGTCATCGGGCCTTCCGGCAGCGGCAAGACCACGCTGCTGCGCTGCGTCAACTTCCTGGAGAGCTACGACAGCGGCTTCATCCGCATCGACGGCAAGGAGGTCGGCTTCCGCGACACGGGAACACGCCAGCGCCGCAGCGAGCATGACCTGGCGAAGATGCGGGCCGAAACCGGGATGGTGTTCCAGAGTTTCAATCTGTTTCCGCATCTGACGGCGGCCGGCAACATCATGCTTGGCCTGCGCAAGGTGCGCGGCAAGAGCAGTACCGAGGCCCGCGCCATTGCCGAGCACTGGCTCGGCCGGGTCGGCCTTGCCCACAAGGCCGACAGCCTGCCGGCCGAACTTTCCGGCGGCCAGCAGCAGCGTGTCGGCATCGCCCGCGCGGTGGCGATGGAGCCAAAAATCCTGCTTCTTGACGAGATAACCTCCGCGCTCGACCCGGAACTCGTCGGCGAGGTGCTCGAGGTCGTGCGCAGCCTGGCCGAGGACGGCATGACGATGGTGATGGTCACGCACGAGATGGCCTTTGCCCGCGATGCCTCGAGCCGCATCATCTTCATGGCAGATGGCGGCGTCAGCGCCGCAGGCCCGCCCGCCGAGATTCTGGGCGCGGACATCGACAATGAGCGTCTCCGCAGTTTCCTGGCGCGGTTTCGTGCCTCGCATTTCTGAAGGACGGCGAAAGCTGTCGCAAGGAGCCTTTTCATGACGCCTTACATCCGGCTCGCAGAATTGGGCCTGACACTGCCCGAGCCGCCGACGCCGATCGCCAACTTCGTCACCCATGCCGAAAGCGGACGGCTGATCTTCCTCTCCGGCCAAGGCCCGTTGCGCGCCGACGGCACGCTTTGCACCGGCAAGGTCGGCGAGGACGTCACGGTTGAAGAGGCCTATAAGCATGCCCGTCTCACCGGCCTGAACCTGCTCGCCGTCATGCACGCTGCGGCAGGCGACCTCGGCCGTATCGTGCGCGTCGTCAAGCTGCTTGGCTTCGTCAACGCGATCCCGACCTTCAGCGACCATCCGCAGGTGGTGAATGGCTGTTCCGATCTTTTCGCCGCTGTCTTTGATAGTATCGGCGGGCACGCCCGTTCGGCGATCGGTGTCGGCTCCCTGCCGGGCAACATCACCGTGGAAATCGAGGCGGTCGTCGAGATCGCCGCCTGAAGTCTGCCAATGGGACCTCCAGAGATGAAAACCTATTCCGCAAACGGCTCCAACACGACAATCCGCGAACGGCTCGGCCTTCGCCCGATCATCAATGTCTCTGGCACGATGACGGCGCTCGGCGCCTCGATCATCGTCCCGGAAGCGATCGCCGCTATGTCGGAAATCGCCTCGCAATGGGTGGAGATGGACGATCTGCAGCGCGCCGCAAGCACGGTTGTCGCGCGCCTCACCGGCGGCGAGGCCGGCTTCATCACGGCGTGCTGCGCCAGCGGCATCACCATGGCCATTGCCGGCACGATGACCGGCACCAACCTTCTGGCGATCGAGCGGCTGCCGGACGACACCGAGGGCCTCAAGTCCGAGGTCATCGTCCAACTCGGCCACATCGTCAATTACGGCGCGCCGATCGACCAGTCGATCCGGCTCGCCGGGGCAAGGCCCGTACCGGCCGGTACGGTCAGCGTGACGCAGGATTATCATGTGCGCGAGGCGATCCGCGACCGCACCGCAGCAGGCCTCTATGTCGTTGCCCATCACACGGTGCAATACGGCATGCTCTCGCTCGAGGAGTTCTGCGAGATTTGCCACGCCAAAGGCGTCCCGGTGATCGTCGACGCCGCCTCCGAATACGATTTGCGCGGCTTTCTCGCGCGCGGCGCCGACATCGTCGTCTATAGCGGACACAAATTCCTCTCGGGACCGACAAGCGGCATCGTCACCGGGCGCAAGGATCTGGTGCGCGCCGCCTATCTGCAGAACCGTGGCGTTGCGCGGGCGATGAAGGTCGGCAAGGAAAGCATCGCCGGCACCATGGCCGCACTGGAGGCCTGGGAGCGGCGCGATCACGCCGGCATCCGCAAGCGGGAAGAAGCGGCGCTCGATCTGTGGAAGGGCGCATTGCAGGGCCTGCCGGGCATCGCCGCGCATGTCATTCCCGATCCGACCGGCAATCCGCTCGACCGCCTGCAGGTGTTTGTTGCGCCCGAAAGCGGATTCACCGCCGCCGGCCTTGCCTCGGCGCTGGCGGCCGTTTCGCCTCCCATTATCGTGCGCAACCATGAGGTCGAGCGCGGGCATTTCTTCCTCGACCCGTGCAATCTCCATCCCGGCGAGGCGGAAATCGTCGCCGAACGCCTGCGGGCCGTGTTGAGCGTGGCCGAGCGTCCGGCGGATGCGATGAAGTCGGCCCGCAAGGATAGCGCCGGCGCCTTGCGCTGGCCGGATTAGGTAATGATGGCGCCTCACGCCAGAACGCTTGCGCAGAGGCAGCACATCCTTGCCGTCGAACCCGAATTCCGCTAAGGCGCGCCTTTGCCGCCGGGAGCAGAAGCTTGGACGATCAACGCGCCGACGTCGCCATCATCATGGGCAGCCAGTCCGACTGGGCGACGATGCGCCACGCCGCCGAAACGCTGGAGGCACTGGGCATCCCGCACAAGCGGCTGATCGTGTCGGCCCATCGCACCCCCGACCGGCTCTATGACTTCGCCAAGGGTGCCAAGGCGGCCGGCTTTCGGGTGATCATCGCCGGCGCCGGCGGTGCGGCACACCTGCCCGGCATGACGGCGGCGATGACGCCGCTCCCGGTTTTTGGCGTGCCGGTGGAATCGAAGGCGCTTTCCGGGCAGGATTCGCTGCTCTCCATCGTGCAGATGCCGGCCGGCATTCCGGTCGGCACGCTGGCCATCGGCAAGGCGGGCGCCACCAATGCCGCCCTTCTGGCTGCGGCCGTGCTGGCGCTGACCGACGAAAAGCTCGCCGCCCGGCTCGATGCCTGGCGCGCCGCCCAGACCGCCAAGGTCGCCGCCGAGCCCACGGACACGCCATGAGCCTGGCCGCCGGATCGACCATCGGCATCATCGGCGGCGGCCAGCTCGCCCGCATGCTGGCGATGGCCGCGGCCCGCCTCGGCTACCGCACGGTCGTGCTGGAGCCGCAGCCGGATTGTCCGGCGGCACAGGTCGCCAACCGGCAGGTCACTGCCGCTTATGACGACACGGCCGCGCTCGCCGAACTGGCTGCAGTCAGCGACGTCGTCACCTACGAGTTCGAGAACGTTCCGGTCATGGCGGCCAGCGCGCTTGCCGTAACGGTCCCGGTCTACCCGCCGCCGCGCGCGCTGGAAGTAGCGCAGGACCGGGTGGCGGAGAAGAAATTCCTCAACGGCATCGGCATTCCCACCGCGGATTTCTGCCCCGTCGACAATGACGACGAATTGACGGCGGCGCTGAAAAAGTTCAACGGCAGCGGCATATTGAAGACGCGACGCATGGGCTATGACGGCAAGGGCCAGCGCGTCTTCCGCAATATGGAAACGGGGGGCTTTGCCGGCACCTGCGAGGCGATGGGCAACGTGCCGCTGATCCTCGAATCCTTCGTCGCCTTCGAACGCGAGATTTCGGTGATCGCGGCGCGCGGCATGGACGGTTCGCTCGCCGCCTACGATCCGGCAGAAAACGTCCACCGCAGCGGCATCCTGCACAGCTCGACCCTGCCGGCCAGGATAGGGTCCGAAACCGCCGCTGCAGCGCAGGCGGCGGCAGCAGAAATACTTGCCGCGCTCGACTATGTCGGCGTCATCGGCATCGAGTTCTTTGTCCTTGCCGACGGCGCGCTGCTGGCCAATGAGATCGCGCCGCGCGTTCACAATTCCGGCCACTGGACGGAAGCCGCCTGCATCGTCTCGCAGTTCGAGCAGCACATTCGCGCCGTCGCCGGCCTGCCGCTGGGAAATCCCGGCCGCCATTTTGACTGCGTCATGGAAAACCTGGTCGGCGACGATATCCTGCGTGTCCCGGCCCTGCTCGCCGAGCCCGATCTGATGCTGCATCTCTATGGCAAGGCCGAGGCACGCCCCGGCCGCAAGATGGGCCATTTTACGCGAATGAGCCGCTACCGTTGAGGCTATTCGACGGCGCCGCTCTAATGCGCGTCGCATTTGACCGGCCTCACGCGACGCGCTTTAGGTTGTTGTTTTATGCATGTCGTTATCGCAAACCGCTGCGCACTTTTATGCGACATGCATTGATGCCGTCGATAGCGCAGAAACTCAAACTCCGCCACATGCTTGGTTGACACGGGCAAGGCTCCTCGTTTATGAGCCACGCACAAGTTGAGAGGCGCGCTTTCCGAGCGCGCCTTAATAATTCGGCCCAAGCGGGCCCAGACCGACGGGCAAGACCATGAAGATCAAGAATTCGCTCAAGGCGCTCAAGGCGCGTCACCGCGACAACCAGCTGGTTCGCCGCAAGGGCCGCGTGTACATCATCAACAAGACCGCTCCGCGCTACAAGGCGCGCCAGGGCTGAGCTTTTTCGAGTTGGGGCGGCCTGCCTCCGCGCCTGCATGATGTACCGCATCGATCCAAAAATCGGAATCGATTTTCGGAAAACACGATGCGAGGAGTTCCAAATGCTGGAGCGTCCTTTACGCGTCCAAAAGGACGCGTGGCGCTCTAATACCGGCCTGCCGGCCCTTTCACGCTAAATTCAGTTTGACGATCCGCTGTCCGGGGTTAGATTCCGGTCATGCGGATTCATTTTGCATTCTTCGCGGCGCTTTTTCTTTTCGGTGTCGCCCCGCTTCCGGCTCAGGCGGAAGACCCGGTCACCCCTCCGGTTGCCACGACCAGGGAGGAAAGGCTCGACCAGCTGTTTGTCGACCTGAAGCGCGAGCGCAATGAAAAAGCCGCCGAGCGCATCGCGGCGCGCATCTCGCACGAGTGGTCGCAATCCGGCAGCGCCTCGATCGACCTGATGATGCAATGGTCGCAAAAAGCGGCCGAAGACAAGAAGTTCGACGTGGCGCTCGACTTCCTCGACCAGGTGGTGACGTTGCAACCGGCCTATGCCGAAGGCTGGAACCGGCGCGCCACCGTACATTTCATGATGAATAACTTTGGGAAATCGATGGCGGACATCGACCGCACGCTGCAGCTCGAGCCGCGCCATTTTGGCGCGCTGTCCGGCCTGGCGCAGATCATGACGGTAACCGGCCACAAGCAGTCGGCGCTGGAAGCCTGGCAGCGCGTGCTCAGCATCTATCCGATGATGCGCAGTGCCCAGGATCAGGTCGGCACGCTTTCCGAAGAACTTGCCGGCGAAGGGATATGAGGTTGGCGGACAAATCCACTTGAGTGAAAGTCTTTTTAGCTAGACTGTGAACTAATTTCGCTCCGGTCCGTACCTCTCTCCATGAACCCGATCTACGCCGCGCTCGCCTTCCTCCTGGCGCTTGTGTTCACCCTTGCAGGTGTCACCCGCGCCGGTTCATGGCTGATCGAGCGCCGCAATCCGCCGATCGGCGACTTCGCGGATATAAACGGTGCCCGCATCCACTACGTTCACATTCCGGCCGGGGAAAACGCCGAACTGCCGCCGATTGTCTTTATCCACGGCGCCAGCGCCAATCTCAGGGATCAGATGCTGCCGTTGAGGCCCTTGCTGGAAGGCCGTGCCGAGATGCTGTTCTTCGACCGCCCGGGTGCAGGCTGGTCGGCGCGCGGCCCCGGCAACAACGAGACCCCATCGGCACAGGCCAGCACCATCGCAGCGCTGATGGACCATCTCGGCATCAGGAAAGCCATCATCGCCGGCCATTCCTTCGGCGGCTCGGTGACCACCGCCTTCGGCCGCGAGCATCCCCACAAGACGCTCGGCCTTGTGTTCATGGCGCCTGCCACCCATCCCTGGCCGGGCGGCGCGACCGCCTGGTACTACAATTTGACGACCATTCCGATCGTCGGCCGGCTTTTCTCCGAAACGCTGACCTATCCGTCGGGAACGCTGCAGATGAATGCCGCCACCGCCTGCGTCTTTGCCCCCAACAAGGTGCCGGACTTCTATGTCGCCGAGGTCGCGATCCCGCTGGTGCTTCGGCCGAACGCCTTTCGTGCCAACGCCACCGATGTCGCCGGGCTTTATCGCTACACGCTCGATGCCGCACCGCACTACCGCGATATCAAGGCGCCGACTGTGGTCATCTCGGGCGACCGCGACAAGGTGGTCTATGCAACGATCCATTCGGTCGGCCTCGTCCGCGATATCGCCGGGGCCGAACTGGTCTGGGTCCGCAATCTCGGCCACAAGCCAGACTGGATAGCACCCGATCTCGTTGTCGGCGCGATCGAAAAGGTCGCCGGCAGGGACGTGGACCTCCAGGCAATGGCGAAGGCCGTGGAAATCAGGATTGCCGGCGACACCTACGGTGCCGGCAAATGCGCCGACATCAAAGCCCCGGAAGCCGAACTTGCGCCAATTTAGAGCAACCGAAATCATTCGAAGCGACGGCCAAGCCTAGCGGCGGGCCTGCACGTCCGATCCGACATAGGCGATGCGCAGCATGTTGGTGGAGCCGGGCGTCCTCAACGGCACGCCGGCGGTGATGATGACCCGGTCGCCGGGCTTGCCGAACCCCTCGTCCAAAGCGATGCGGCAGGCGCGGTCGACCATGTCGTCTAGGTCGATGGCGTCGGGCGAGACGACGCAATGCGTGCCCCACAAAAGCGATAGCCGCCGCGCCGTGTTGACGATCGGCGACAGGGCGACGATCGGCACCTGCGGCCGCTCGCGCGCGGCGCGCAGGCCGGTCGTGCCGGACGCCGTATAGCTGATGATCGCCGACAGTTTCAGCGTCTCGGCGATTTCGCGGGCGGCAAGCGAAATGGCGTCGGCGCCGGTCGCTTCCGGCTCCGAGCGCTGCGCATTGATGATGCCGGCATAGGTCGGATCGGTTTCGACCTTGCTGGCGATGCGGTTCATCATCGCCACCGCCTCGACCGGGTAGGCGCCGGCCGCGGATTCGGCCGAGAGCATGATGGCGTCGGCGCCTTCGAACACGGCGATCGAGACGTCCGACACCTCGGCGCGGGTCGGCACCGGCGCTGTGATCATCGATTCCAGCATCTGCGTGGCGATCACCACCGGCTTGCCGGCGCGGCGCGCGGCGCGGGTGATCTGCTTCTGGATGCCGGGCACGGCTTCGAGCGGCATTTCGACGCCGAGATCGCCGCGGGCAACCATCAGTGCGTCCGAAAGTTCGATGATCTCGGCCAGCCTGGCGACGGCTTGCGGCTTTTCGATCTTGGCCATGATCAGCGCCCGGCCGCGCGCGATCTTGCGCGCTTCCGCCAGATCCTCCGGCCGCTGCACGAACGACAGCGCCACCCAGTCGACGCCGGTGGCCAGCACAGCATCGAGATCGCTGCGGTCCTTTTCGGTCAGCGCGCCGACCGGCAGGTCGGTGTCGGGCAGGCTGACGCCCTTCTTGTCGGAGATGCTGGTGCCGGCGACGACGGTGCAGACGATCGCCTGTCCGTCGCTCTCCACCGCCTTCAGCTCGAGCTTGCCGTCGTCGATCAAAAGACGGTGACCGGCCTCGACCGATCTCAGGATTTCCGGATGGGGCAGATAAACCCTGGTCGAGTTGCCGGGCTCGGGATTGTCGTCGAGCGTGAAGGTCTGGCCGAGTGTCAGCGTCTCCTTGCCGTTGGCAAACTTGCCGACCCGAAGCTTGGGTCCCTGCAGGTCGGCGAGAATGCCGATCGGCCGGCCGACCGCTTTCTCGACGGTGCGAATGCGACCGACAAGTGTGCGCATCAATTCATGATCGGTGTGGCTCATATTGATGCGAAACACGTCGGCGCCGGCTTCGAAAAGCTTCTTCAGCATGTCCTCGGAGGAGGAGGCCGGACCAATGGTGGCGAGTATCTTGACCTTGCGGCTGCGTCTCATTGACTGTTTGTTCCCGGGGCGGCTGGAACGCCCCCCGTTGCGGGGTCATCGGTCAGCTGGACCATCCAGCTTGCCTGCTCGCCCGTGTCATATTCCTGGAATCCGGCGCGCTGGAAGCCCCGGGCGACGCAATCGCTAACGCCGGCGATCTTGAACTCTTTTTCGGCCACGCACATGTTGATCGGACCATCCCAGCGCCCGCCGCGCTCGGCGTCTTCTGCATAAAGATAGTAAAATCTTGATGACAGCGGCCCTTCGATCAACGTCTTGCAGCTCGATCCCTCGATGTGCCACCAGCCTTCGGTGATCCAGCCGGCCTTGGCGCGATAGCCGATGCCGACGCCGACCAGGTTCTGCGTGGCGTTGCAGACACGGAAATCGGCGCGCGCCGGCGAGGCAGCAACCATCGCGGCGAGGCCCACAGCGAAGGTCAGGAACGGCATGGCGAAGGCATAGCGCACACGCGGCCTGCCGGCGGAACCCATCCTGAATCCTCTCAAGAACCACATTTGCATCTCTCAACGCCCCTTTTCGGAAAAGTCCGGGCGCATGTCAACGCGCCCTTTTGCTCAATTCCAATCGATTTAGAAAGGCCTCTAGCGCACGGTCAGTCGCCTTCTGCCAGATTTCCGCAGAAACCGTGGCCAAACGACGACATTGCGTAATCGTCCCCTTCGTGGAATGAGGATACCATCCTCCCCCGAAGCCAGCGAACAGACCATTTCCCGCCGATGACCCGATCCACAGTTTTCGCGCCTTTCGACGTCGTCGAAGGCGATCGCAAGCGAGGCATCGTGCTCCTGGCCGATCACGCCCGTCGCGACCTGCCGGAAGAGTATGGCAGCCTCGGCCTGCCGGCGGCGGACTTCGACCGCCATATCGCTTACGACATCGGTGTCGAGACGGTGACGCGCGAACTGGCCGCTTTGCTCGGCGTGCCGGCGGTACTCGCCAATTTTTCGCGGCTTCTGATCGATCCCAATCGCGGCGAAGACGATCCGACATTGATCCGCCAACTCTATGACGGCACCGTCATTTCGGGGAATTATCCACTTACCTTGAAAGAACGTGAAAGGCGGCTCGACCGCTTCTATCGACCCTATCACGATGCGGTCGGCGCCATGATCGCCTCGGTGGCGCAGGCTTGCGCAAGCGCCCCCTTCATCCTTTCGGTGCATTCCTTCACCCCGTTCATGCAGGGGTTCGTGCGCCCTTGGCATGTTGGCATCTTGTGGGATCGCGACGACCGGGTGGCGCGACCGCTGATCGACATGCTTGCGAAGGACAAACGCCATATCGTCGGCGACAACGAGCCCTACGACGGCGCGCTGCGCGGCGACACCATGTTCAGACATGCCATCGTCAACGGATTTGCCCATGCGCTGATCGAAATCCGTCAGGACCTGATCGCCGATCGGCAGGATGCGGTCGCCTGGGCCGAACGGCTGGCGCCGATCGTTGACGCGATCAACCGCCGTCCCGATATACATCAGGTCACACGATTCGGCTCGCGCACCGGGCCGCTCTAAGCAGGCCCAAGGAGGCCAAGAACACATGACCGAACTCAGCGACGAGCAGAAACGCGATTTCGAAGCTGCCGCCTTCCGCCGGCTGGTCGCGCATCTGCGTGAACGCACTGACGTGCAGAACATCGACCTGATGAATCTCGCCGGCTTCTGCCGCAACTGCCTGTCCAACTGGTATCGCGACGCCGCTGAGGCCGAGGGTGTCGATCTCAGCAAGGACCAGTCGCGCGAGATCATCTACGGCATGCCCTATGCCGAATGGCAGGCGCTCAACCAGACCGACGCCTCCAATGCCAAGAAGGCCGAGTTCGAGGCAAGACGCCCCAGGGATCACTAAGACCACGATCCCGAGTGGAAATCGCTTTTCGGATAAGATCGTGGTCGAACAAAGCCCGACCAGATCGGCTTCATCAACCTGGGTTCAAGCGAGCCGTTTGGCCCAAGCACTTTTCAAGAACGAGCGCTTGACTGAGGATTGAATCGATCTAATTTGCCGCGCGACGCTATTTTTCGCATCGGATTCTACACGATGGACACGCTACACCGCATGCAGGCTGCTCTTCGTGGACGATGGGCCGTGGCGGCCATCTTCCTGGCCAATGGCTTTCTGACCGGTGCCTGGGCGCCGCAGATCCCGGTGGTGCTGACCCGGCTGGATATCAGCAAGTTCACGCTTGGCCTGCTGATCCTGCTGTTCGGCGCCGGCGCGGTCACAGCGATGACCTGGTGCGGCCACCTGATCTCCAGGCATGGGTCGCGCAGCGTGCTGCGCTGGTTCGGTCTCATCGGCAGCTTCGGCCTGCTGGTTGTGGCGCTGGCTCCAAACGTGCCGCTGGCGGCCATCGCCATGTTCATCTTTGGCGGTTCGATCGGCGGCATGGATGTCGCCATGAACGCCAATGCGGTCACGGTGGAACGGCGCTTGTCCCGGGCCATCATGTCGTCCTCGCACGGCTTCTGGAGCCTTGGCGGTTTCGCCGGCGGCGCTCTCGGTGGCCTCGCCATCCAGAATTACGGTCATCTCGCCCATGCGACGGTGGTGACGGCGCTCGCTTTCGCCGTGATTGCAGTGGCAGTCCGCTACCTGATTGCCGAGGACAAGCCGCCCCAAGCGTCCTCGGGGGTAATCGGGCATCGCAAATTTGCGCTGCCTGGAAATCCGCTGGTCTATCTGGTTGGGCTGATGGCGCTGATGACGATGATCTCCGAGGGTGCGGTGCTCGACTGGGCAGCGCTTTACCTGCAACAGGAACTCGGCACCGACCTCGCCGTAGCTGGTTTGGCCTACGCCGCCTTTTCCGGCGTCATGGCCCTCATGCGCTTCGTTGGCGATGGGGTCCGCAACCGTTTCGGCGCCGTGACGACACTGCGCGTTTCGGCGCTTGTCGCCGCTGCCGGCATGCTGGTGGCGGGTCTGGCGCCCTCGCCCTGGCTCGCCATCTCAGCTTTTGCCTTTTGCGGCTTCGGCATCGCCAATATGGTGCCGATCCTGTTTTCGGCCGGCGGCAACCAGGAAGGCATGTCGTCCGGCACCGGCATGAGCGTCGTCACCACAATGGGCTATTCCGGCATTCTGGTGGCGCCGTCGGCAATCGGCTTCATCGCAGAGCATTCAAGCTTCGGTCCGATCTTCGTCGCTTTGTCGGGACTGCTGGTGGTCGTATTCTTGATGGCAGGGCTCGCTCACCGCGCCGAATTCGCGCCTGACGCGGCCCCGGCCGAATAGCGCTTCAACTCCTCATAGAGGAAATCCGCGACACGGCGGATGCGCACGCTGGTGCGCACGTCGCGGTGCATGGCCGAGAGTTGTCGCGATCGCAAAGGACCACGCCAAAGATCAAATGCTACAGCGCTGTGAGTCCAAAAGGACGCGCAGCGCTGTAGCTTTCGTCTGCACCAATCTCCGGGTCAAATCCTGCCCATCAGCAGCAACACCAGCAGCACGATCAGGATGACGCCGACGATGCCGGAGGGACCATAACCCCAGGAACGCGAATGAGGCCATGCCGGCACCGCGCCGATCAGAATGAGGATCAGAATGATGATGAGAATGGTGCTGAGCGTCATGAGAAACTCCCCGCTTTGAGGCATTCCATGACAGGACAATGCAAAAGGCCGCTGGGTTGTTCCCGGCGGCCTTTTCTACCTGGGCTGAAGGGAGCGACCTATTCGGCGGCCTTCGGGAAGTCAATCGCCGGCTCGTCGAGCAAGCCCGGCCCTGCGGAGGTCTCCATAGTCGCATCGGCTGGCGTTCCGCGCCGGAACACCCGACGGAAGAATGCATAGAAGCGGCTGTTCTTGCTGCGCGTGAACACCATCAGCATCGACGGTGTCACCACCAGAGTCAGCAAGGTGGCGAAGGACAGGCCGAAGACGATCGCCGAGGACAGTGAAATCCACCATTGCGTCGACGGCGCGTTGATCGTCGTCTCGTGATGGAAGATTTCGAGACCGAGGCCGAAAGCGATCGGCAGCACGCCGAGGATCGCCGACACCGCCGTCAGCACCACCGGGCGGGCACGTTCGCGGCAAGTCTGCAGCACGGCGTCCATCTTGTCCCAGCCCTCTTCGCGCAGCCGGTCGTAGGTGTCGATCAGCACGATGTTGTTGTTCACCACCACGCCGGCCAGCGCGATGACGCCGATGCCCGACATGACGATGCCGAACGCCTCTCCAGTCAACAGCAATCCCAGGAACACGCCGACGGTCGCCATGACCACGCAGGACAGCACCAGCCAGACGCTGGTGAACTTGTTGAACTGCATCAGAAGCACCAGGAAGATCAGGAAGATCGCCGCGCCAAAGGCCTTGCTGAGGAAAGCGCTGGCCTCGGCGCTGTCCTCGTTCGAGCCGGCAAGCTTCCAGCGTATGCCGCTGCCGAGATCCACTTCGGCGACAGCCTGGCTGACCTGCTGCTGGACAGAAGCGACCTGCTCGCCGGCGGCGACATTGGCCTGGACGACCACCGTGCGCGCGCCGTCGATGCGGTTGAGGATGCCGACGGTCGGCTCGGGCTTGCGCACGACGAAATTCGAGATCGGCACCGACCCTTGCGACGTCTGCACCCTGAGGTCGTCGAGGGTCGACAGCGTGCGCCGGTCCTCGGGCAGACGCAGCCTGATGTCGACGGCGTCGTCCGCACCGGCCGGCCGGTATTCGCTGAGCTTCAGCCCGTTCGTCACCAATTGCACCACCGTGCCGACCGAAGTCGGGCTGATGCCGTATTGCGCCGCCTTGGCGCGATCGACGTCGAGCGCCCAGTCGACGCCGGGTGGCGGCAGGCCGTCGGAAATATCGATGACACCGGGCACCTTGGCAATGCGCGCGGCGACGGCGCGCGCCTTGTCGTCGAGGCCTTTCGGGTCGACGGCTGACAGCCTGATCTGGATCGGCTTGCCGGTGGGCGGGCCGGCCTCGGGCACGCGAACCTCGACGTCGACGCCGGGAATGCCGGCCATGACGCCGCGCAGCTCGTCCAGGATGGCGTTCGCCGATTTGCGCTCGCGCCAGTCGACGAACTCGTACTGGATCACGCCGACCACGTCTTCAGGAATGTCCTGGCCGCCGCCTTGCGTCTTGCCGACACGGGTATAGACCGATTTCACGCCCGGCCAGCCGAGAAGCCGGTTTTCCGCGGTCGTTGTGGCGGCATCCATTTCGGCGAGCGAAAGGTTGCCGCGGGCGTGCACATAGAGGAGACCGTAGTCAGGCTCGACATTCGGGAAGAACTCGACGCCGGCGCCGTATTTCGAATATGCAAAGCCGACACCGAACAAAAGGCCGACGGTGAGCAGAAGCACGGTGATGGGAAAGCGCACCGCCTGCTTGACCACCGCCATGTACCAGCCGTCGCGGTTGTCGTTCTCGTGATGCGGCGGCGCCTTGGCGAACAAGGCGCCCAGCGCCGGTGCAAAAACCAGTGCATAGAGCATCGAGGCCGAGAGCGTGACGATCAGCGTGATCGGCATGTATTTCATGAAGTCGCCGATAATGCCTGGCCAGAACAGCAGCGGCGAAAAGGCGGCGATGCGCGTCATCGTCGCGGCGATGACCGGACCGGCCATGCGCTTGGCGGCAAGCGCGAAGGCCTCTGCCTTAGGCATGCCTTCGCTCATCCGCCGCTCGGCGAATTCGGTGACGATGATGGCGTCGTCGACCAGCATGCCGACCGCCAGGATGAGGCTGAACAGCACGATCATGTTGATCGTGTAGCCCATCATGGCCAACAGCAGGATGCCGATCAGGAAGGACGATGGAATGGCCAGGCCGATCAGCAGCGAGGCACGGCCCGACAGCGCGTAGAGAATGACGATGAACACCAGGATCACGGCGATCATGACGTGGTTCTGCAGATCGCCGAGCAACTGGTTGACGAAGACCGATTTGTCCTGCGTGTAGGTGACGTGCATGCCTTCCGGCATGGTCTTTATGAAGGCATCGGACACGGCCCTCACCTGGGCGATCGTGTCGATCAGGTTGGAGCCGATGCGCTTCTTCACCTCGATGGCGATCGCCGGCTTGCCGTCAAGACGGGTCACCGTCTCGGCGTCCTTGAAGGTGGAGCGGACGGTGGCGATATCCTGGGCCTGCACCACGGCATTGGGGCCGGCGACGATCGGAAGCGCCGCCACGTCCTGTGGCGTTTCGATCAGCGACGGCACCTTGACGGCGTATTTGCCCTCGGACCCTTCGATGTTGCCGGCGGCGACAAGACTGTTGGAATCGCCGACCGCTCCGATCAGCTGCTCGAGCTGCAGCCCGTATGATGACAGTTTCATCGGATCGATGACGACTTCGACGAGATCGTCGCGGGCGCCCTGCAGCGAGCCTTCCAGCACGCCAGGCACTTCCTCGATGCGGTCGCGCAACTCGCGCGCAGCCGTCGTCAGAACGCGCTCGGGCACCTCGCCCGACAGCGTCACGACAAGGACGGGGAACTCGGAGACGTTGACCTCGGAGACCACAGGCTCCTCGGCTGCCTGCGGCAGGTCGGCCTTGCCGTCCTGGACCTTGCTGCGCGTGTCCTGCAGCGCCGTCGCCAGATCCGTCTGCGGGTGGAATTCGACCAGCACATAACCGCCGCCCTGGAAGGCGGCCGAACGCATCTCCTTGAGCCCCTTGAGGCTCTTCAGCTTGGCTTCCATCGGCCGCAGCAGAAGGCGTTCCGAATCCTCTGGCGAGATGCCCTGATAGATCAGGCTGACATACATCATCGGAATCGGAACGTCGGGTTCCGCTTCCTTCGGTGTCGACTGATAGGCGACTGCACCGGCAAGGATGAGGAATACCAGCACCGAAATGGTCAGCCTGGCATTGCTGATTGCGAGTTTGACGATATCCATGATTACTGCGTCCCGGTCGTCGCTTCGCCCAGCAGCTTCTGAATGGTCGCCTGGTCGGCCTCGACCGGCTTGACCACTTCGCCTTCCTTCACCAGTTCCTGGCCGGCGACGATGATGCGCGCATCGGCAGGGATGCCGCCGAGCACCAGGCCGGTTGGCGTATCGTCGACCAGATCGATCGGGAAGAACACGACCTTGCTGTCCTTGTCGACGGCGCGGATGCCGAGGTCGCCCTTGTCGCCGAGCGTCACCACGGAGCGCGGCAGCATGACAGCGTCGGTCGGCTGCGCGCTCAGCGCGATCTCGGCGGTCATCCCGGCCGGAATGGTGCCCTCGGGGTTGGGGATTGCGATCTCGACGCGGAAGGTGCGGGTGGCGGACGAGGCGTCGCGGCTGATATAGCGCACGGTGCCTTCGACATTCTGGCCGCTGACCAACCGTACCTTCGCCTTGTCGCCGATCTTCAGATAGCCGAGATCACGTTCGCTGACCTCGCCGCGGGCGATCACCGGATCGAGGCTCAGAATGGTCGCCACTTCGCCGCCCTGCATCACGGAACTGCCAAGCTCCACCGGCACCCGGTCGATGACGCCGTCGAACGGCGCCTTCACCTCGTTGCGGTCGAGCTCGGCCTGCGCGGCTTCCAGGTGCGACTGGGCCAACGTCAGGTTGGAGCGGGCCGTATCGAGCTGCAGCTTGGGCAGATTGCCGGTTTTCATCAGCCGCAATGCTGCATCGAGTTCGGCCTGACGCTGGACCAGGAGCTGCTGGGCGTTGCTGACCGCCGAAAGCTTTTCCTCGGCGGCCAGCATCAGCACGAGGTCGCCGGTCTTGACGCGCTGTCCCTGCTTGACCGGCAGCTTGTCGATGACGCCGGCGACGCGCGTCGCCAGGACCGCGCGCTTGTCGGCTTCGGTCAGTCCGGAAATCCGGATGGCGCGCGCATAGGTACGCCTGGGTGGGGTTATGGTCGCGACGGTGCGCAAGGTCGCCTTGGGCTGTTCTGCCTCAGCGGGCTTGGCGTTGCCGGCGTCAGCCGCCTTTGGCTGCTCGACCTCCCCCGCCTTGGGTTTGTCGGCGGCCGCGCTGCCGACGGACGAGAACTCGCCCGTCACCATCCACGCAGCGAAACCGACAAGCACAACAATGGCTGCAAGCTTGTGAAACCTGTACTTCGGCATCGTCATTTTTCCAGTGCGCGGGATTCGGCCAGGCCGCGTCTTCTAACTCGGGCGCGTCGCCGATATGGGTGCGCGCAAGGCCGTGTTCAACTTGCCGTGATCGGCGAACGAGCTTCTACATCAAAGTTGCACCGCAATATAGTCAGAAATGTTGATGGGTAATACTTCGCTGGGCAGGGTGCGGCCGCCGTGAAGCGCGCCGGACCAGCGCGGCCTTTTATTCTGCGACATAACACTCGGCGCACCGCGGATGCGAAAGCAACCGGCAGACCGCGTCCCTCGGGCAAGTCTTGGCTGCATCGACCATCATCGGTGCCGTGCGCGGCTTGCCAGTGCCGTTGGTAAAGGCGCCAGCAAAACAGCATGGCAGCAGCTGTCAGCATGATGGGAATATTTCATGCAAAGGTCACCTCCTTCGACAAGGGCAGTGTCCGGATGCGCTTGCCTGTCAGTGCGAAGATGGCGTTGGCGAGTGCCGGTGCCGCCGGTGGCGTGCCGACTTCGCCAACGCCGCCCATCTTGTGAAAATTCTCCAGGATGGCGACTTCGAACGCCGGACACTGGGAGATGCGCATGGCGTCGTAGTCATGAAAATTCGACTGCTCGACCATGCCGTCGGCGAAAGTAATCTCCTGACCCATCGCTGCCGACAGGCCGTAGATGGCGGCGGAGATGAGTTGCGCCTCGATGATACCAGGATCGAGCGCGGTGCCGACATCGGCGGCGATCCACATCTTCTCGATGCGGATCCCGGACGGCGTGTCGGCGACCTGGACGATCTCGCCGACCCAACTGCCGAAGGACAGCGTGAACGCCATGCCCTTGGCCTTGCCGGCGGGCAGCGCCTCGCCCCACTTCGCCATTTCGGCGACCTTCTCGACCACCTTCACCGCTGCCGGATAGGCAGCCATCAGCATCTTGCGCAGTTCGACCGCATCGGTTTTCCCGGCGGTGGCGATCTCGTCCATGAAGCCCTCATGAAAGAAGCCGTTGATCGAGCAGCCGACCGATCGCCAGAAGCCGACCGGGATGGAGGCGGGCGCAGCAATGCCGCTGACCCGGTAATTCGGGATGGTGTAGGGCTGGTCGTAGGCCCCATCGACAATGGACTTGTCGGGGCCAAGCGGCGGGATCGAGGGAAACAGCCGGCGCAAGGTGCTGGCTATCACCGACGGCGATGCGATTGTCATGTCGACGGCGACCGGTATGCCGTCGCTGCCAAGCCGCGCCTGGAATTTGCCGACCGAAGCCGGCCGGTAGGCGTCGTGGCGCATGTCCTCCTCGCGCGTCCAAATCACCTTGATTGGCCGGCCTGCCGTTTCTTTCGCCATCAGCGCGGCACAGAGCGCATAATCCACCTCGATACGTCGGCCGAAGCCGCCGCCCATGAAGGTGGTGTGGACGCTGACCTTGTCCTGCTCAATGCCGACAGCATTGGCGCAAAGCTGCCGCACCAAGGTCGGCGCCTGGTTGCCGCACCAGATGTCGAGGACGCCGTCCTTCAGCCGCGCCGTGGCGTTCATCGGCTCCATCGTCGCATGTGCCAGATAAGGCACGCCATAGTCGGCCTCGACGATCCTTTCGCGCGGCGCGTCGGCGAAGGCGGTATCGACATCGCCATCGTCGCGCATCACCGACCCTTTTGTGCCGAGCGCCTGCTTCAGCACCTCGGAAATGCCGGCGCTGTCCAGCGGATATTCGGGATCGGCCCATTCGGCGTCGATCGCCTCCGCCGCCTTGAACGCCGCCCAGGTGTTTTCGGCGATGATGCCGAAGCCGTGGCCGTAATTCGTGTCGATCGGCACGATCTTGATCACGCCAGGCAGTTTCTCGGCGTTGGAGAAATCCGCCCTGACCGGCTTGGCCCAGAAGCGCGGGCTCATCTTGACCGTGCCGTACAGCATCTCCGGCAGCGTCACGTCGATGCCGAAGATCGGCGCCCCGGTGACCTTGGCCAGCATGTCGATGCGTTTTTTTGCGGTTTGCCGAGCAGCTTCCAGCCGGCTTTGTCTTTGAGCCTGATTTCCGCGGGCGGCGCCATCGTCGCAGCGGTCGCAGCGACCGCTCCATAGGTCAGCGACTTGCCCGACGCCTTGTGCAGGATCGAGCCGTTGGCCGTTTCCAGATCGGCGGCAGCTATACCGAGCTTTTGAGCGGCCGCTGCAATCAGCATCTGCCGCGCGGCGGCGCCTGCCTGCCGCATCTTGCCGAAACCATCGAGCGTCGATGTCGAACCGCCGGTGCCTTGCAGGGCGAGGAATTTTCCGACCACGCCCATGCCGGCGCGCATTATTTCCGCGGTCATGCTTTCATCGAAGAAGGCGAACGGACCGCCCTCTTCCAGGATCGCCGCATTGAAATAGGCGTAGGAGGCCGGGCCGTGCTCGACCTTGATCTGGTCGAGCCCGACATCGAGCTCTTCGGCAACCATGGCAGCAAGCGTCGTCGAGATGCCTTGGCCCATCTCGGCGCGCGGCGCGACGATGGTGATGGTGTTGTCGGCGCCGATTTTCACATAGGGGTTGAAGGTCGCTTCATCAGCCGCGAGGTCGCCTTCCAGCGGATTCGGAAAAGGCTTGCGATAGTAGTAATAGCCGACGGCGACGCCGCCCGCGATGGCAGCGGTGCCGATGAGAAACGTGCGGCGGGCGATCTTTCCGACACTGGCCATGGTCAGATCCCCGCCGTCTTGAGCACGACCGCTCGTTTGATCGCCGCACGGATCTTCGGGTAGGTGCCGCAGCGGCAGAGATTGCCGCCCATGGCATCGTCGATATCGGCATCGGTCGGCTCGGCAACCTGGTCGAGCAGCGCCACCGCGCTCATGATCTGGCCGGCCTGGCAGTAGCCGCACTGGGCGACCTGCTCTTCCAGCCATGCCTGCTGTACCGGATGCAATCTGCCTTCGGTGCCGATGCCTTCGATCGTGGTGACCGCGCCGGTGACCTCACCGATCGGCAATGAACAGGAGCGCACCGGCTGGCCGTCGACATGCACCGTGCAGGCGCCGCAGGCGGCGATGCCGCAGCCGAACTTCGGCCCGGTCTTGCCCATGAGATCGCGCAGCGCCCACAGCAGCGGCATTTCGGGATCGGCGTTGACGTCGAATACTTGCCCCTCGACGGTGAGGCGCATGGGGATACCCTTTGTTGTCGTCCACAGCCCGGGCCGGCCGGTCGGCCATTCGCCCTTATACATCTTGACAAATTACGTCATTTTGTCAATAGAGCTTTTGCAGGATAAAGTCGCGCCATGATCGAGATCGAGGACATCGCCACCGACCCCAAGCGCGCCCGCATTCTGGACAGCGCGATGAAGGTGTTTCTGGCCTATGGTTTCGCCCGCACCACCATGGACGACATCGCGCGTGCCGCCGACATGTCGCGGCCGGCGCTTTATCTCCAGTTCAAGAACAAGACCGATATTTATCGCGCCATTGCGTTGATGCTGCTCTCCCGCTCGCTCGAGCAGGCGAAAACGGCACTCGCCGGCGAAGAACCATTTGCCGGGCGCACGATGCGGGCCATCGACGAAGCGCTGATCTCGATGACGCGCACCGTCCACGCCTCGCCGCATGGCGCCGAACTCCTTGATATGAAGTCGAGTCTCGCCGACCTGATCGGCTGCTGGCGCAGCCGGTTTGCCGAGCATATCGCCGCAGCGATCCAGGGCGAAGCCGGACGCAATGGCGTCGATCTCACCGCCAAGGGCTTGTCGGCAAAATTGCTGGCCGACATGCTGCTCGACGGGCTGGAAGGCATGAAGATGCGCATCAGCGATCCGGACGAGCAGCGGCGGGCTGCGGCCGCGCTGATCAAGGTGATCGATCTAGCCTTGCAAAAAAACTGACCAACAAAACGCCTCAGGCTCGGCGACGCGCTGCCTCGGGCTTCTTGCGTGCTGCAAGGAACTCCTTGACCCGCCGGCCCGGTGCCGGACCACGCATCGGCTTGAAGCCGTCGTCGAGCTCGCCTGAGAGGTCAAGCGTCGGCCGCTTGCCGACGGCGTCGTAATTCTCCTCCAGCCAGTCGCTGGCGGCGGTGCGGCCAAGGTCGCGCAGATAGGTCAGAAACGCCCATTCGGCATTGACCTTGGACGATGCCGACAGGTCCTTGAATGCCTCGTCGGCATCGATGCGGTGCATGCGGATGTCGCGGTATTCGCCATGCGGCAGCCGGCCGGCGGCAATCAGCTCCTTGATGACGGCGATCGAGCGGAATTCGCGCAAGAGTCCGGCGTTGAAGGTGATCTCGTCGATGCGATTCTGGATTTCGTTGGCGCTCTTCGGCGTCCCCTCGCGGACCACCGGATTGATCTGCACCAAAAGCACGTCCTCGGTGGCAGTCGTCTTGAAGAACGGGAACAGCGCCGGATTGCCGCCATAGCCGCCATCCCAGTAGGGCACGCCCTTGATCTCGACGGCGCGGAACAGCTGCGGCAGGCAAGCCGACGCCATCACCGTGTCGAGATCGATCTCGCCATCGGAAAAGACGCGTAACTGCCCGGTCTCGACATTGGTCGCGGAGATGAACAGCTCCATCGATTTGCAGGCGCGCACATTGCCGAAATCGATCTCCTGTTCGATCACGTCGCGCAGCGGGTTGAGGCCGAGCGGGTTGGCGACATAGGGCGAAAACACCCGCGACATCGTGTCGAAAAACAGATAGCCCGGCGTGTTCTCGATCGACCAGTTGCCCCAGGCGACGTCCCACGGCATGCGCTGCACCGGGCTGAACCGGCCCTTCCGTGCCACCGCGCGCCAGAAATCGTCGAGCTTCTGCCGCGCGCCCTCGACGCCGCCGCGGACGAAGCCGTCGGCCAGCGCCACCGCGTTCATGGCGCCGGCGCTGGTGCCCGAAACCGCCGCGATGTCGAGCCGTCCGTCCTCCAGCAGCTGGTCGAGCACGCCCCAGGAAAAGGCGCCGTGCGAGCCGCCGCCCTGCAGCGCGACGTTGATCTTCTTGGGCTCCTCCGCCTTGCCGTTTGTCGTCATGGCGCTGTCCTTGATCTAGAGAGCCATTGGATGGATCACTGCGCGGTCCAGCCGCCGTCGACCGAGATTTGCGTGCCGTTGATCTGCGCTGCCGCATCCGAGCACAGGAACACCGCGGCAGCGGCAACTTGCTCGACCGTGACGAATTTCTTGGTCGGCTGCCTGTCGAGCATGACCTCGCGGACCACCGTGTCGCGGTCCATCTTGTTCGCCTTCATCTGGTCGGGGATCTGCGCCTCGACCAGCGGCGTCAGCACATAGCCGGGACAGATGGCGTTGCAGGTGATCTTGTCGCGCGCCAGTTCCAAAGCGACCGTCTTGGTCAGCCCCATGATGCCGTGCTTGGCCGCGACATAGGCCGATTTGAACGGCGAGGCGACCAGCCCATGGGCCGAGGCGATGTTGACGATCCTGCCGCCGCCGGCTTCTCTCATCAGCGGGATGGCGGCGGCGATGGTGTGAAAGGCCGACGACAAATTGATGGCGATGATGGCGTCCCACTTCTCGACGGGAAATTCTTCCACCGGCGCGACATGCTGGATGCCGGCATTGTTGACCAGGATGTCGACCGAGCCGAAGCTCTCGGCTGCCTTTGCGACCAGCGCCCGGCATTCGGCCGGCTTCGACATATCTGCCTTGATGTAGACAGTCTTCACGCCGTGATGCTTGGCGATCGCATCGGTGACGGCCTGGTCGTCGGCCGTGTCTGAAAAGGAATTGACGACGATGTTGCAGCCATCGGCCGCGAGGGCATGGGCGATTGCCAGGCCGATGCCCGAGGTGGAACCGGTGACGATGGCGGTTTTTCTGCTGGGCAAGGCGAAATCCTTCATTACGGCGCCAACGGACCATATTGCAGTGCAGCATATATGTCTCGTGTGGCGCAAAAACAGCGGCACTCAGTGGCGATGACATGAAATTTTTGTCCTGAAAGAGGTCACCCTCACTCGAAGCTGTGCGCCTGAACAGGCCGTGCGAACAGTTGGTCAGCGTGCCCTGGAGCCACTTCGGGTGTTCGTGAGATTGCGTTTTAGAACGCAATAGCGGTCGCGCGGCACTCATCCGAGGCGGAGATTTCTGACACGGCCTGCTGATGAGAGATTTCGGCCGGCCGGCCGGCGATCACGACATCGTGTCGAGTTTGCGCTGCATGGCGGCGATCTGTTCCTTCAGTTCCTGAAGGTCGTCGGGCTTTTCCGACGTCTCTTTCCTGGCCGGCTCCGCCGGCGCTGCGGAAGTGCCATTCGAGCCTGCCGGTGGGAAGGGCGTGAACAGGCGCATGGCGTTCTGGAACATCTCCATGTTGCGGCGCGTCTGCTCTTCCAGCGCCTTGATCGGCGTGGCGATCTTCATCATGTCCAGCGGCGACTTGCCCAACGCACCCTTCATCTGCTCGCGGAAGCGTTCCTGTTCCTTCGAGAAGGCGATCATCGACTGTTCGAGGAAGCTCGGCACGATCATCTGCATCTGGTCGCCGTAAAAAGCGATCAACTGGCGCAGGAACGGAATCGGCAGCATGTTCTGCCCTTCCTTGTTCTCCAGTTCGAAGATGATCTGGGTCAGCACCGGATGGGTGATGTCGTCGCCGGTCTTGGCGTCCTGGACGGTGAACTCCACGCCCTTCTTGACCATTTCGGCAAGGTCCTCGAGCGTCACATAGGTGCTGGTGCCGGTGTTGTAGAGGCGGCGATTGGCATATTTCTTGATGATAATCGGTTCGTCTTTCGCGGCCATCAGCATCCTCCCAGGACACCGGCGCACTTGAGGTAAGCTGCCGGTAACGATTGCGCCTTTTCAAGGATATGCGCAAAAGCGTCACAATTCCAAGCGGTTTGTGCAGTGCGGCATCAATTAATGCTGCACGGCGGACTAAAAATGCTGCGCAGCAATGGGCCGGCTGTATCCACCACGGATGCGCAACCTGCTTGCGGCGCATGGCCGGTATGCCCATTTCCGGTTTGACTTGGATCATTGAAAGGGCAAGAAAAGCCCTGACGATACAAACTGCGATACCAAAACCTCGATACCTCGAAGTGTGGAGAAGAACATGTCCGCTGCCATCGTTGTCGCCAGTGCGGCGCGCACGCCCGTCGGTTCCTTCAACGGCGCCTTCGCCGCCACGCCGGCGCATGAGCTTGGTGCCGTCGTCATCAAGGAGTTGCTGTCTCGTGCCGGTGTCGAGCCGGCGGAAGTCGACGAGGTCATCCTCGGCCAGGTGCTGACCGCGGCTCAGGGCCAGAACCCCGCCCGCCAGGCATCTATCGAAGCCGGCCTGCCAAAGGAAACCACCGCCTGGGGCCTCAACCAGGTTTGCGGCTCAGGTCTGCGCGCTGTTGCTCTCGGTATGCAGCAGATCGCGACAGGCGATGCCAAGGTGATCGTCGCCGGCGGGCAGGAATCGATGTCGCTGGCCCCGCACGCTCAACACCTGCGTGCCGGCGTCAAGATGGGCGACTACAAGATGATCGACATCATGATCAAGGATGGGCTGTGGGATGCCTTCAATGGCTACCACATGGGCAACACGGCCGAAAACGTCGCTCGCCAGTTCCAGATTACCCGCGAGGACCAGGACCAGCTCGCATTGGCCTCCCAGAACAAGGCAGAGGCCGCGCAGAAAGCCGGCAAATTCAAGGACGAGATCGTGGCCTTCACCGTCAAGGGCAAGAAGGGCGACACCATTGTCGACCAGGACGAATATATCCGCCACGGCGCCACGATCGAGGCCATGACCAAGCTGAGACCGGCCTTCGACAAGGACGGCACGGTGACCGCCGCCAATGCCTCCGGCATCAATGACGGCGCCGCCGCGGTGCTGCTGATGACCGAAGCGGAAGCCGCAAAGCGTGGCATCACGCCGCTGGCGCGCATCGTGTCCTGGGCGACCGCGGGTGTCGATCCGCAGATCATGGGCACCGGGCCTATTCCCGCCTCGCGCAAGGCGCTGGCCAAGGCCGGCTGGTCGGTCGGCGATCTCGACCTGATCGAGGCCAACGAAGCCTTCGCCGCCCAGGCCTGCGCCGTCAACAAGGACATGGGCTGGGATCCGTCGATCGTCAATGTCAATGGCGGTGCCATCGCCATCGGCCATCCGATCGGCGCCTCCGGGGCCCGCATCTTCAACACGCTGGTTTACGAGATGCGCCGCAGAAGCGCCAGGAAAGGCCTTGCCACGCTGTGCATCGGCGGCGGCATGGGGGTCGCCATGTGCGTGGAAGCGCTGTGAAGTCATCTGCAAAGCGCCGTGAGGACGGAGCGAGCAAGCCGTGAAACAGTCGGTGGCGAACAGGCTCCGCCGTTAGAGCGTTTCCGTTCGCCGCCCGCCGATCGAGAAAAAGGGAGGATATTATGACAAAGGTAGCACTCGTCACCGGTGGGTCGCGCGGCATTGGCGCCGCGATCTCGATCGGCCTGAAAACCGCCGGCTATCAGGTCGCCGCGAACTACGCCGGCAATGACGAAGCGGCGCAGAAATTCAAGGCAGAGACCGGCATCCCCGTCTACAAATGGTCGGTCGCCGACTACGATGCCTGCGCCGCCGGCATCAAGCAGATCGAGGCCGATCTCGGCCCGGTTTCCGTTCTGGTCAACAATGCCGGCATCACCCGCGACGCCATGTTCCACAAGATGACGCGCGAGCAGTGGAAAGAGGTCGTCGACACCAATCTTTCCGGCGTCTTCAACATGACGCACCCACTGTGGGTCGGCATGCGCGACCGCAAGTTCGGCCGCGTCATCACCATCTCCTCGATCAATGGCCAGAAAGGCCAGACCGGCCAGGTCAATTATTCGGCGTCGAAGGCCGGCGATATCGGCTTCACCAAGGCGCTCGCCCAGGAAGGGGCGCGGGTCGGTATCACCGTCAATGTCATCTGCCCCGGCTACATCGCCACCGAGATGGTCAGGGCGATGGACGAGAAGGTGCTCAATGAGCGCGTCATCCCGCAGATCCCGGTCGGCCGCCTCGGCGAGCCAGAAGAGATCGCACGCTGCGTCGTCTTCCTCGCTTCCGACGATGCCGGTTTCATCACCGGCTCGACCATATCAGCCAATGGCGGCCAATATATCACCTGAGGCGTCGGCCTGTTGCCGGTGACTGTTGCAGCCCGCTGCGGCAGCGCTATGCCATGGGAGAGGCTTGAACCAGGCCGTTTTGCATTGCTGGCATCCTGGTCAGCGACTGCGCCGACCGACGGGCGTGACGCCGATTTGTGCCGAAGCGGCACGCAAAGGGTTAACGGCGGCCGTGCGGCCTGTGCAAAACCCTGCTCCCCGCCGGTGGATAACAGGTGGAAAACCTGTTCACGATACTACATATGGGGGTGAACAAACCGGGAAACATGCTTCGGCGCCGATTCGTCGCCGTTTCGTTCCGGCTTTGAGCGCAGTGTTAAACGACAAAGGCTGAAAAACATCCCCAAATGGTTAAGGCGCGTTAGGAAAGTTTAATTATTTCAGAGTGTTGGATGACGCCGGCCGACCTGCATCGATCGTTCAGCGGCAAAGGTTAACGGCGACGTCAGCCCTGCATGAAACGGGCCAGTTCGGCGATTCAGCATGTGGTGAGACTCGCCGGCGAAAAATCCAGATGTAGCCGTGAACAAAACCTGAATCTGCGCGAGTCAGCGATTCGTAGCCGATTCGTTCCAGACTCGTTCCATCTGTTAAATCGAAACGGCGAAACGGATTATCGATGCCGACGGAAGGCTTCGAGCTGCCATCGGAATATTCTGCTTTCGCTTCGCGCCCGAAATCCCTATGTGTCGGCTGTCACCCGCGCCACCACGGGCGCGCTCCCGACAACGCGAGGCAGAGAGCCTTAATTTCCAGGTCGATGAACATCCAGCCGAAACACACTGAGCCACTGATCCTGTCAGGCCGCGACGTGACCGCTGTGCTCGGGCCAACCAACACCGGCAAGACCCATCTCGCCATCGAGCGCATGGTGGCGCATGAAAGCGGCATTATCGGCCTGCCGCTCAGGCTGCTCGCCCGCGAGGTCTACTCGCGCGTCTGCGAAAAAGTCGGCGCTCACAAGGTGGCCCTCATCACCGGTGAGGAGAAGATCCAGCCCGACGGCGCCAGATATTCGGTCTGCACCGTGGAAGCCATGCCGCGCGAGACCGACGCCGCCTTCGTTGCCGTCGACGAGGTCCAGCTGGCCGGCGATCTCGAGCGCGGCCACATCTTCACCGACCGCATTCTGCATCTGCGCGGCCGCCAGGAGACGCTGCTGCTCGGCGCAGCGACCATGCACGGAATCCTCCAGCGTCTGCTGAAGGGGGTGTCGGTGGTGACGCGGCCACGGCTGTCGCATCTCGCCTATGCCGGCTCCAAGAAGCTGACCCGCCTGCCGCGACGTACGGCGATCGTCGCCTTCTCCGCCGACGAGGTCTATGCCATCGCCGAACTGATCCGCCGCCAGCAGGGCGGTGCGGCAGTCGTGCTCGGCGCGCTATCGCCGCGCACCCGCAACGCGCAGGTGGAGCTGTTCCAGTCGGGTGATGTCGATTATCTGATTGCCACCGATGCGATCGGCATGGGCCTCAACCTCGATCTCGATCACGTCGCCTTCGCCCAGAACCGCAAGTTCGACGGCTACCAGTATCGCAACCTGACGGCGGCCGAGCTCGGCCAGATCGCCGGCCGCGCCGGCCGCCACTTGCGCGACGGAACTTTTGGCGTCACCGGCCAGGTCGATCCACTGGACGAGGAACTGGTCAAGAAGATCGAAGCGCATGATTTCGACCCGGTGAAGGTGCTGCAATGGCGCACCGCGCGTTTCGATTTCGCCAACCTCGACGCGCTGAAGCGCTCAATCGAGACCAACGCGCCGGTTGAAGGCCTGACGCGCGCGCTGCCGGCGGTCGATGCGCAGGCGCTCGAACATCTGTCCCGCGACGAGGACATCCGGGCGCTTGCCACCGACGCCAGGCGCGTGGCGCTGTTGTGGGAGGCCTGCGCCCTTCCCGATTACAGGAAGATCGCCCCGGCTCAGCATGCCGACCTGATCGCCTCGATCTACATGGACCTTGCCAGGCATGGCCATGTCGATGAGAATTACATGGCCGAGCAGGTACGCCGCGCCGACACCACCGAGGGCGACATCGACACGCTGTCGCACCGGATCGCCCAGATCCGCACCTGGACTTTCGTTTCCAACCGGCCCGGCTGGCTGGCCGATCAGGCACACTGGCAGGAAAAGACGCGCGAAATCGAAGACAGATTGTCGGATGCGCTGCATGAGCGGTTGACGAAACGCTTCGTAGACCGCAGGACTTCCGTCCTCATGCGGCGCCTTAGAGAAAATACCATGCCTGAAGCCGAAATCAGTCCAACCGGAACCGTCCTCGTCGAAGGCCATCATGTCGGCGAGTTGCAGGGGTTCCGCTTCACCGCGGACCAAAGCGCCGGCGGCGAGGACGCCAAGGCGGTGCGCACAGCAGCCCAGAAGGCGCTTGCAGCCGAATTCGAGGCGCGGGCCGAACGCTTCGGCGCCTCGGCCAATGGCGACATCGCGCTCGGCTCCGATGGCACGCTGCGCTGGATCGGCGCGCCGATCGGCACGCTGGTCGCAGGCGACGAGCCGTTGAAGCCGCGCCTGGTGCTGTTGGCCGACGAGCAGCTCACCGGTCCCGCCCGCGACAAGGTCGCGGCGCGCGCCGAGCGCTTCGTCAATTTCCAGATCGAGTCGCTGCTGAAGCCGCTGGTCGACCTCAAGAACGCCGAGCAGATCACCGGCATCGGCCGCGGCATCGCCTTCCAGCTCGTCGAGAATTTCGGCCTCATCAACCGCCGCGACATCGCCGAGGAGATGAAGTCGCTCGACCAGGAGGGCCGCGCCGCCCTGCGCCGGCTCGGCGTGCGCTTCGGCGCCTACCACGTCTTCGTGCCGGCGCTGATCAAGCCGGCCCCGGCCGGACTGGTGACGCTGTTGTGGGCGCTGCAGAACGACGGCAAGGACAAGCCTGGCTTTGGCGACGTGGTTCACGCGCTGGCCTCCGGCCGCACCTCGGTGGTCATCGATCCCACCTTCGACAAGACCTTCTACAAGCTGGCCGGCTACCGCAATCTCGGCCGTCGTGCGGTGCGCGTCGACATCCTCGAACGGCTGGCCGACCTGATCCGGCCCGCAACCAACTGGAAGCCGGGCCTCGGCCAGCGCCCCGACGGCGCCTATGACGGTCAGTCCTTCATGGTAACGCCGCCGATGATGTCGATCCTCGGCGCCACGGCCGACGATATGGAAGAGATCTTGAAAGGCCTCGGCTACCGGGCCGAGCCGAAGCCGGCTGTCGAGGTGAAGGCACGGCTCGAGGCACAGGACAATGTCGCGCGTGAAGCCGCCGCGGCCAAGCAGGCGGCGGAGGCACAAGCCGAGCAGGCCAAGGCAGCGGAAGCCGCGATTGCCGACGCAGCCGTCGAGACGCCGGCCGACAGTTCTGAGCCGGATGCAGTGGCAGAAGCCACGGCGGAGGCTCTCGCGGAACCCGCTACCGAAGCGGAACCTGTCGCAGAAGCTCAGCTGCAAACTCCGCCTGAGGTCACGGTAGAGGGTCTGCCTGCAGCTGAAGCCGCAATTCGAGAGGCAGCACCCGAAACCGCCGAGGTTGAGGTCGCACAGGCGGAGCCGGCTTCCGAAGCCTCGCCCGCAACGGCAGCAGTCTCGGCCGAACCTGCCGCGGCAGTGGAAGCCGCCACCGGCGAGGCTGCTCCAGTGGCCGAGAAAGAGGCCGAAGAACCAAAACCCATCCTGTTGTGGCGGCAGGGCCGCTTCGACCAGCGCCCACGCCACCGCCACCACGACAACCGGCCCCGTGACAGGGACAATCGCCCGCGCAGCCCACAAGCCGCGCGCGATGGCCGCAGCAACGCGCCGGCAGAGGCCGGGCAGCAGACCGGCGCACCGGGCGGCCGGCCCGCCCGTGAAGGACGCCGCGACGGCGACGGCGCCGGCAAGCCGCGCTTCGACCGCAGCAAGTTCAAGCCCAAGCCCCAGGGCGAGCCAGGCGAACGGCGCGAAGGCAAGCCGCAGGGCGAGCGCCCCGATCGTCGCGAAAGCCGGCCCGACTGGAAAGGCGGCAGGCCGGACGGCAAGAGCGGCGCGCCTGGTGGAAAGCCCGCGTTCCAGCCGAAGCCTCGCGAGGAGCGTCCGGTGCGCTTCGACCCGGATTCCCCCTTCGCCAAGCTCGCCGCGTTGCGCGACCAGCTGAAGAAGTAAGTTCGTTCGCTCCGATGGTCACTGATGCCCGCCAGCGCATCGACAAATGGCTGTTCTTTTCGCGTGCGGTGAAATCGCGCTCGCTGGCGGCGAAGCTGGTGGTGGCCGGACGCGTTCGCATCAATCGCGACAAAGCAGCGCAGGCCTCCGATCTGGTCCGCCTCGGCGACGTCCTGACCATCACTCTCGAGCGGCGCATCTTCGTCTGGAAGGTGCTCGGCACCGGCAGCCGGCGCGGTCCCGCCGAGGAAGCGCGCTTGCTTTACGAGGATATCTCGCCGCCGCCGGCACCAAAGGGCGAGGCCGTTCGCGATGCGATCCCCGCACTGCGAGATGCCGGCAGCGGCCGCCCGACCAAGAAGGAACGCCGGGAGACCGACCGGTTGTTCGGCGACGACGACTGACGCATAACCGGCTTTCGTCGCATCGCCGGCTGGAAATCCATTCCGGAAACACCGGCATCACAAGCAATGGCCGCCCTTGCAAGCGGCGGGCAAAGACGTTACCTCACCAAGAAAGCCTACCGCATCGGCCCGAAAATCGATATCGATTTTCCAAGCGCACGATGCGTGGTTTCAAAGTGTTACAGCGTACCTTGTGCGTCCGATTGGACGCCACGTCGCCCTGATAAAAGGGGACGTCCCGGAGCCGACCGATGACCTATGTCGTGACCGATAATTGCATAAAATGCAAATACATGGACTGCATCGAGGTCTGTCCGGTCGACTGTTTTTATGAGGGCGAGAACATGCTCGTCATTCATCCCGACGAGTGCATCGACTGTGGCGTCTGCGAACCGGAATGCCCGGCCGACGCGATCAAGCCGGACACCGAGCCAGGGCTCGACAAATGGCTGCAGATCAACACCGAGTACGCCGATAAATGGCCCAATATCACCGCCAAGAAGGAGCCTCCGGCCGATGCCAAGTCCTTCGATGGCGAGGCCGGCAAGTTCGAAAAATATTTTTCCCCCGAGCCCGGCCAGGGCGACTAGCGCTCGACCGCGAAAATCGAAATCGATTTTCGGAAGGACCATGCGCCAGATCAAGGTGTCACATCGTCCTTGCGCGTCCAAAACGGGCGCGTGGCACCGTAACGGCGACGCCGGTTTGATCGGCATCACGCGTGCTGACAGGCACCGCCCGTTAACTGCCTTGACAGGCGGAGATCGCGCTTGACCTTCGCGCGTGCAGCAAAACCTTGATTCTTCCGACTTTTTGTGCTACACCAACCAAACATGCCGGTGACACAACGTCGATTTATGGCGCAAACGCCCCAAATCACTGAAAGGTGAATTTTTCAATCCGACCAGAGTGATCTGGGGCAGGCAGTCGCGACTATGCGATTTGCCGCCCTCGGCTTTTCCGGTGGGTTCGTAGTTGTGCGGCTAACGATCGGTACCCGATCGCGCGAGTTCGACCGGCAGAATGCCGGTTCCACACCAAGGAGTTCATGGCGTAATGGCAACAATCACCCCGCAGAAGAAGTCCAGCGCAGCGCGTCACGGTTTTAAGACGGGCGAGTACATCGTCTATCCGGCGCATGGCGTCGGCCAGATCGTCTCGATCGACGAGCAGGAAGTTGCGGGCCACAAGCTGGAACTGTTCGTCATCGACTTCCAGAAGGACAAGATGCGTCTGAAGGTTCCGGTCGCCAAGGCGACCTCTATCGGCATGCGCAAGCTGTCGGAAGAGGATTACGTCGATCGCGCGCTGAAGGTCGTGCAGGGCCGCGCCCGCGTCAAGCGCACCATGTGGTCGCGCCGCGCCCAGGAATATGATGCGAAGATCAATTCCGGCGACCTGATCTCGATCTCGGAAGTTGTGCGCGACCTCTACCGCGCCGACAACCAGCCGGAGCAGTCCTATTCCGAACGCCAGCTTTATGAGGCGGCGCTCGACCGCATGGCGCGCGAGATCGCGGCCGTCAACCGCATGTCGGAGACCGAAGCGGTGCGCCTCATCGAGGTGAACCTCAACAAGGGACCGAAGCGCGGCGCCAAGGCCGACAACGAAGAAGCCGAGCAGGAAGAAGCAGCCTGAGCGCTTCTCGCCTTAATTTGGAAAAACCCGGCCTCGCGCCGGGTTTTTTTATTCCTAAGCTCGTCGCGTTTGACTGGATTCATGCGACGCGCTTTAGGTTGTTGTTGTTGTTGTTATGCATGTCGTGATCGCAAGACCACCGCGCGCCCTGCATTAGTGATCGTCACCCCAAACCGCTACGCACTTTTTGGGCGACATGCCTTAAATTTCGCCACCGGTTTCCTTCTCTGCCTCCTGCTTCAGCGTCGCGATAAACCGCTTGGTTCGCTGGCGCTCCGGATTGCTGAACAAAACCGCGGCGGGGCCTTTCTCGACGACGCTGCCGGCGTCGAGGAACACCACCTCCTGCGCGATTTTGGAGGCGAGGCGCAAATCATGCGTCGCCATCACCATGGTGGTGCCCTCGCTGGCGAGCTGGCCGAGCACGTCGACCACCTCCTGCGCCAGTTCCGGATCGAGCGCCGAAGTCGGCTCGTCGCACAGCAGCACTTTCGGCGATGGCGCCAGCGCCCGGGCGATCGCCACGCGTTGCTGCTGGCCGCCTGACAACGTCGCCGGCCAGGCGTCGGCCTTGTGCGCCATTCCAACCTTTTCGAGCAGGGCGAGCGCCCGCTCGCGCGCTCGCCCGGCCGGCCATTTCAACACCGTCACCAGCCCCTCCATGACGTTTTCGATCGCCGTGCGGTGCGGGAACAGCTGGAAATTCTGGAACACCATGCCGGTCTGCAGCCGCAGGCGCTGGATGGCCCTGCCGGGCACCTTGCCGCCGGGGTGGAATTCAAGCGCGTCGTCGCCGATGCGCACCGTGCCCGAGGTCGGGATCTCGAGCAGGTTGATGCAGCGCAGAAGCGTGCTTTTCCCACCGCCCGAGGGGCCGACAAGGGCGGTGACGCTCCCTTCCTCGATGGTGACGGTCACGCCCTTCAGCACGAGATTGTCACCAAAACGCTTCTCGATGTCGGTGAGGCCGATCATGCGCGCGCCTCCAGGAAGCCGCCATAGCGGTTGAGCCGCTTTTCCAGGCGCGTCTGCAACGCCGACAGCACCGAGCTCAGCGCCAGATAGAGAGCCGCCGCCTCGACATAGAGGATCAGCGGCTCATAGGTGGTGGCGACGATGCGCTGCGCCGCCTGGAACATCTCCGGCACCGTGATGGCGGCGGCAAGTGATGTATCCTTGACCAGCGAGATGAAGGTGTTGGACAGCGGCGGCACCGCGACGCGGCCCGCTTGTGGAAGGATAGTGCGTCGCATCGCCTGGCCCCAGGTCATGCCGATCGAATAGGCCGCCTCCCACTGCCCCTTCGGCACCGAGCCTATAACGGCGCGGATGATCTCCGACGTATAGGCGCCGATATTGAGTGTGAAGCCGATCAACGCGGCTGAAAAGGCGTCGAGCAGGATGCCGACCGACGGCAGGCCGTAGAAGATCAGGAAGAGCTGCACCAGAAGCGGCGTGCCACGGAAGATCCAGACATAGAAGCGGACCACGGCGACCAGCGGCTTCGGGCCGAACAGCCGGACGAGCGCTGCGACCAGTCCTACGAAGAGACCGAATGCGAACGACAGCAGCGTTAGCGGCACGGTGAAGATCAGCGCGGCCCATAGCAGCGTGGGCAACGAATCCAGCATCAATTGCAGCCAGTGCGGCACGAAAACTCCTTGCGAGATTGCCGCCCAAAAATCGGCCCGGCAGCATCGAGGCGCGACCATACGGTCGTCATATCACGCCAAAAGCGGCGGCCGTCAAAGACGGCTCGCCGCGATACTTGGCCGTACGGAACGGCAACCAGCCGGCTCCGGGAAATGCGCTTACTTCGAAACGTCCTGGCCGAAGTAAGTGTCTGCGATCTTCTGGTAGGTGCCGTCGGCCTTGATGTCGGCCAGCGCCCGATTGATGGCGGCGACCAGTTCCGGATCGCCCTTGCGCACGAGCACGCCGGAATAGTCTGCGTTTTCTTCCTGCGCGGCGATCTTCACATTGGCGTCGGGCTTGTGCTTCTTGAAATCGAGGAAGGACAGGCTGTCGTTGATGGTGGCATCGGCACGGCCGGTAAGAAGCAGCTGGATCGATTGGTCGAAACCATCGGTACCGACGAGTTCGGCGCCGTTCGCTTCGGCGAGCTTGCCGAAATTCGAGGTCAGCGACTGCGCCGCCTTCTTGCCCTTCAGGTCGGCAAAGCTCTTGATGTCGGTATTGTCGCCGCGCACGATCAGCACCGCCTTGGAAGCAATATAGGGATCGGAGAAATCATACTTGGCCTTGCGCTCCTCGGTGATGCCGACCTGGTTGATAACAGCGTCATAGCGCTCGGCGTCGAGGCCGGCGATCAGCCCATCCCATTTGCCTTCGAGGAATTCGGCCTTGACGCCGAGTCGCTCGGCGATCGCTTTGGCAATCTCGACGTCGAAGCCGACCAGTGCGCCCGAGGCATCATGATAGGTGAAGGGGGCATAGGTACCTTCCGTGCCGACCTTGAAGACACCGGCCTGCTTGATCTGATCGAGATTGGCGCCGGCATGGCCTGATGTGCCTGCCAGTACCTGCAGTGTTGCGGCGACGATAAGCGATTTGAGCCATTTCATTTTTCTGTGATCCCGTCATTGGCCGGCGTCCGGGGCCGGCGTCCGGCGCATTTGTGAGCGCCGGAAACTGACAGATGCAGCCTGGCGAAATAAGGAACCAGATTTCAAAAATGAGACACTTTCGAAATCCAATTCTCAAAACCACATCGACTCACGCCAACCGGCCGAGGAGCGACCGCCGCATCGAGCTTTCGAACAGTGCAATCCACGCGACATCAGCGGCGGAACCATTCGCGCGGGTGGCACGTTTGTTGGCTGTTGTAGGGCGCGGCGTCGCCAATTCAACCACGATGCCAGCTTAGGGGCGAGCGATCGCACCGCAACGCCCGGAACAGGGAGCGTGGCATGATGGAAGATACGGCAGGGCGAACCATGGTCCGCGCGGCGATGAAAGCCCCCTATCTCGAGCGCGACGAGGAGCATGTTCTCGCGCTGCGCTGGAAGGAAGACAACGACCAGCAGGCACTGCACCAAATCGCCATGGCGCATATGCGGCTGGTTATTTCCATGGCCTCGAAGTTCCGCCATTATGGCCTGCCCCTCGGCGACCTGGTGCAGGAAGGCCATGTCGGCCTGCTGGAGGCAGCGGCCCGTTTCGAACCGGAGCGCGAGGTGCGGTTTTCGACCTATGCGACGTGGTGGATCCGTGCCTCGATGCAGGACTATATCCTGCGCAACTGGTCGATCGTGCGCGGCGGCACCAGTTCGGCGCAGAAGGCGCTCTTCTTCAATTTGCGGCGCCTGCGCGCCCGCTTGGCGAACGGTGCCGAGCCGATCTCGAACACCTCACTCTACCGCGAGGTGTCGGTGGCGCTTGGCGTCTCCGAGGCCGACGTGGCGATGATGGACTCGCGCCTTTCGGCCCCGGATAGTTCGCTCAACCAGCCGCTCGCCGACGATGCGGGCGCCACCGAGCGAATGGATTTTCTGGTTTCGGACGATCCTTTGCCGGACGAAGTCGTGGGCGACACGATCGATGTCGAACGCCGCTCTATCTGGCTGAAAACCGCGCTCGGCGCGCTCAATGCCCGCGAGCTCAGGATCATCGAGGAACGCCGGCTGAGCGACGAGGGCGCGACGCTCGAAGCCCTCGGCGAGGCGCTTGGCATCTCCAAGGAACGCGTCCGCCAGATCGAGGCACGCGCCATGGAAAAGCTCAAGATAGCGCTGGTGAAGCAAAACCCCGAGTTTCTGGCGACCGCCGCCTAGGGTGTGTTGCGATTCAGGTTAGGACGAGTCGGAGTCGAAGACGGGCGCGAAGCGACCAAACCAGGTGGTTTCCGAGAACCGGAGCGGAGCGTACATAAAGTACGTGAGCACCGGCCTACGCCGGCCGTAGCCTTACTGCCGCGACCGCTCATGAGTGCTCCGGCCGGCGAAGGTCGAAAGCGCAGGAAATTGCCGTTTGCGGGCCGGCATCACCTGAATATCGACACACCCTATCTGTCGGTGATGATCTTGACCTTGTCGCCGGCCGAAACGGCTGCGCCGGGCGACATTGCATTGAGCACCCTGAACAGGTCGAGCTTGCGGTCGACGCCGACCATCTGCGCCGCGAGCGAACCCATGGTCTGTCCGGGCCGGACCGTGACGACGCGGATATGCAGCGGCTTCAGCGCTGCTTTTTCGGCCGCGCTCAAGATCCGGAACGAGCCGCTGACCGAGCGCGCCACCGCGTCCAGCGAAGTGCTGGCGGAGGGGGCTGCCGTCAGCAGCCGGTAGACCTGGCCGCCGGCGCGGATCACCGCGATGCCGAACTGCCAGCCCTCGGCGCTGGCATGCGCCGTCGCCGCCTCGTTGCCGTTGATTGTTTCCTGGCGCACGCTGCTTTCGTCGAGACCGGCCACCCAGCCGCTGCGGAGGTAGTCGGTCAGCGATCGGTTCCTGTCGATCGAGACGCCGTCGAAGCGGATCGCTATGTCGCCCGGCCCGGTTGCCGTCACCGCCGCGGCCGAGTTGTCGATGATGAAGCCGTCGGGCACCGAGAACGACACGCCGAGCCCCGGATGCAGGAAGGTTTCGCCACGCACATAGCCTTCCTCCGGCGTGTCGCCGTAGAGCAGCCCGTCTATGCCGGCGAGGAAGGCGTCGCGGTCGCGCGTGCCGACGCCGGGCGCGCCGAACTGGCGGGCATGGCGCTGCGCCAGATCGATGCGTTGCGGCGTGTTCGGGTGCGTTGCCAGGAAGTCGAGGCTGGCGTCGGTGGCGCCGCTGATCGAGCGGAAATCGGTGTAGGCCGACATGGACTGCAGGAAGCGGCCGGCGGCAAACGGATCGAAGCCCGCCTCGCCGATCGACTTGATGCCGATGCCGTCGGCCTCCAGCTCCTGGTTGCGCGAGAACTGGGCAAGCCGCAGCTTGCCGCGGATCAGTGCCGCCTTGGCGGTCGGGCTGTCGCCGAGCACATCCGAGACGACTTTTGTCGCAAAGCCTTCCTCCGCCTCGAGCTGCTGGCGCTGCAAGCCGTGGTTTGCAGTGACATGGCCCATCTCATGCGCGATGACCGCGGCGAGCTCGGCCGAATCGTTGGCCAGTGCCAACAGGCCGCGCGTGATGTAGAGATAGCCGCCAGGCAATGCGAAAGCGTTGACGTTGGGCGAATTGAGGATCGTGATGCGGTAGGTCTGGCTCGGGTTGGCCGAAACCACCGTCAGGCTGCCGACGACCTTGGCGACCATGCGCTCAAGCTTGGGATCGGAATATTCGCCGCCATAGGTCGCGAGGATGCGCGGATGCTGCGCCTTGGCCATTTCGGCGACCTTGCTGTTGGCGGCAACATTGTCGACGGTGACCGGTTTGCTGGAAGGCTGGAAGGCTGATTCCTGAACGTCCGGAGGCGTGAACATCTGGCAGCTTGCCAACGCCATGGCAAAGCCGGCCAGCGCCAGGAAGCGCGCCAGCGGTTTCCTTCTCACTCTGTCTGTGCCGGTCGGCAGAACAGCTTCCTTTCGGCTCTCAGCACATGGCCCGAAAATCGGGCATCGATTTTCAGATCATGCGCAAAATCAACTGCCACAGCGTCCTTCGAGCCCACGAGCGCGGATGGCACCGTAGTGGCAAATCACAACCTATGCCGGACCAGTATCGGAGGACCTAGCCACACTACTTTGACCATGGCAAGCAAACGCCACATCGCCTGAAGCCGGTTTGGCCGTAAATTATGTCCGCTTCCGGGCAACATCTCGTGATCCTGCGCCAAACGGACCTGCACCGATATAGCGCCGAAAGGCTTCCGGTCCAGCCTTGGTAAAAAAATCGGCGACAGTCCCGGTTGCGGCAACCGTGCCATTGTCCAGGAACACCATGTCCTGGCCGACACGGTGGGCGTCCTCCGGCTGATGGGTGACGAACAGCACCGTCATGCGTCGCTCCACATGGACGTCGGCTACCAGATCGAGCATGTCGTCGCGCAACGCCGGTCCGAGCGAGGCGAACGGTTCGTCGAGCAAGAGAACCGGCCGGTCGCGCACCAGGACGCGGGCGAGCGCGACGCGCTGCCGCTCGCCGCCGGAGAGTTCGCGCGGCAGGCGCTGTTGCTTGCCGGCAAGGCCGACGCGCTTGAGCGCCGCGGCGATTGCAGCGTGGTCGGCCTCGGTCAGCCTGAGCGATGGCGAGCGGCCAAGGCCGACATTTCGTTCGACCGAAAGATGGGCGAAGAGATTGTTTTCCTGGAACACCATCGACACTGGCCGCGCCGACGGCGGTTTGGCGCCGACATCGGCGCCGCCGATCAGCACGCGGCCCGATTGCGGCGTCTCGAAGCCGGCCACCAGATTGAGCAGTGTCGATTTTCCCGAGCCGCTCGGCCCCATGATGGCGGTGATCTTCGAGGCGGCGAACTCGACATCGAATAAAAACGGCGCTTCGCCATAGCTGAACGAGGCCTTTTCCAGCCGCACAGCCGTACCGTTTTCGCTGTTGAGCGTCATGATCTTTCTCCCCGTCCCAGCCAGTCCGCGGCCAGGACAAGCGCGAGACAGACCAGGCCGAGCAGCAATGCCAGGCCGGCCGCGTCCATCGTGCGGTAGCTGCCCATGCGGGCCAGCAGGAGATAAGGCAGCGTCTGCAGGGAGTCGCTGCCAAACAGGGCAATGACGCCGAGATCGCCGAGCGACAAAGCCATCGCGAACGCGAAACCGGTGGCGAGCGGCCGCCGCAGCGACGGCCAGTCGACCAGCCGGAAACGGTTCCAGCCCGAAATGCCAAGCAGCAAACAGAGCCGTTCGTGGCGTTCGCTCGCCGCATCATAGCCGGGGCGAATGGCGCGGATGGCAAACGGCATCGCCATCACCGCATTGACGGCGACGACCATGACAGGGGCGATGGCAAAGACGTCGCTGACGGTCCGCAGGAGCAGGAACCAGCCGGCGCCGATGACGACGGGCGGCACGACGAGGACGAAACCGGCGCCGGTATCCGTGGCGTATTCGAGCGGCGTCCTGGCGCCGACGCGACGCCTCAAGGCCAGCGCCCGGCGTGCCATGACCAGCGACAGCGACAGCGCCACTGCAAGCAGCGCCGCCAGCAAGGCGAGCACGGCGCTGGTCAGCGCCGCTTGCCGCACCGCGCTCTCGCCCGCCAGCCGGCCGAGATCGGCGCCAAGGCCTGAGGTGACCGTGGCCGCCATCGGCCCGGCGACGAACAGCAAAGCGAGGATGATCAATGCTGTGTTCAGCACGGTCTCGGCGGCGCCGGCCGAAAGATAGCGGCGCGAAGCCACCGGCAGGTTGGCGTCGCCGACGGTATTGGCGCCGAGCCGCATCAATGCCAGCACGACGACGAAGGTCAGCGCGATCTGCAGCACTGTCAGCGTCACCGCGCGGGCAGGATCGAAATCGAAACGCAGCGCCTGGTAGATGGCGACCTCCAGCGTTGTCGCACGCGGCCCGCCGCCCAGCGTGAGTACGATGGTAAAGGATGTGATGCAGAGCATGAAGACAAGCCCGGCGACGCCCGGCAGCGCCGCGCGCAGCGTTGGCCATTCGATCAGCCGGAAGGCGGGCCTGGCGCCCATGCCGAGCTGGCTCGCCAGCCGCCACTGGTCGGCCGGCACTGTCGCAAGCGCTTCGAGGAACAGCCGCGTGGCCAGCGGCAGATTGAAGAAGACATGGGCGACGAGGATGCCGGACAGGCCGTATATGCCCGGCCAGCCCTGACCGCCGATCGCGCTGAGCACGCCGGCGAAATAGCCGGCACGGCCATAGAGTGCCAGAATCCCGAGTGCTGCGACGATGGCCGGCAGCGCGAGCGGCACGGCGAAGAGCTGCAGGATCAGGCCGCGACCGAAGAAGCGCGGATGCCGCGACAGCGCCCGCGCCACGAACAGCGCCGGCACGACGGAGAGCAGCGTCGACAGCAATGCCTGCCACAGCGTGAATCGGGCGACGCGGAAGAGGTAGGAATCGAAGGCCGACGCGGCGCCGGACGGATCGCGTGCGCCTTCGACGATGAGCCCGGCGAACGCGCCGCCGATCAGCAGCGCAACAGCGGCAAGCGCGATGGTGCCGGCGGTGATGCGGGGATCTCTACGATGGCCAGTGTGCATTCCGCGCTGCCCAACTTAACGGCGGGCGCTGAAAGATGGGATGTGGCTGAGGTCGAGTTCCCGCCCACCCCCTTCTGGCCAGCCGGCCAAATCCCCCCCCACGGGGGGGGTTGGGCCACACGCGGGGCACGCGCCGCCGCCGGGGGGGGGGGGGGGGCCGCCGGGGGGGGGGGGGGGGGGGGGCGGCGCCCCCCCCCCCCA
>NZ_JBVVQT010000016.1:100187-143196 GCF_055811595.1 Mesorhizobium sp. WSM4814
ATGTGGCTGAGGTCGAGTTCCCTCCCACCCCCTTCTGGCCTGCCGGCAATCTCCCCCACAAGGGGGGAGATTGGAAGCTTCACCCTCGCCTCAATCCTTCGACTGTTGCGATTGGCGAAAGCGGAAGTGACATCCGATCTCCCCCCTGGAGGGGGAGATGGCCGGCAGGCCAGAGGGGGGTGGCGTGGAGCGAACACCATGCAGAAATCTAAGTCCTACTTGCTCATCACCGACAGCCATTCGTCGACCCAGGCCTTGCGGTTGGCGGCGACCTCTTCGGGGCTGAAAAGCAACGTCTTGGTCGGCTTGACGAGCTTCTCGAAAGCCGGATTGAGCGGCTTCTCGGTCTTGCCGGCAGGGAACATCCAGTTGGTCTCGGGAATGACATCCTGGAATTTCGGCCCGGTCATGAAAGTCAGGAACTGTTTCGCAAACGGGTTCTTCGCACCTGATTTGGTGATGCCGGCAACCTCGATCTGCAGATACGCGCCCTCGTCGAAGGGCGCTGCCTGATAGCGTTGGGTGTTTTCGGCGACCATATGATAGGCCGGCGACGTGGTATAGGACAGCACCATCGGCGCCTCACCCTTGGTGAACAGGCCGTAGGCCTCGCTCCAGCCCGGCGTCACGGTGAGCACCTTTGCCTTAAGCTTGGCCCAGGCTTCGGGCGCCTTGTCGCCATAAACCGACTTCACCCACAACAGTAGGCCGAGACCGGGCGTCGAGGTGCGCGGATCCTGAATGACGATCTTTTCATCGGCATTGCCCTCGACCAATTCCTTCAGGCTCTTCGGCGGCGTCTTCAGCTTTTCGGTGTCGTAGACGACGGCGAAATAACCATAGTCGAACGGCACGAAAATATCGTCGCTCCAGCCGCCCGGCACCTTGACGTCGATGACGGCACCATGCGGCGAAAACAGGCCGGTGGCCTTGGCTTCCGCCGTCAGATTGGTGTCGAGGCCGAGCACGATGTCGGCCTTGGTCGCGGCCCCTTCCAGCCTGACGCGGTTGAGCAGGGCGACGCCGTCGGCGACCGCGACGAATTCGAGAATACAGCCGCATTCGGCCTCGAACGCCTTCTTGACCGCCGGGCCTGGACCCCATTCGGCGGTGAAGCTCTCATAGGTATAGACGGTGAGTTTTTCCTGCGCGGATGCCGGCCCGGTGCCGGCGAGAACGGTCGCCGCGAGCAGCACTGCCGAAACAAGTGTGTATAAAAACGTGCGCATCGGCGCCTCCTTCGTTGGCGTTGAAGGGAATTGAGGCGTCGGGTTGTCCGAAACGTCTAATCCCTCCGCCGGTACAAACCGGATCAGGTTCAGCGGGTTGGCAGGTTGCCTCTCAGCCGGTCCGCGAAGATCGCGTCCAGCACCCCGTTAGAGCGCTTCGACACATAGGCCCGGCCCATCTGCGGCGCAAGCGGAAGTTTGCCGGGCATCCAGACCGCGGCCTTCCGTTTCGCAAGCAGGGCTGGTAAGGGCCACGCATATGAGCAAATTCACCATCCTGCTTGGCGGCGACCTTATCCGCACGCCGCTGCTCGACCGCCAGGTCGAAGGCACGCGTGTCATCGCCGCCGACGCCGGCATCAGCCATGCCCGGACTCTGCGCCTGACGCCGGAACTCTGGGTCGGCGACTTCGATTCGGTGCCGGCGGATTTGCCGGACGGGCTCGCCGCCGTGCCGCGCCAGGTGTTTCCGGCAGAAAAGGACAAGACCGACGGCGAACTGGCTATCGCCGCCGCGCTCGAACGCGGCGCGACCAGCCTCGTGCTCGCCGGCGCGTTCGGCGGCAAGCGCACCGACCACGCCTTCCTGCACCTGGCGCTCGGCGTCCGGCTGGCCGAGGCAGGGACAGAGGTGCTTTTGACCAGTGGCGCACAGGAAGGCGTGCCCTTGCTTCCCGGAAAGGCCGGCTTCGACTACGCCGACGGCACGCTGTTTTCGATTCTCGGCTTCTCCGACCTTGCCGGTCTGACCGTGACCGGCGCCAAATGGCCGTTGAACCATGTCGAGGTGGCGTTCGGCTCGTCGCTGACCATTTCCAACGAGGTCAAGGGCCGGCTCGAAGTCGCGCTGGGCAGCGGCCGCGCGCTGTTGCTCGCCCATCCATTCCCCCTACCTGAAAGCTGACATGGCGCCGCCGCTTCTCAATCTCGACGGGATAAAACTGACCTTCGGTGGCACGCCGCTGCTCGACGGGACGGAACTGACGGCGTCGGCGGGCGACAAGATCGCTCTGGTCGGCCGCAACGGCTCGGGCAAGTCGACGTTGCTGAAGATCGCTGCGGGATTGATCGAGCCGCAGGATGGCGAGGTGTTCCGCCAGCCTTCGGCAACAGTGCGCTACCTGCCGCAAATGCCCGACATGGATGATTTCGCCAGCGTCCGCGCCTATGTCGAGGCGGGGCTCGGACCCGCCGACGATCCCTACCGCGCCACCTATCTGATGGAGCATCTCGGCCTGTCCGGCGAGGAACGGCCGAACGATCTCTCCGGCGGCGAAGCCCGCCGTGCTGCCCTGGCCCGCGTCATGGCGCCGGAGCCCGACATTCTCCTCCTCGATGAGCCGACCAACCATCTCGACCTGTCGGTCATCGAATGGCTGGAGGAGGAGCTTGCCCGCACCTCTTCGGCGCTGATCGTCATCTCGCACGACCGCCGCTTCCTCGAGCGCGTGTCGCGCGCCACCGTCTGGCTCGATCGGGGCCAGACCCGCAGGCTGGACAAGGGCTTTGGCCATTTCGAGGAATGGCGCGACACCGTTCTGGAAGAAGAAGAGCGCGAGCAGCACAAGCTTGGCCGCCAGATCGTGCGCGAGGAGCACTGGCTGCGCTATGGCGTGACGGCAAGGCGCAAGCGCAACATGCGCCGGCTCGGCGAACTGCAGACCATGCGCCAGCGCTTTCGCGGCCATCGTGGCGCCGAGGGTGCGGCGACCATGGTGGCCAGCGACGCCGCCGAATCGGGCAAGCTGGTGATCGAGGCCAGGAACATCGAGAAGAGCTTTGGCGACCTCACCGTGGTCAGGGGTTTCTCGACCCGCATCCAGCGCGGTGACCGCGTTGGCCTGGTCGGCCCGAACGGCGTCGGCAAGACGACGCTGCTGAAGATGCTGACCGGCGAATTGAAGCCGGACTCAGGCACGGTGCGACTCGGCACCAATCTGGAGATCGCCACGCTCGACCAGAAACGCGAGGCGGTCAACCCGCAAGAGACGCTGGCGCAGTATCTCACCGACGGCCGCGGCGAGAACCTTGTCATCAACGGCGAGCAGCGCCACGTCGTCTCCTACATGAAGGACTTCCTGTTCAAGCCGGAACAGGCGCGCACGCCGGTGCGCGAGCTTTCGGGCGGCGAGCGGGCGCGGCTGCTGCTCGCCCGTGTGCTGGCGCGGCCGGCAAATCTTTTGGTGCTGGACGAGCCGACAAACGATCTCGACATGGAGACGCTGGAACTGCTGCAGGAACTGGTCGCCGGTTTTGCCGGCACCGTCATCCTGGTCAGCCACGACCGCGATTTCCTCGACCGCACGGTGACCAGCCTGATCGCGCCGGAAGGCGGCGGCCGCTGGATCGAATATGCCGGCGGCTATTCCGACATGCTGGCGCAGCGCGGCGGCACCAGGCTGGACGACCGCAAGGCACGGCCGAAGGCCGAGACGAGTGAAGTGGCGGCGGCAGCCCGGACCGAGGCAACGGCGCCGAAGGGCCCGGCGAAAAAACTGTCGTTCAAGCAGAAATTCGCGCTGGAATCGCTGCCCAAGAAGATCGACGCGGTGACCGCCTCGATATCACGGCTGGAGGATAATATCGCCGACCCGGCCTATTACGAGCGCGACCCGGCCTCATTCCAGAAGACCATCGCCGCGCTCGACAAGGAGCGCGCCACGCTGGCAGCGCTCGAGGAGGAATGGCTGGAACTTGAAATGCTGCGCGAGGAGATGGAGGGGTAGACGCTTCGCCGTTGCTCCACCACGACAATGCGCATACATTATGCGCATTCTGCGGAGGTTATCATGCGAAAGATAGCTATGAATGCGGTTCGTCAGCCGGCAAATCTGTCGATCGACTCGAAGCTCATGAAGGAAGCCAAGGGACTCGATGTGAATGTCTCGCGCGCCGCCGAAGCCGGTATCGCAGAGGCGGTGGCTGCCGAAAAAGCCCGACTATGGAAACTTGAGAATCGCGCCACAATAGAAGCGTGGAACGAATACGTCGAAAAGCACGGTATTCCGTTGGAAGAACATCGGCAGTTCTGATGGCACGCTATGATGTCTTCGCGGGTCGGGTCGAAGGCAGCTATTTGCTGGACGTCCAATCCGACCTGCTCGACGATTTTAAAACACGGGTGGTGATCCCGCTGCTTCCGACAACAATTACGCCGCCGCCGATGCGAAAGCTCCATCCCCTCGTCGAGATCAATGGGCGAAAATTGGTTGTGGCCACCCATCTGATCGCCACGGTTCCGGCAAAGGAATTGGGCGAAAGTCGACTGAATATCTCCAAGCATCACGACGACATCGTGGCCGCGCTCGACATGCTGTTCCAGGGCTTCTGAGCCGAAGGGAGGCTGGTGAGCGGGCCTCAGCCCGCCTCTTTTGTTTGCCAGGCCTTCAGCGCCTCGTCGAACACCTTCTCGCCGGGAATGCCCTTTTCCATGGTGAGCAGCGCCCGCCGTCCGGTCTTGTAGACGACCGGCACGTCGATCCATTTCTGGCCCCGCAGCAGGGTCAGATTGGCGTCTTCGTCCGGCTTTGTGTCGTTGAGAGCGACCAGGAAGAAGCCGTCGGCGATCTTGGCCGGGATGCCGATCAGTGGACTGCCGGCATCCTGTTCAGAGCCCTTCATGGCGACGCGCAGGATGTTGTCGACACCGCCGCCGTCGAAACCATCGGGCGTCAGGAAAATCATCTCGATGATGTGGCTGGCCGGCAGCGTCTGGTCGGTGTTGCGGCGGATGGTCATGCGCAACTGCACGTCCTTGCCCGGAATGCTCGCCTCGGCGCGGATTGCCGGCTCGGGCGGCAGGTTGCCGCCGGGCGATTCCTGCACCAGCGACCAGACGATGCTGCCGGGCTCGGCCGAGCCTTGCGCGGTGCTGGTGCGCTCCTCGTAGAAGATCGCCTTCTGGCCAACCGCCAGTGCGGTTTCGGCAGGCGCGGCTGTCGGTGCAGCACCCGGCGCGGCACCCGGGGCCGGCGCCGGGGGGGGGGGGGGGGGGGGGGGGGGGGGGGGGCGCGGCGCGGGGGGGGGGGGGGGGGGGGGGGGGGGGGGGGGGGGGGGGCGCGGCGGGGGGGCGGCCCGGGGGGGGGGGGCCCGCGCCCCCGGGCGGCGGGGGGGGGGGGGCGGGGGCCCGCCCCGGGCGCGCCCCCGGGGGCGGGCCCGCCCGGCGCGGCGGCGCTAGCGGCCGGCGCAGCCGGCGCCGGCGTGGCGGCATCGGCAGGCGGTGTTGCGGGGGCCGCGCCCGGTGCGGGCACATTCGTGGCTGGCGTGCCGGCAGGCGCTGCAGGCGCAGGTGCGGCCGGCGGCGGCGTGGTCAGTGCTGCGACGGATTCGCCCTCTCCAATGCCACTTTGTCCTGAAGCGGGGCCGGGATCGACCTCACCGCCCTCAGGTGTCAGCCGCTGGGTGAACTTTGTGCCCTCGGCATCGGCTGGAGCCGCTGCGGCCGGGGCCCTTGCCGCAGCATCGGCAGCCGGCCGCTCGGCCGGGCTCGGCTTCACCAGCGGTTCTACGGTTGCGACCGTCGTGCTGTTGAGACCCAGCATGTTGCTGAACGCGTCCTTGTTCAGCCAGATGCCGTAGCCGCCGCCCGCGATGACGAGCAAGGCGACGACAGCGGCGATCAGCCCGCCATAGCTGCGCCTGCGCTCGGCAGGATGCTGAAAAGTGTCCGGCGCCGGCTCCTCGTCGTTGGGGAAGACATCGTCTCTAAAGCTATCGCTGCCCTCGTACGCCGCTGGAAGATCCGCGTCCGAAGGCTCCGCATCGGTGCCCTCTGGAGGCGGTTTTTGCCAATTCAGCGAGGTTTTGGCGGCAGGTGCCGGCTGCCATTCCGGCTCGGTCTTGGCCGGCTGCCATGCCGGCTCGGCCGGCTGTCGGACATGGCTGGGTTGGTTCTTGTTGCGGTCAATGGAGGAGAAGATGTCCTCCAACTCCGACAGCGGATCGGATACCGGCGCAGGCTTGGCGTAGCCCCGCTCGACGATGGCGATGGCATCTTCCAGGGTGCGCTTGTGCTGGGCAACGACCGACGGCGCCAGCGGCGGTATGTTCTTCGCCAGCTTGTCCGCGATTGTCGAACGGGCTTTGTCGTAGACCCTGGCGCGTATCTCCGGCGTCGGATTGCCAAGGCCGTCGAGCGTCTTTTTCAGAGCACCAACAAAATCTGCCATGCTTCAGTCGACCTGCATTTCGTTTCTGGGCCGGCCCCCGCAAATCGGCCGCGATGCCCGGAACAGCTTGGAATCTAGTCTTGAAACGGATCGGTCACAAGTATTGTGTCGTCCCGTTCAGGGCTGGTGGAAAGGAGTGCGACCGGCGCGCCGATCAGTTCCTCGATGTGACGGACATATTTGACTGCCTGGGCCGGCAGATCGTTCCAGCTTCTGGCGCCGGCGCTGGTGCCTTTCCAGCCCTCCAGCGTCTCGTAGATCGGTTCGACGCGCGCCTGCGCACCCTGGCTGGCCGGCAGATAATCGATCGCCTCGCCATCAAGGCGGTAGCCGGTGCAGACCTTGATCTCGTCCAGCCCGTCGAGCACGTCGAGCTTGGTCAGGGCGATGCCCTTGATGCCGTTTACGGCGACGGCTTGGCGAACCAGCACGGCATCGAACCAGCCGCAGCGGCGCTTGCGGCCGGTGACGACGCCGAACTCGTGGCCGCGCGTGCCCAGGAACTCGCCGATCTCGTTCTTCTGTTCGGTCGGGAACGGACCTTCGCCGACACGCGTCGTATAGGCCTTGGTGATACCGAGCACATAACCGATGGCACCCGGGCCGACGCCGGATCCGGCGGCCGCTTGACCGGCTACCGTGTTGGACGAGGTGACGAACGGATAGGTGCCGTGGTCGATGTCGAGCAGCGTGCCCTGCGCGCCCTCGAACAGGATGCGTTCGCCGGCGCGGCGTTTGTCGTCGAGGATCTTCCAGACGCGGTCCATATAGGGCAGGATCTCGTCGGCGACCGAAATCAGCTCACTCATGATCGCCTCATGCGTGACTTCGGCGTGGCCGAGCCCGCGGCGCAGCGCATTATGATGCGTCAGCAGCCTGTCGACCTTCAAGGGCAGCGTTTCCAAATCCGCCAAATCCATCACCCTGACCGCGCGCCGGCCCACCTTATCCTCATAAGCGGGGCCGATGCCGCGACGGGTCGTGCCGATTTTCGTTCCCGAATTGGAGGCGGCGTCTTCGCGGAATCCGTCCAGCTCCCGGTGCAAGGACAGGATAAGCGCGGTGTTTTCGGCTATTTTCAGGCGCTCCGGCGTCACCTCGACGCCTTGCGCCTTCAATTTCGTCACCTCGGCTACGAAGGCATGCGGATCGAAGACGACGCCATTGCCGATGATGGACAGCTTGCCTTGCCGCACCACGCCGGACGGCAGCAGCGACAGCTTGTAGACCTTGCCGTCGATGACCAGCGTATGGCCGGCATTGTGGCCGCCCTGGAAGCGCACGACGACGTCGGCGCGTTCCGACAGCCAGTCAACGATCTTGCCTTTGCCCTCGTCGCCCCATTGCGAGCCGACGACCACCACATTGGCCATGTTTCTTTTCCCTTGAGGCGCCGCTCCGAGCGGCTTGAATGGTTCGAAACGACAGGCTTCTATCGCATCGGCCAGAAAATCGGAATCGATTTTCGGAAAGCACGACGCGAACGTTCAAAGCCTTGAGACTCGTACTTTTGCGCGTCCAGGTGGACGTACGTCGTTCTATAACGTCAACACCCGGCGAGCGCGACCATTCTTTGCCGCCGAAAGCGCCCTCAGGCACAACAATTTTCGCCTTTGACATCATTTACTTGGGCGAACCACCACAATAGGTCGGCAATGACCCTGCCCACCCCGGCTGGAATTTCGCGATGCATCGAACCGCCTATCTGTTCCTGCTGTCCACCACCTTGCTGTGGGGCGGCAACTCCGTGGCCGGCAAACTGGCAGTCGACCATATTTCGCCGATGACGCTGGTCTTCCTGCGCTGGGTTCTGGCCGTTCTGATCTTGCTGCCGATCGGCTGGAGAACGCTGCGCGAGGACTGGCCGGTGGTGCGCAGGCATTGGTTGCTGCTTGGCGGGCTCGGCGCTTGCGGCTTCACCTTTTTCAACGCGATCTTCTACACGGCGCTCAACTACACGACGGCGATCAACGTCTCGATCGAGCAGGCGGCAATCCCGGTCGTCATCATCCTCGCCAATTTCGTGCTGTTTCGCCTGCGTGTGAACCGGGTGCAGATCGCCGGCGTCGCGCTGACGATCATCGGCGTCGCCCTGACCGCCAGCCACGGCGATCTGCGCCAGCTCCTCAAGCTGGATCTTAACTTCGGTGACGCCATCATGCTGATCGCGGTGCTTTGCTACAGCTTCTACTCGGTCGGGTTGCGGCTGAAGCCGGCCATACGCTGGCAAAGCCTGATGCTGGCGCTGTCGATTGCCGCACTCGTCACCTCGCTACCTTTCTTGCTGTGGGAGGTGGCTGCCGGCAAGGTCATCGTCCCCGATGCGCGCGGCTGGGCGATAGCGTTCTACACTGCGATCGGCGCTTCGGTCGTCTCGCAGATTTTTTATATCAGGGGCAACGAACTGATCGGCGCCAACCGGGCCGGCCTGTTCATCAACCTGGTGCCGATCTTCGGCACGCTGCTGTCGGTGCTGATCGTCGGTGAGACATTCCAGCTCTATCAGGGCGTCGCCCTCGTGCTGGTGCTCGGCGGCATCAGCCTGGCCGAATACAGCGGACGGAAAATGGCGATTTGACAGCCGGAAACCTGTGACGGGCCGTGAAAGAACTCTGTCGATATTTCGACGCCATTGTCGAAACGCCCCGTGGGCTTACAAAGCCCGCGGGGCGCCTCGCGCATGATTCAGGCGACGCCGACGTCGAAATGCAGCCGCTTGGCGGAGTCGATCGACTTGTGCGCCCGCACCTGTTCCAGCACCTTCTCCGGGAACGGCGCATCGAGATAGAGCAGCGCGATGGCATCGCCGCCAGGCCGGTTGCGGCCGAGCTGGAAGTTGGCGATGTTGACGCCGTTCTCGCCACAGACCGTGCCGAGCAGGCCGATGATGCCGGGCGCATCGGCATTGGTCGTGTACAGCATGTGCTGACCGACCTCGGCGTCGAGGTTGATGCCCTTGATCTGGATGAAGCGCGGCTTGCCGTCCGAAAAGCAGGTGCCGGCGATCGCACGCGTCTTGTGCTCGGTCTTGACCGTCAGCTTGATATAGCCGTCGAACACGCCCGATTTGTCGCGCTTGACCTCGGCGACGATGATGCCGCGCTCCTTGACCATGATCGGTGCCGAAACCATGTTGACGTCGGAGACCTGCGGCCGGATCAGCCCGGCAAGTGTGGCGCTGATCAGCGCGCGCGTGTTCATCGTCGCGGTCGAGCCGTCGAACAGGATCTCGACCTCCTTGATCGGATCCTCGGTGACCTGGCCGACAAAGGCGCCGAGCACTTCGGCCAGCTTGACGAAGGGTTTTAGGCGCGGCGCTTCCTCGGCGGTGATCGACGGCATGTTGATGGCGTTGGAAACGGCGCCCTTGATCAGGTAGTCGGCCATCTGCTCGGCGACCTGCAGAGCGACGTTCTCCTGCGCCTCCATCGTCGATGCGCCGAGATGCGGCGTCGCCACCACATTCTCCATGCCGAACAGCTCGCTTTTCTCCGCCGGCTCGACCTCGAACACGTCGATGCCGGCGCCTGCCACCTTGCCGCTTTTCAACGCCGCGATCAGGTCGGCCTCGACGATCAGCCCGCCACGGGCGCAGTTTATGATGCGCACGCCGGTCTTCATTTTGGCGATCGCCGAAGCGTCGATGATGTTGCGCGTCTTGTCGGTCAAGGGCGTGTGCAGGGTGATGAAATCGGCGCGGGCGAACAGCTCGTCGAGTTCCACCTTCTCGACGCCGAGCTCCTCGGCGCGACTGTCCGACAGGAACGGATCGAAGGCGATGACGTGCATCTTCAGGCCAACGCCGCGCGTAGCGACGATCGAGCCGATATTGCCGCAGCCGATGATGCCCAGCGTCTTGCCGGTGATCTCGGTGCCCATGAAGCGGTTCTTTTCCCACTTGCCGGCATGGGTCGAGGCATTGGCTTCCGGTATCTGGCGGGCCAGCGCGAAGATCATGGCGACGGCATGCTCGGCGGTGGTGATCGAATTGCCGAAGGGCGTGTTCATCACGATGATGCCCTTGCGGCTCGCCGCCGGGATGTCGACATTGTCGACGCCGATGCCGGCGCGGCCGACCACCTTGAGCCTTGTGGCGGCGTCGATCAGCTTTTCGGTGACTTTGGTCGCCGAACGGATGGCGAGGCCGTCATACTGGCCGATCACTTCGAGCAGCTTTTCCTTGTCCTTGCCGAGATCGGGCAGGTAGTCGACCTCGATGCCGCGATCCCTGAAGATCTGCACGGCGGTGGTGGAGAGTTTGTCTGAGACGAGAACGCGGGGCATGGGCTTCATCCTTTGCGATTGGCACCCCTCCCCCTTGAGGGGAGGGTCGGGGCGCGCCGCCCGGGGGGGGGGGGGCCGCCGGCCGCCGCCCCAGGTCGGGGGGGGCGTGTTTGGGCGACCCCAGACCGCGGGGCTGGGTCATATACCTTGGCGTTGGGCCCCCCCCCCCCTTTCGGGGTGGGTCGGCGCGAAGCGCCGGGGTGGGTCGTTGCGGCCGGACGCGGCCAAAATCTTTTCTTCTGGAAGGCGGACCGTTGAGTTGGGTGGAGGCGACCCCACCCGGCCCTTCGGGCCACCCTCCCCTCGAAGGGGAGGGATCAGGCGGCCGCCTTGAGCGACGCCTTTTGCGCGGCAAAGGCCCAGTCGAGCCACGGCAGCAGCGCTTCGAGGTCGGAAGTCTCGACGGTCGCGCCGCACCAGATGCGCAGGCCCGGCGGCGCATCGCGATAGGCGCCGATATCGTAGGCGACGCCTTCCTTGTCGAGCGCCGAGACGATGCCCTTGGCGAACGCCGCTTGTCCGTCGGCATCGAGCGCGGCGACGTCCGGGTCGGTGAAGGAAAGACAGACGGACGTGTTCGATCGCGTCGCCGGGTCGGTGGCCAGATGGCCGAGCCATGCGGATCTACCGACGAAACCGTCGATAATGGCGGCGTTGGCGTCGGCGCGGGCAATCAATGCGTCGAGACCGCCGATCGACTTCGCCCAACGCAGCGCGTCGAGATAATCCTCGACGCACAGCATCGACGGCGTGTTGATGGTTTCGCCCTTAAAAATGCCTTCGATGAGCTTGCCGCCCGAGGTGAGGCGAAAGATTTTCGGCAGCGGCCAGGCAGGCTTGTAGCTTTCCAGCCGCTCGACGGCGCGTGGGCTGAGGATCAGCATGCCATGCGCACCTTCGCCGCCCAGCACCTTCTGCCAGGAGAAGGTGACGACGTCGAGCTTGCCAAAATCGAGCTCTTGCGCAAAGGCCGCCGACGTGGCGTCGCAGATGGTCAGGCCCTTGCGGGCGGCCGGGATGAAATCGCCGTTCGGCACGCGCACGCCTGAGGTCGTGCCGTTCCAGGTGAAGACCACGTCGCGGTCGAAGTCGATTTTTGTCAGATCCGGCAACGCACCGTAGCCGGCTTCGATCCTGCGCACGTCGGCGAGCTTCAGCTGCTTGACCACATCGGTGACCCAGCCGGAACCGAAACTCTCCCAGGCGACCATGTCGACGCCGCGTTCGCCGAGCAGCGACCACAGCGCCATCTCGACCGCGCCGGTGTCCGACGCCGGCACGATGCCGATGCGATAATCCGCCGGAATTTGGAGAATTTCCCGCGTCAGCTCGATCGCCTGTTCGAGCTTGGTCTTGCCGATCTTGGCGCGGTGCGAGCGTCCGAGCGCGGCATTGGCCAGCGCCTCGACTGACCAGCCGGGGCGTTTTGCACAGGGACCTGAGGAAAAATTGGGATTTGCCGGGCGCAGTCCGGGCTTCGTATGGATCGTCATCGTGGTCTATCCTTCCAGATAGTGGCCCCTCGTTGGGGAGGGGTGGCCCACAGACGGCGATATGCGTTCAGGCTTCCGGCGTCAAGAGGAAAGTTTTTGTCGCTGACGGGATACTGGTCGCGTCCCACCGAAAAAGAGAACGACGGACCGAAGTCCGCCGCTGGCATTCCCGAGGCTTTCGCCGTGCCTACCAGAGATCGTAGCGCAGCCCGACCTTGATCTGATGTGAGTCGATCCCTTTGCGGATTGGAGAGTCATCCAAGTCAGCCAGGGTGGCATATTCGGCATCCGGCGACGACAGGTACTGGTAGCCCAAGTCAACGAAGACGTTCTTGGACACTTGGTACGCAACACCGGCATTTAGCGAATAAGCAAAGGAATACTGGGTTTTGTTGTCACGCAGGGCGAAGTTGTCTGCCGGGGTGTCAGCGTCGGCATAGCTCGCCGAAAAGCTGCGTTTGCTTCGAAAAAGGCCGACACCTGCGCCGACATAGGGCGTGAAGCCGACATAGGTTCCCAGGTCGACATAGCCGTTCACCATACCTGTCATGGCGGAATTTTTCACATTCGCGGAAGCAGCAACGGTTCCATCGTTGTATCTGACGTTAATCTTGTTGCCGGGCAGATAGCCGAGATTCACTTCGGCTCGAAGGTAGTCGTTTAGATGATATCCGAAGCCGATACTGGCAAAAACCGGATCCTCGCTTTCCTTATAACTGAAACCTGGAGGGGTGAAAGCGAAGTCCACATTCCTGTAGCTCTCTTCCGGCAGATAAGCGACATCGCCGCGCAGATACCATCCCGAACCGACTTCGACCGGCACATAGTCCGGCGCCTGGTCGACATAGATCGGCGGATCGTAGTCGGCGCCAAGCGCCTGCGACAACGGCGTCAGGGCGATTGCTGCAAGCGCCAGTGCTATGCGCGATTTGACTGTCATGATCCCCGGCTCCCGAAGGTGGCGCCATTCGCGATCGCGAGCGCCGTTTCAGGGCATTGTTAACCATAGTGGTTAAGTGGCGGTTAAGGATAACAAGGCGTTAGCGAATTGATTTTGATGCGCGTTGCCGCCACAACGAAAAAAACCGCCCGGCTTCTGCCGGGCGGTCCGCAACCTGCTCTCGAAGCGATTACTTGGTGTAAACCGGTTCGGGTTCGTAGGCGATCGGCTCCGGCTGCGCGCAGTCCGAGTTGCCGAACTGGTAGCGCAGGCCACCGCGCACTTCGTGCACATTGATGCCCTTGTCACGGCCAGGACCGACATTGCTGGCGAAGTCGAACATCTTGCCGCCCTCGATATGGCTGAAGCGGTAACCGAGATCGAGCTTGACGCGCTCGGTCAGGCAGTAGGAGGCGCCCGCCATGGCCGCATAGGCAAAGCGCCAGCCCTTGCCGCCGCTATGCTCAAACGTATCGTCGTCAATGGTGTTGTGCAGCTTATCCCACTTGACCCAGGCGCCGCCGATACCGGCGCCGACATAAGGCGTGATGCCGTGCCAGGTGCCGATATCGACATAGGCATTGGCCAGCAGCAGCAGCGCCGTATAAGACGACCTGTCGGTCGAAGTGCAGGGATTGATGCCGCAGAAGCCGCTGGTCGAGCCGCGGAAATCGGATTTGCTCATCCAGTCCGCGGTCAGGTCGGTGCGGAAGTGCCGGTTGATCTGGTAACCGACGCCGGCGCCGGCCGAGAAGGCGCCGTCCAGCTTGCCGCTGTCAAAGCTGCCGGTGCCGGGTGGGTCGCCGTAGGTGATGTAGTCGGCGCCGCGGAACTTCGACCAGTGGTAGTCGATGTCGCCGCGAATGTACCAGCCGCCATATTCGACCGGCTGCTCGTAGACGGGCGGCGGCGGGGCCGGCTCGACCACGGGCGGCTCGACGAAGTCGGCGGCGAACACTGGTCCGGCCACGCCCGCGAGCAGCGCGGCAAAGACGGCCATACTTGCTGTATTGAACATACTTGTCACCCCTGAGAACCCTCGGCACAGCGAACGCGTCCGAATCTGATTGGCTTCAGTCGTGGATAATGAATTGGAAAAGTTAAAAGCCGTTTAACCCTATCGCTTAACCATGAATCTCTAAATCTTTTAGGATTCTCGCGTTTTCCGCCAATGATTTGGCGTGCGGACACACGAAAAAAGCCCGCCGGAGGGCGGGCTTTTCAACCTGGCAAAAACTGGGGGATCAGGCGGCGCTGCGGGTTTCCGAAATGACCTCGACGATGTCGTTGACGACGGCCTCGACCAGTTGCTGATCGTCGCCTTCCGCCATGACGCGGATGAGCGGTTCCGTGCCGGACGGCCGGATGACCAGGCGGCCAGCCTGGCCCAGGCGGTGGCGTCCATCTTCGATCGCCGCCTTGACCAAAGCTTCCTCGAGCGGCTTGCCGCCGGAAATATGAACGTTCTTCAGCAATTGCGGCACCGGCGCGAACTTCTTCGACAATTCGCTGACCGGTCGGTTCTGCCGCTTGATGCAGGCGAGCACCTGAAGCGCCGAGACGAGGCCGTCGCCGGTGGTGGAAAAATCGGACAGCACGATGTGGCCCGACTGTTCGCCGCCGACGTTCAGGCCGTGCGCACGCATGTGCTCGACGACATAGCGGTCGCCGACCTTGGTGCGGTGCAACTGCAGGTTCATGTCGCCGAGGAAGCGTTCGAGGCCGAGATTGGACATCACCGTCGAGACGACGCCACCGCCGGCCAGCCGTCCGCTCTGATGCCAGGACTCGGCAATCAGCGCCATGATCTGGTCGCCATCGACGATCGCGCCGTTCTCGTCGACGATGACGACGCGGTCGGCGTCGCCGTCGAGCGCGATGCCGATATCGGCGCGCACTTCATGCACCTTCTTCTGCAGGCCGGCCGGATGGGTCGAGCCACACTCCTTGTTGATGTTGAAGCCGTTGGGCTCGACATTGATGGCGACAACTTCGGCGCCGAGTTCCCACAGCGCCTCGGGCGCCACCTTGTAGGCGGCGCCGTTGGCGCAATCGACAACGATGCGGAGGCCCGACAGCGACATCGACCGCGGCAGCGTGCGCTTGGCAAATTCGATATAGCGGTCATGAACGCCGTCGACGCGCTTGGCGCGGCCGAGCCCGTCCGAGTCTGCGAGCGCCAGTTCGATATCCTTGTCGAGCATGCCCTCGATGCGCTCCTCGATCTCGTCGGAAAGCTTGTAGCCATCGGGACCGAACAGCTTGATGCCGTTGTCGTAGTAAGGATTGTGCGAGGCCGAGATCATCACGCCGATGTCGGCGCGCAATGAGCGCACCAGCATGGCGACCGCGGGCGTCGGAATCGGGCCGAGCAGGAACACGTCCATGCCGGCGGCGCACAGGCCCGACACCATCGCATTCTCGATCATGTAGCCGGAAAGTCTGGTGTCCTTGCCGAGCACGACGCGGTGACGATGGTTGCCGCGCTGGAACGAAAGGCCGGCGGCCATGCCGACCCTCATGGCGATCTCCGCCGTCATTGGAAATCTATTGGCGCGCCCGCGAATGCCGTCCGTTCCGAAATAACTTCCTGCCATGCTAGTCAGCTTCCCGATGGTTCATTGCCGGCACGTCATGCCACACATTGGCCCGAGCCCTATCATCACAATTCATGATTATAGGGCACCATTCCTTAGAAAACTGTTGTCTTGTGTGTTTTGTGCCACGTCAGTGCTTTGATTTTGCCTGCCCTGGTTGCGCCAGCAGCGTTCAGAACCTTCAGACCGCATCTGGATTCTTTCATGTGCCAATCAGCGGCATCGAAGTCGGAACCCGCCGCGTTATTCTGGACTTGGCATTCAGGTCCGCCGCACTGGCCGACCCGCTCGGCCCGTCATGCGAGGCAGTTCCCGGAGAGTGGTACGCTCTATACAAGTTTTCCGTGCATATGCGCCCAGGAAATTGCCTAGGGGCAGGAGCTGGCAACGAGTTCATCCAAAATAATGCACTTTCCGAAGGGTTCTACGCCATTTGGCCTCTGGCGCAACCATTCGTTGAGTGCTATTGCTTGCTTGGTACATAACGTGAACATCAGAGGGAGAAGACACATGCTTATCCATCGACTTGCAACTTTGACGGGTCTTGCCGTCGTGACTTTATTCCTGGCAGCGCCCGCCAATGCGCTGACCATGGCTGAATGCAGCACCAAGTATAACGCGGCAAAGGACGCCGGAACACTTGGCGGGCAGAACTGGAACCAGTTCCGCAAGGCAGAATGCGGCACCGTCGCCGCCGCAACCGACGCCACGCCAGCCAAGGCGAACAGCACCAACGCTGCAACGCCCGATGCGGCCGCCGCAGCGACGACCAAGGCAGCGGCAACTGCCAACGCAGGCAGCGGCCTCAGCAGGGCGGAGTGCGGCGCCAAATATCGGGCGGCCAAGGCCGGCAACACGCTGAACGGCATGAAGTGGAACGACTTCCGCATGAGCCAGTGCGGTGCCAGTGCCTTCGACGACGACACCAAGCCGGCAGCCGATCAGGCAAGCCTCACCAGCCAGCCGAAAAAGCCGACCGTGACCGCTCCCCAGGGAGTGACGTTTCCGAAGGCGATCTCGGACAAATATAGCAGCGAAACTCCGGCCAAGGCCCGCATGTACACCTGCCGCGACCAGTACCAAGCCAACAAGGGGGCCGGGACGCTGGGCGGCCTCAAGTGGATCCAGACCGGTGGCGGCTTCTACAGTCTTTGCAATGCCGCGCTGAAGAGCTGATCGACATTAACATTCGAATATAGCAAGGCTCGCGAAGGTTCGCGGGCCTTTTGCTGCTGGCGGTGGCAGGCAGGGCCAGGATATGCCGTATCTGCGCTGCAAGCGAGGCGCTGTCGGCGCCGCTGCCAATCTCCCCCCTTGCGGGGAGATCAGCCCTCATCACGGCATCCGCAAACCTTCAACGTCTATTTCCCATGTGGAGAAGTCCCCGGCACTGGGTGAAGTGATTGAGTTTTTCAGGCCGCGATCGGCTGTCGGCACCTCCTGAACAAAAACGCCGCGTCCAAGCCGCGGCGTTTTCGAAATCAATCTCCTGAGCCGGACCCTAGCTTGACGGCTGAGGCTCCATGCCGCCTTCGGGCTCCGGGCCCTTCTTGCGGCGGCTGCCGGACTTCGGCACGGCCGAGCCCCGGCTCGGCGGCGTGTCGTCGCCGAGATCGCGTGCCGGCTTGTGGCCGGCGATCAGCTGCTTGATCTCGTCGCCGGACAGCGTCTCATATTCCAAAAGCCCCTGCGCCAGCGCAATCCATTCCTTCTTCTTCTTGGTCAGGATGGATTTGGCCGTCGAATAGGCCTCGTCGATCAGCCGGCGCACTTCGGCGTCGATGATCTGCGCCGTCTCTTCCGAGACGTTCTGCGTGCGCGCCACCGAATGGCCGAGGAACACTTCCTCCTGGTTGTCGCCATAGGCGACGTGGCCAAGCTTGTCGGAAAAACCCCAGCGTGTGACCATGGCGCGCGCCAGCTTGGTTGCCTGCTCGATGTCCGAGGAGGCACCCGAGGTGATGTTCTCCTTGCCGAACTTGAACTCCTCGGCGACGCGGCCACCCATCATGATGGCAAGGCGCGAGATCATGTATTTGTAGCTCATCGAATAGCGGTCGCCTTCCGGCAACTGCATGACCATGCCAAGCGCCCGGCCGCGCGGGATGATGGTCGCCTTGTGCAGCGGATCGGCCGACGGCACGTTCAGCGCCAGGATGGCGTGGCCGGCCTCGTGATAGGCGGTGAGTTCCTTCTCGGCCTGGGTCATCGCCGACGAGCGGCGCTCGGCGCCCATCATGATCTTGTCCTTGGCGTCCTCGAACTCGGCCATGGTGACAAGGCGCTTGTTGCGCCGCGCCGCCATCAGGGCGGATTCGTTGACGAGGTTCATCAGGTCGGCGCCGGAAAACCCCGGCGTCCCGCGCGCGATCACCTTGAGGTCGACATTGGGGGCCAGCGGCACGTTGCGCACATGCACCTTCAGGATCTTCTCGCGGCCGACGATGTCGGGGTTCGGCACCACCACCTGGCGGTCGAAACGGCCGGGCCTGAGCAGCGCCGGATCGAGCACGTCCGGCCGGTTGGTGGCAGCGATCAGGATGATGCTTTCGTTGGATTCGAAGCCGTCCATTTCGACCAGCAACTGGTTCAGCGTCTGCTCGCGCTCGTCGTTGCCGCCGCCGAGGCCGGCGCCGCGATGGCGGCCGACCGCGTCGATTTCGTCGATGAAGATGATGCAGGGCGCATTCTTCTTGGCCTGGTCGAACATGTCGCGGACGCGGCTAGCGCCAACGCCGACGAACATCTCGACAAAGTCCGAGCCGGAAATGGTGAAGAACGGCACGTTGGCCTCACCGGCGACCGAACGGGCAAGCAGCGTCTTGCCGGTCCCGGGAGGGCCGACGAGCAGCACGCCGCGCGGAATCTTGCCGCCAAGCCGCTGGAACTTCTGCGGATCACGCAGGAATTCGACGATCTCTTCCAAATCCTGCTTGGCTTCGTCGACGCCGGCGACATCCTGGAAGGTGACGCGGCCGTGCGCTTCAGTCAAAAGCTTGGCCTTGGACTTGCCGAAGCCCATGGCGCGGCCGGAGCCGGACTGCATCTGGCGCATGAAGAATATCCAGACGCCAAGGATGAGGATCATCGGCAGCCAGGAGATGAGATAGCTGAACAGCGAATTGGAACCGTCGGATTCGGGGCGCGCGTTGATGGTGACGTTCTTGTCCTGGAGTCTCGAAACCAGCGACGGATCACCCGGCGAATAGGTCTGGAAGCCGGTAGAGGTGTCGGTATAAGTGCCCGAGATGCGGGCGCCCGCGATGGTCACCGTCTTGACCCGGCCGGCCGCGACGTCCTGCAGGAACTGCGAATAGGGGACGTCACTCGCTGCTCCGCGCGTCTGCGGCGTCTGGAACAGATTGAAGAGAGCGATGAGCAGGACCGCTATGATCGCCCAGAGCGCGAGATTGCGATAATTCGGATTCATCAATTGTCCCGTTGGTGTCCGCCAGCGGACACGCGTCGTGAGAGGAAACTTGGGTCTAACATAGGGATGGCGCCCTTCATTGCCAAGCAGAACAGCATGTCGCGGTTAAGCTTTCGCCCATGATCAACCGGTAGTGTGGCCGCCGAAAGGCGGGGCAGGAAGTCGCGGCGCGCCGATCAGCGCGGCGACAATTCCGGCCAGCGCCAGGTCGAAGGACGGCAGGAAGCGGGCAAAGGGCGCGACGACCGGGCATACCGCCATTCCCGGCGACATCGGGCTATCGCCTGGATGTTCGCTTGCGCGCCACAGCACCGGCTCGGCCGCCAGAGCCGCGCGGACAAGGCTCGGCGGCGTACCGTTTTCAGCAATTGCCTGTCTTGCAGCACGCGCCGCGCCGAGCGGCGCGATCAAAACTTCACCCGGCTCGTCGCCCAATGTGATCCTCCGGCGACCGTCCCAGAGGGCATTGTTCACGGCAGGCGCAGCGGGCGGCAGGTTGCGGGTTTCGCGACGCAGGAAGATGCCGGCACTCCGCGCATCGACCACCGTCCGCGACAAAGTAGCGCAAAACGGGGCAGCCAAAATTGGGATTGTGCCAGGAGGTCCGGGCCTCAGCCGGTTGAGCAGCGCCTCGCTGCGAGCCTGACCGGGCAGAAACGCAACGCCGCCGACAGTCGCCAGCAGGATGCGCAGCGCATATACGGCCGCCGCCTCGTCGACGGCTGTCGCAAAGCCCGGATCGAGACGGACAAGGCCAGCGGCGGGCCTGCTGGCAAAGCCACTGATCAGCGCGGCGGCGCGATGGCCAAGCTGCTCGCGCTCCACCGCAGCCCGCGCGGCCAGCACCAACGCGTCTTCCCGCGCACCATCGCGGTCGGCAAGCGCTGCGCGGATACGCGGCCTCTCGAAAGCCTTGTCTTCATTGGTCGGGTCTTCGGCCCAGCCGACATTCGCGCGCCGCAGGACTTCGCGCAGCGCCGCACGCCGTGTGCCGAGAAGCGGCCGTGCGATCCAGATCCGCCAGTCATAGAGGGTGGCCGGTGCCATGCCGGCTAGACCTCGCTCTGGCTCTCGCGCCCCCTCCTGGCGAGCTTGCCGCATCAGCACGGTCTCCGCCTGGTCGTCGGCTGTGTGGCCGGTCAGGATAAGGCCGATACCTTCCGCCTGCGCCGCCTCGGCCAGCAGCCGGTAGCGTGCCTCTCGCGCGGCAGCCGGCAGGCCGGTCGACGGCTTGCGTTCGGACCAGACCAGGATGCGGTGGGCAATGCCGCGCCCGGCGCAAAGCCTGGCCACGGCCTGCGCTTCCGCTGCCGAGCCCGGCCGCAGAGCGTGATCGATCGTCACAGCCAGCAATTTCGTTGCCGGCGCGGTACGGTCGAGGTGATCTTTGAGGAGAAGGAGGAGGGCGGTCGAGTCGCTGCCGCCGGACACGGCCGCAACAGCGCCGCTGGTAAAGTCGATCTGCGAAAAAACCGAACGGTCAGGCTCGGTTTCGGGCATCAATGCATGTCGCCCAAAAGTGGCCCCGGATTTGGGGCAACAAGTCCTGGGGCAACGACATGCAGGAGAAAAACTAGCACGCCGCGAGCGCCCTTTCCTGCTTGACGCGTTCCTTGAGCGCGCCGGAAACGTTCGGATAGCGCTTGCCGATCTCGCCGAAAGTGGCGCAGGCCACGTCGCGCTGGTTCAATCCGACCAGCGACACACCGAGTTTCAGCAGCATGTCGGGAGCCTTCTTGGCCTTCGGATAGTCCTTGCTGGCGGCGAGGAAAGTCTCGGCCGCGTCGCGATACTTCTGCTGGCCGAGCAGCGACTCACCCAGCCAGTAATGCGCGTCCGCCGTCTTGGCGTCCTTGGGGAAGCGGGCGATGTGGTCGCGAAAACCCTGTTCGGCAGTGCCGTAGTCGCCCGACAGGATGAACTGATAGGAATTGCGGTAAAGCTCCTCCGGGTCGTCGGTGGCGGGCAGCGCCGCGACCACCGTATCGTCGGACTTGCCGGCCTGCGTGCCAGCGGCCTGGTCGCCGGGGACAGGGGCGGTGTTCTGCGCCGGTGCATGTGCCTGCGTGTTGCCCTCGATCACATTGCCGTTCTTGTCGACGGTGATGGTGCCGAACGTCTTCGGCGGCGTGCCCGGGATCACCGCGCCGGGTTCGCCTGTCGGTGATTCGACGATGACCTCCTGGCCGCCGGCGGGCGGTGTGCCCGCATCGGCCGGCGCATGCGTCGCCGGAGCCTCGGCGACGCTGCTGTCGGTGTTGGTGGTTGCGTCCGACTTCTTCTGCTCGCGTGGCTGCTGCGCGCCTTGTGAGCCGCCTTCCAGCTGCTGGAAACGGAACTCGTTATCTTCCTGCTGTTTGCGGATCTGCTCCTGCATCTGCAGCACCTGGAAGTTGAGCTCCTCGATCTTGCCGTTCATTTGCCGGAGTTGTTCCTCCAGCGCGGTAGTGCCGGTGCCATCCTGCGCAAATTGCACCTGATCCGGTTTCTTTTTTTCACCGAAAATGCCGAGCGTCGGCAGGCGCAAGGAGAAACCGCTTTTTTCTGTGCCTTGCTCATTGCCTACTGCCGGGGCAGCGACGCTTGATACGAGCAGCAACGCAAGCGTGCCGCTCAAGACCGATCTGAAATGCATGTGCCTCTCGCCGTGGATTGTTTGCCTGTTGCATGCCTTCCGATCGGAGTGGACCGTCAGGCGCCTCGGTTATTACCAAGGACGCAGGACTTCGGCCAAATTTTGTTTCAAGTCCCACATCCGGGCGCCGGACATGAAAAAGGCGGCCGCAGCCGCCTTTCCCACGTAGGTGTTGCATTTCTGCCGATTGGAAAATTACCGATCAGGAACCGGCGCCGCTGATCGTGGTGACGGCGCGGCGGTTCTGCGACCAGCAGGAAATGTCGTCGCAAACCGCGACCGGACGCTCCTTGCCGTAGGAAATGGTCTTCAGGCGCTGGGCGGAAACACCCCTGGCGACGAGGAAGTCGCGGGTGGCGGCGGCGCGGCGGGCGCCGAGCGCCAGATTGTATTCGCGCGTGCCGCGCTCGTCGGCATGGCCTTCGATGACGATGGCATATTGCCTGTACTGGTTCAGCCATTGCGCCTGCCGCGAAAGCGTCGTCTGCGCGTCGGCGCGGATCGAGGACGAATCCGTATCGAAAAAGATGCGGTCGCCGATGTTGACGGTAAAGTCCTGGGCCGATCCGGGCGTTGCCGCCCCGGCGCCGCTGAGACCGAGATCGGCGGCGCTGTTCAGGTTCTTCTTCGAGGCGCAGCCGGCGATGGCGAGCAACGCCACCAGCGCGATCATCGCCGGGTTTCTGGTAAGTGCTGCGATACGGCCCATGCCGCCTCTCCTTCGCAATTCGAGTGATTTCGTTGATCGTCCAGTAACCACGTTTGGGTTAACCGGCGTTCAAGAAACACGGTTAAAATTTGGTTTCGGCTGCCGTCCACAGCCGTTTTGCCCAACGGGAATCCGAGGAGGCAACAATGCGCGCGGACCGTAGGCAGAAATGCGGCTGAAACGCGACCAAGCCGTGGAAAGTTGGAATTGAAGAATTGAAGAATTGAAGAATTGAGGAAAGAGGTCACCTCAGCTTCTCTCTGAGATTGACCAGCATTCCGTAAATGCGGGCATAGGATTGCAACCACTCGTCGCGTTGCGCCTGGGTGATATACTCCAGATCGAACGCATACGAAATCCACGTCTCCACTTCACTGCATGACCCTATCGCCATCGAAATGAACCGTGCGAATTCGGGCTTGGAGCGGGTCTGTTTGGCAAAACCCTCAGCCAAATTGGCGCAGATCGCCTTGCTGGAACGACGTAGTTGATCGGCGAGCGCGTATTGCTCCATTTTCGGAAAAGCAAGCGTGGCTCTGTGTACCCCAAGGGAAACTGCATAGGCACGCTTATAGACTTCCAAATCCCTCGCGTGCTCGATGTAGGCCGCTGCCTTCTCCATCCTTCAGTTCTTCAACTCGTCAATTCCTCAATTCCTCAATTCCCCTTCCTGCCTATTCCAGCAGCGGCGACCAGGCCGGGTCCGAAGCGAAATTCGAGGTCGGGATCGACTGTTCATTGCGGCCGGTGAGATCGACCGAAACGAGTTTCGGGCCGCCGGCTGAATCGCGGAAGAACATCAGCACCCGGCCGTTGGGAGCCCAGGTCGGCCCCTCCTGCTGGAAGCCGGTTGAAAGGATGCGCTCGCCTGAACCGTCGACGCGCATGACGCCGATCTGGAACTCGCCGGCGGTCTGCTTGGTGAAGGCGATGAGGTCACCGCGCGGCGACCATACCGGCGTCGAATAGACGCCGTCGCCGAAGGAGATGCGGGTCTGGCCAGAACCGTCGGCGCCCATCACATAGATCTGCGCGCGGCCGCCGCGGTCGGAGGTGAACACCACCTTGCTGCCATCCGGCGAATAGGACGGCGAGGTGTCGATGGCCGTCGAATTGGTGAGCCTGGTCGTCGAGCGGCTTCTCAAATCCATCGCGAAGATATTGGAATTACCGTCGTCGCGCAGCAGGCTCATGATCACCTTCTGGCCGTCGGGCGAGAAGCGCGGCGCAAAGGTCATGCCGGGAAAGTCGCCGACCAGTTCGCGCTGCCCGGTCTCGATCTGCAGCAGATAGACCTTCGGCTGGCCGCTTTCATAGGACATGTAGGTGATTTCCTGCCGGTTCGGCGAGAAACGCGGGGTCAGCACGATTGACCTGCCATCCGACAGGTAGCGGATATTGGCGCCGTCCTGGTCCATGATGGCGAGGCGCTTCTTGCGCGCGTTCTTTGCACCCGATTCGTCGATGAAGACGACGCGCGTGTCGAAATAGCCTTTTTCGCCGGTCAGCCGCTCGTAGATGGCATCGGCGATGATATGGGCGACGCGCCTGGTGTTGGCGTCGTTGGCGAAGAACTGCTCGCCCGACATCTGCTGGCCGGCAAAGGTGTCCCACAACCGGTACTGGGCGCGGACGCGGCCATCGGCCTCCTTGCTGACGCTGCCGGTGACCAGCGCCTGGGCGTTGATCACCTTCCAGTCCTCGAAGCGAGGCGTGGCATCCGGGTTGGAGATCTTTTCGATGAAGGCGCTCTTTTCGATCGGCGCGAACAGGCCGGAGCGTTTCAGATCGGCGCTGACGATGCCGGAAATCTCCGCGCCCAACGCATCGCCGCCCTGGAAATCGGTGATGGCGATCGGCAGCGGCTCGACATTGCCTTTGTTGACATTGAGCTCAACGAGCGCCCGCGCCGGCAAGGTGGCGGCGGCAGTCATGCCCAGCGCCATCGCTACGATCATCAGGAGCGGCTTGAGGATGGATTTCATATCTTCTCGCTTCTCTTCAATGTTTCTACGGGGCGCCAGGCTCATAAGCCCAGCATCTCCCTCGGATCGAACCTGACCCTGACGTCGGCCCAGATGTCTTGTTTGCCTGCGGGAACCTGCAGGCCGGCCACATCGCATTTCTGAACCGCGCGCACGGCACTTTCGTCGAACGGGCGGTTGCCGCTCGATTTTTCGACAGTAGGCCGGCCATCCAGCTTGCCGGAAGCGTCCAGGTTGAACTGGATCACAGCGACGAAATTCTCCGAACCCTCGAGCCCTACCGGCAGCGTCCAGCAATTACTAAGCTGGGCCTCCAACGCCCCCATCTCAGACTTCGAGAGCTTCTGACCCTGGTTTTTGTCCCCACCGAGCGATGCCTGCTGGGTCGAGCGCTTGGCGCCGCCGCCGGACGGCTTGCGCTTGTCGAGCAGCGCCGAAATCTCGTCGGCGTTGAACTGCTTGTCTTCCGATTTCGGCCTGGACGAGGCTTCCTTGACCGGCTTGTCGGCGTCCTTGCGCTCGGGCGCCTTGGCGCTTTCGGCCTGAGCCGGCTCCGGCTTCGGCCGCGCCTGCGGGGCGGGCGCCGAGTCCGGAAGCTGCGTCTCCTCGGTTGGCGGCTCCTTGGCAATCGCTTCGGCGACGGCGTCCGGCTTGACCTCAGGCTTCGGGTCGATGGCAGCGGTCTTGTCCTGCGGCGGCGTCGGCGCCGGCTCCTTGGCCGGAGTCGGCTTGGGTTCCGCCTGCTTGACCGGCTCGGGCTTGACCTCTTCCTTCGGCTGCGGCACCGGTGCGACCTCCGTCGCCGGGACAGGCTTCGGCTGCTCCTTCGGTTTCGGCACGTCCTCGGGCTTCGGCTTCTCTTTCGGCGTCGGGGCCGGCGGCGGCGCCTCAGCCTTGTCGACCGGCTGGGGCTTGGGATCCGGCGTCGGCGGCTTGTCGGTATCGACGCTGGCGTCGCCAACCGTCTGCGCGTCGGCCACGATGTCGGGACGCTGGGTCGGCAGTGGAGCCGGCTTTTCGCGCACCGCAGCTTTCTTGTCGCCTTTCTGTATCTGCGCGATCGCCTCCATCGGCACGATCTCGACCGCCAGAGACTCGGCGTCGGACGCCGGCAAGGCCGCCGGCGCCGACAGCGTGAACAGGCCGAAGCCGATCGCGACCGCATGCAAGATCACCGATGTGGTCAGGCCGGTTCTCATCTAGCGTCTACTGATCCTGTTTCGGCAGTGAAAGCAGCGCGATGTTCTTGTAGCCGGCGTCCTGGATGAGACCCATCACTTCCATCGCGGCGCCATAGTTGGTAGTCTTGTCGCCGCGGATGAAGAGGCGCTCTTCGTAGCCGGTCTTGGAAATCGCCTGCAGCTTGGCGACCAGCTCTTCCTGCGGAATTTCGGTCTCCTGCAGGAAAATCTTGCCCGTGCCGTCGATCGTAATCGTGATCGGCTGGGTATCGGCGTTCATTGCCTTGGCCTTCGTCTCCGGCAGGTCGACCGGCACGCCGACCGTCAGCAAGGGCGCGGCGACCATGAAGATGATCAACAGCACCAGCATCACGTCGACCATCGGCGTGACGTTGATTTCCGATATCATGGCGTGATGGCGGCCGCGCCGCCTGTGGCCGCGACCACCGCGTCCCCCGCCACCCGCGCCTACAGACATTCCCATGATTGTTCCTCAGGCCTTCTGCGCGACTTTTTCATCGATTTGGCGCGAGAGTATGGCGGAGAACTCGTCCGCGAACCCTTCCATGCGCACGGCGATCTTGCTCGCGTCCGACGACAGCTTGTTGTAGGCGATGACGGCGGGGATCGCCGCCAGCAGGCCTATTGCCGTGGCCAGCAGCGCCTCGGCAATGCCGGGCGCGACCACCGACAGGCTGGTGTTCTTCGATGCCGCGATCGCCTGGAACGAGGTCATGATGCCGATCACGGTGCCGAACAGGCCGATGAACGGCGCCGCCGAGCCGGTGGTGGCGAGAAAGCCAAGCCGTCCTTCCAGTTTTTCCATTTCGCGGGTCAGCGCCAGGTCCATCGCCTTGTCGATGCGGGTCTGCAGGCCAAGCGGCGATTTCGCCCCCTTCTCGAAACTCTTCTTCCATTCGCGCATGGCGGCGACGAAGATGGCGCCCATGCCTGACGTCTTGCGGTCGGCGAGCGTGCGGTAGAGCTCTTCCAGCGACTGCCCGGACCAGAACACCTGTTCGAAGCGATTGAGCGCGAGCCGCATGCGGCCATAGGCGACGAGCTTGTCGACGATGATCGCCCAGGTCCAGATCGAGGCGCAGAGCAGCCCGATCATGACCAGCTTGACCACCCAGCCGGCCTGCGTGAACAGCGCCCAAATCGACAAATGCGCGCCCGGTTCGGCGAGTGCGATATTTTCCATGGTTACGTCCTTAAGAATTTTCCGGGCACGGCTGGCGGCTGGCCCATAGGCATCCCTTGTAATCCGTTCGCGCAAAGCTTGCGGAATAACCCCAAAATGCACCGTAGGCGGCCTTTTCAGGGCAAATCTTGGTGAAAGGAAGGCGCTGGATTCCTCCAATCTTCACCACTCTCTTCATGAACCGTTATGGTTAAGGATGGGTTAGGACGCACAGCGCGGCGCATTGCCGCGCCTTGGGCGAGCCACCTGGCATCGTCAGCGGATCATTGGGATCGGTAGCTTGCCGATTTGAACTACCGATTTGTCTCGGGCATGAAGGTTGCGATCCATTCCTTCGGAAAGCGCCTTGGCCGGCCGTTCTCGCCGATGATCGCCGCCTCGACCCGCGCCTCGACCAGCACCTTGCCGCCGCGCTTCAGCTGCTGAGCCATGAAGATGCGGGCGCCCGAAATGTCCTCGGTGCGCGTCTCGATGGTCAAGACATCGTCCATGCGGGCGGAGCCGCGAAAGTCGATCTCCATGCGCCGCACCACCCAGATTATTCTTTCGCCGTGCTTGCCGTCGGCAAGCTCGGTGTGGTGGACGCCGGCAAGCCTGAGATAATCGGAACGGCCGCGCTCGAAGAATTCGAGATAGCGCGCGTGATAGACGACGCCGGAGAAATCGGTGTCGGCATAGTAAACCCGCGCCATCAGCCGGTGGCCGAATTCGGTCAGCGCGCCGGAAAGCCCGGCGCAGAGCGCCGCCGATTCACCATGATCGTCCATCGCGCTTTCCTTTTTTGGCCTGGCCGGGCACCTAGAGCGCGACGCGGTTCAGGTTCCGGGCGCGTCGTTGTCGCAAAACCGCTGCACAGTTTTGGGCGACACGCATTAACTTGGCGCATGAAACCGATGGCACTGTTGACGGCGATGATCAAGACCTCGATGGCGGCGCTGCTTGTGCTGGCCGCGCTGGTGCCGCCGGGCCAGGCGGCGAGCTTTATGATGAAGCGCGGCCTCAATCTCGACCAGTGGACGACATGGCCGGGCGAGGACAAATGGGGCGACCGCCGGGCAATCCTGCCCTATCCGGAATGGCGCAAATTCCTCAACGACGACGACCTCAAGGCGCTGAAGAGCGCCGGCTTCGATTTCCTGCGCATGCCCGTCGATCCGTCGCCGTTTCTGTCCGGCGAGACGCTGGCGCTGCGCGACGAGCTCTATGCCAGCGTGCTGGCCTCGGTGCGCATGATCAATCGCGCCGGCTTGAAGGTGATCGTCGACATGCACCTGATCCCTAGCGGCAGCAGCCGCAAGATCGGCATGGGAGAGGTGATGGACGATCCACAAATGTTCGACGCCTATGTCGAAATGGTGCGCAAGATGGCGCGCACGCTGGCCGATGAGGATCCGCGCCAGGTCGCTTTCGAGTTGATGAACGAGCCGGTCGTCGACTGCGACGCCGAGGGCGCCGGCCTGTGGCCGGAGCGCCAGCAGAAACTGTTCGCGGCGGCGCGTTCGTCAGCCACCAGGCTCACCCTGATCCTGACCGGCGCCTGCTATTCCGATGCGGCATCGCTGGCAAAGATCGATCCGATGGCGATCCCCGACGACAACATCATCTGGACCTTTCACTCCTACGACCCGTTCCTGCTGACCCATCAGGGCGCGACCTGGGCCGGCGACTTCATCCCCTATATCACCGGCCTGCCCTATCCGCTCAGCGCCGTCTCGCGCGCCAAGCTGGATACTGCGCTCGATACGATCCGCGCAAGGATCAAGGCCGAGGCGCCATGGGCGCGCCAGAGCGGCCTGCTTGCCTATCTCGACGAGCAGGTCGCCAGCCTGGACACCGACGAGGAGCTGCGCGAGACGATGGAGGCGCCGTTCACCAGGGTCGAGGCCTGGGCAAAGGCCAATGGCATCAAACCGGAGAACATCACGCTCGGCGAATTCGGTATGATCCGCCAGGAATACGGCAATGCCTACGTGATGCCGGCCGAATACCGTGCCGCTTATGTCAGGGACATGATCGCGCTCGCCGAAGCCCATGGCTTCGCATGGTCGGTCTGGAGCCATGGCGGCGCCTTCGGCATCGTCGACGCTTTCGACGGCGACAAGGCCGAGCCGGATGTGATGGATGCGATCAGGTCACTTCATTGAAGTGCTGAACCCAGGTCGATCGAAAGAATCTCTGGGCGCATCCCGAAACGCACCGGCAGGATGCTGAAACCGAGGCCTCCGGAGACGATCAGGTTGCGGTTCTCCTCCACGACATGGCCGTAGGCAAAACGGTTGCCGAAGCGGGACGGCACGACCGGAGAATAGCCGAGTAACCGCACCTGTCCACCATGGGTATGACCCGAAAGAGTCAACGATACCCGTGATGGGACCTTCGGAAAAATGTCCGGCTCATGTGCCAGCAGGATAACAGGAGCCTTGTCGCTTACCTTTGCCAGCGTGCCGCGCAGATCGTCCAGTCCTTTGAACCTGCTGCGGCCCCAGGCCTTGCCCGGCCGCAGCGCAAGTTGGTCGGCAAGTCCGGCGACCCAGAAGCCATGCCCGTCTTTTTCCAGGCGCACCACATCGTTTTCCAGGACCGGTATGCCGGCGCTCTCGAGCGCCCGGCGCGCCACCGTCGGCCCCAACCCGGCCTTCTGCGCGGAAAGGTCTTCCCACCAGTCATGATTGCCAAGGATTGACCACACCCCGAGTGGCGCCTTCAGGCCTGACAATGCCGGCGCCCATTCGGAGGAGCCCACCCAGTCCGTAACCAGGCGTGTGCCGGCTGCATAGTCGCCAAGCAGGACAATCAGATCCGGCTGCAGGCTGTTCGCCCGTTCGGCAAGTGACCTGATCCGCTCCGGCGTCATCCATGGCCGACAGGCATGAATATCGGCGAGAGCGACGACGCGAAGCCGCAATCCTGCGGGCCAGTTTGGCGGGGTCAGTGAATAGCGCTTTACATGTGTCAGCAGCATCGGCTCGAGGCCAACCGCATAAAGCACTGAGCGACACGGCAGATAGGAAGGAACCGCCGATGAGGCGCAGGAAGCCGCGTCTGGTGATCATCGCTCAACCCCGTCATTCGTGGAACCGACGGTCCCACAGCGAAGCGTTAGAGCCGGCAAATGCGCCGGCAAGCTGACCAGGATTAGGAGATTTTGCGCAGGAATGGAGCCGCAAGGCCGCGCGGCTACTCTTCCTGGAACAGGCTGATCTGCTGCTGCGCAAGGTCCTTCGGCGCATCGAGGCCGAGATGCCGCCAGGCATTGGCAGTCAGCACGCGGCCGCGCGGCGTGCGCTGAATAAAACCCTGCTGGATCAGATAGGGCTCGATGATGTCCTCGATGGCGTCGCGCGGCTCGGAAAGCCCTGCCGCGATGGTCTCGATGCCGACCGGGCCGCCGCCAAAATTCCGCGCGATCATCGAGAGATAGCGGCGGTCGAGCGCGTCGAGGCCGAGCGCATCGACCTCGAGCCGCGTCAGTGCCTCGTCGGCGATCTGCCGGTCGACGTGACCGTCGCCGGCGACCGAGGCAAAATCGCGCACGCGGCGCAACAGCCGGCCGGCGATGCGCGGCGTGCCGCGCGCGCGTCTTGCGATCTCCAGCGCGCCATCGTCGCCGAGCGGCATGGCAAGGATGCGGGCGCCGCGCCGCACGATCTGTTCCAGTTCCTCGACCGAGTAGAAATTGAGGCGGACCGGAATGCCGAAACGGTCGCGCAGCGGATTGGTCAAAAGGCCGAGCCGGGTGGTGGCGGCGACCAGGGTGAAGCGGGCAAGATCGATCTTGACCGAGCGCGCCGCCGGCCCTTCGCCGATGATCAGGTCGAGCTGGAAATCCTCCATCGCCGGATAGAGGATTTCCTCGACCGCCGGGTTGAGCCGGTGGATCTCGTCGATGAACAGCACGTCGCGGTCTTCGAGATTGGTGAGCAGTGCTGCGAGATCGCCGGCCTTGGCGATGACCGGACCGGAGGTCGAGCGGAAATTGACGCCGAGCTCGCGTGCCATGATCTGCGCCAGCGTCGTCTTGCCGAGGCCGGGCGGCCCGACGAACAGCACATGGTCGAGCGCCTCGCTGCGGCCCTTGGCTGCCTCGATGAACACTTTGAGATTGGCCCGCACCGCCGCCTGGCCGACGAAATCACCGAGCGTCTGCGGACGCAAGGTCTGCTCGGCGTCCTCGCCGCGCTTGTCGGGAGCAATGAGGCGTGGCGAAAGGCTCATCAGGCGCGCCCACTTCCATCGCGATCGCCGGCGGCGTGGCGACCGACGACATCCCCTAGCGCGGCGTCGATTTCCTCCAGCGTGGCAGGCCCGCCGGGCGGATTGCCCAGAAATCCGGCAAGGTCGGCAAATCTAAGATTGCGCGGCGTTCCTATCAGAAGACCGTCCATGACCGTCCACGCAACCGTATCGCCCGCCTTGAGCGACAACGCGTCCCGGACTTTCTTTGGAATCGTAAGCTGCCCCCTGGAGGTCAAGCCCGCATATCTGCCCATGCTCTTGTTCCTAGTCGGAATTTATTTCTCGGGCAACGGTCTCACCGCGCCAGTTCCTTCAGCCCGAAGCGGATCAGCTTCGACGCATCCGCATCCTCGCCGGCGCTTTTCAGCGCCGCCGCCACCGCATTGGCGGCGGTATCGCGCGAATAGCCGAGATTGACCAGCGCCGAGACGGCGTCGGTGATCGGCGCCGGCGCGACGCCTTCGCCAAGCTCCTGCTTCAGGCCGATGGTGCCGGAGGCAGCGCCTGCAAAGGCCGGCGCCTTGTTCTTCAGTTCGGTGACGATGCGCTCGGCCACCTTCTTGCCGACGCCGGGCGCGCGGCTGACCATGGCAATATCACGCAGCGCGATGGCATTGGCGAGATCGGCCGGCGCCAGCGTCGAGAGAATAGCCAGCGCCACCTTGGCGCCGACGCCCTGCACATTGCTCATCAGCAGCCGGAACCATTCGCGCTCCAGAACCGACTGGAAACCGTACAGCCTCAACATGTCTTCGCGGACATAGGTCTCGATGAACAGCACCACCGCCTCGCCGGGGGCCGGCAAGGCGGCCAGCGTGCGCGTCGAGCAGTGGGCGACATAGCCGACGCCGTGCACGTCGACGATGCAGAAATCCTCATCGATCTCGTCCAGCGTGCCTTTTAGCTTGCCGATCATGTGTGGTCCTTCATGCCAGCGCCGCCAACCTGTAGACAACACTCTGCCGATGATGCGCGTGGCAGATGGCAATGGCCAGCGCGTCGGCGGCATCGTCGGTGTCGAACGTCGCCTTCGGCATCAGCACCTTGACCATCATGTGGATCTGCTTCTTGTCGCCATGGCCGACGCCGATCACCGCCTTCTTGACGGCGTTGGGCGCATATTCGGCAACGACCAGGCCGGCCAGCGCCGGCACCAGCATGGCGATGCCGCGCGCCTGGCCGAGCTTCAGGGTCGCGGCCGCATCCTTGTTGACGAATGTCTGCTCGACGGCCGCCTCGTGCGGCATGGCGGCGTGCAGGATCTCGGCAAGCCCGTCATGCAACTGGCAAAGCCGTGTCGCCAGAGCCGCCTTGTCGTCTGAACGCACGGTGCCGGAGGCGACGAAGCGCAGCGAGTTGCCGAGGCTTTCGACGATGCCCCAGCCGGTGCGCCTCAGCCCCGGATCGATGCCGATAATGCGAATCGTTTCCCCCATCCGCCAAGTCTACCCGTGGCGGACAGCGATGCCAGCGAAATGTGAACAAACCAGAAACAGGTTCTGCTGCGTCCCACAGGCTGTTTGAGAGGTCGTTCTGACGAGACAGACGGCGTGGTTTGCGAGAACCGAAGCGGAGCGGACATTTGGGTCCGTGAGCCGCGCGTAGATCCCCTCGCTTCAATTCCGATGTCGTAGCGCATCGACGATGACCTTGAACGCGGGAAGATTTTGACGACGGCTCGGATAGTAGAGGAAATAGCCTTCAAAAAGCGGCGACCAATCGTCCAGAAGCTGAACCAGCTTGCCACGTGCGATGTGCTGCTCGACGATGTTCTCCGGGACGTAGGCAACGCCGTATCCACTGGCCGCCGCATCGATCATGGCATAAGTATTATTGAAGGTCAGTTGACCGTTCACTCGAACGCGGAGCGCCTGCCCATCCTTCTCGAACTCCCAGGCGTAAAGGCCGCCGGCGCTTTCATGACGCATGTTGATACAGAGATGCCGAATCAGTTCTTGCGGGTGCTCGGGCACACCATGCGCGGCGAGATAGGCAGGCGAAGCAATGGCTACCAGACGCCAGTCGGGACCGATGCGCACCGCGATCATATCCTTCTCAACGCTCTCTCCAATCCGGACGCCGGCGTCGAAGCCTTCCTCAACGATGTTGCGGAAGGTGCTGTCCAGGATCAGTTCGACGCTGATATCGGGATAGGCGACAAGCACCGGCTTGAGCTTGGGCCAGACCACGCTTTCGAGTGCATGGTCGGACAGGGTCAGCCTGATCGAGCCTGACGGCTTGTCGCGGAGCGCCGTCAGCGCCGCGATCTCGTCGTCGATTTCGGCGATGCGCGGCGCAATTGTCTGCAGCAGCCGTTCGCCCGCGATCGTCGTTGCGACGTTGCGCGTGGTGCGGGTCAGCAGGCGGATGCCCATGCGCGCTTCGAGCTGCTTGATTGTATGGCTGAGCGTCGATTGCGCCACGCCCAGCTTTGCCGCAGCCCTGGTGAAGCTGCGCTCCTCGGCGACAGCCTGGAACCAGGTCAGTTGGTTGAGGTCGGTCCTGCTCATGAGGCTCCTTCCGCCGTCCCGGGCTCAGATTATTCGACCCGGTCGATAAGTCCATTCCGATTTCGACGGCTACTCGACTTATTCCAAAGCCATTAGGTTGCGCTCTGGGGAGCGACGAATACCCCGATGTCGGTGATCTGGATGACATGGATGCCGCAAAATGCGGACGATGCGCCGAGGCCACCGGCAGCCTGATGGTTGCGGCGATCCAGGCTTCGATCCTTCTGGGCGCGGTCGTCGGAGGGGTGCTGACGATCTCCGCCACGTTCGTCGGCAGCGTGATTCTGGCTGGCATCGGAATCATGCTGATCGGAAATGGGCGGCGTCTGCTCAAGCCCCGAAGAGGACTGGCCAAGGCAGCGAGTGGCTCAACTCCAAGCCAAACTTACAGGAGATCAGAAGTGACCGCGAATAGCCCTGATACGAAAACGTCAGTGCGTGAAATCCACCGGCGCGAGCTTTTGAAGCTGACCGGTGCCGGCGTCGCCACCTTCAGTGCGGCGCCTCTCTTCAACCTTCCCTTCGCAAAGGCTCAACACATGTCAAACGGTGCAAACAATTTCTATACCAGCGGTCAGGTGACTCTCGAAAAGGTCGCCTTCAAAAGCCAATATCAGGCAAATGTCGCCGGGAATCTGCTCCTTCCCAAGAATCTCGACCGCGCAGTGCGGCATCCGGCTATCGTCGTCGGCCATCCCATGGGCGCGGTGAAGGAACAGAGCGCGACCCTCTACGCCACGAAGATGGCCGAGCAGGGCTTCGTCGCCATGGCGATCGACCTGCCCTTCTGGGGCGAGAGCGAGGGCGAAGCTCGCCAGATCGTTTCGCCGGATGTCTATGCCGAGGCGTTCAGCGCGGCGGTGGACTTCCTCGGGACACGCGAGTTCGTGGACCGCAACCGCATTGGCGCGATCGGCGTCTGCGGCAGCGGCAGCTTCGTCATCAGCGCCGCCAAGATCGACCCGCGCATGCGCGCCATCGCCACGGTCAGCATGTATGACATGGGCGCGGCGAACCGGAACGCACTCAATCACTCGCTAAGCGTCGAGCAACGAAAGCAGATCATCGCGGCGGCCGCCGAGCAGCGCTACTCCGAATTCGACGGCGGCCAGATCCAGTATACGGGCGGAACTGATCTCGAACTGACCGCGTCGACGCATCCCATCCAGCGTGAGTTCTACGATTTCTATCGGACACCCCGTGGCGAGTATACCCCGGCGGGTGTCTCCGACCAGATAACGACCAAGCCGACGCTGACCAGCAACGTCAAGTTCATGAACTTCTATCCGTTCAACGACATCGAGACGATCTCGCCGCGCCCTATGCTGTTCATCAGCGGCGATCAGGCGCATTCGAAAGAGTTCAGCGAGGAAGCTTACAGACTGGCAGCCGAGCCGAAGGAACTGGTCTGGGTCCCGGGCGCCGGTCACGTCGACCTTTATGACCGTGTCGACCTCATTCCCTTCGAAAAGCTGACGCGCTTCTTCGGTCAGCATCTGGCCGCTTAACAGGGCCGTATCATCGAAGGATGCGGCCGTGGGCCAGAAACCATGGGCATGGCTGCGCCAATCGGGAGCCCTGAAATGACACGTGACGCCGCATGGCTTTCGCGCCGCAGCTTGCTGGCAGGTGCTGCCAGCTTCGCGTTTCCCTCTTTGGTGCGCGCTTCACAACCCCGGGCAAGGAAGGAGCACCAATGCGCCTGAGATTTGTTTTTACAGATCAGGACTTCACGGTGACGCTGGACGACAACCCTTCCGCGCGCGATCTGGTCTCGATGCTGCCGCTGGACCTGACGATCGACGACTATTCGTCCAACGAGAAGATCGCCTATCTGCCGCGCAAGCTCACCGAGGAAGGCAGCGGTCGCTTCGGGAACGAGGCAGTTGGCGATCTTTGCTACTACGCCCCTTGGGGCAATCTTGCGATGTTTCATGGTCCCTATCGGTCGTCGCGCGGCCTGCTCCGGCTCGGGCGCCTCGATCAGGGGCCAGCGCCGCTTCTGGTGCGCGGAGAGCATCCGCTGCGCGTCGAAATTCTTCCTGAGATCGGAAGGCTACCGCGCAATGGATGAACGCCGCCTCCCGCGCCCCACCTTACTGCAAGACGTTCAAATTTGAGCTTTCGCATTCATGTTTTGTCGAGCGTATCTCTTAGAGTCGCTTAAACCTTCTGCGCCGTAAGTTTTAGCCGTGCTGAATCGCCGTCAGCGCCGATGACGACGAAATAGGAGAACGCAATGGCTCGCAATCACGTTGAACGCCTTGAAGAGTTCAGGGAAATCCTGGTCGCGACTCGACGCGAAGGAGTCCGTAACGTGCACCATACCCGCGACGCAATGCGGGCAAGCGGCTTTCAGATCGGGGACAGCGACGGCTCCAGCTACGGAGCCAAGCTAAAGGAGCTCCAAGAGGAAATCGAGGCAGTCGATCGCGCCCTCGAAGACGAGAAACGGCTGGCCTTCGCCCTTGAAAGTGCGGCTCAACCCCGCCGACCAGTTAAGCCGAGAATCGTGAAGGGAACATAGAGTCCGCGACGGCCCTTGCTGCCCGTCGCGTGGATATGCCTGCGACATCGTGTCGGGCTCGTCGCCGCCGTGCTACAGAGCCGTGAACGTCATCCGTTGCCATCAAACGGGGCGGCCGAAGCCGCCCTCATCGTTGTCGATGCCGTCGCGACCCTCGCCAGCGGCGTTCTTCAGGTATCCGATCTGAAACGGATCGCGGTCGATGCGATCGTGCGACCGCGCCATTTCCGCAAGATCTTCTCCATCGCCTTGCCCCTGGCAAGCTCGTCGATCAGCTTGTCGAGATAGCGGATTTCCTTCATCAGCGGGTCTTCGATGTCTTCCACCCGGACACCGCAGATCACCCCCGTGATCAAATTCCGAGAAGGATTCAGTTGAGGCGCCTGATCAAAGAAATCCTTCAGGCTGGTTTTCTTCCCCAGCTGGGCGTCCAGCCGCTTCTGGGTGTAGCCCGTCAGCCAGCGGATGATCTCATCGACCTCGGCTTTGGTGCGGCCTTTCTTTTCTGCCTTGGCGACATAGTGCGGATAGACGCTGGCAAAGCTCATGGAATAGATTCGATGCTCGGTCATTGCACCCCCTTATGCGGGCTGGACCAGAGGTTTGAAACAGCGCCGCAGATGTTCGATGCTGTCGGCGTCAATTCTACCCGTGCTCGTCGCCTCGGCAATGCTTTGATCGCGTCGATCGCATCCTGCGACGAGTGGATCCGGACGTCGTTATTGATCTTGCCTTCAACGGATGACCGGTCGCGCTACTCGGGCACAGGTTTGGCTATCCTACCGGGCAATGCAAGATCCAGTGCCTGTCTAGCCTGCCACTGGGGAGTATGGGGACTAGTGAGCGCGTAAATGGCGCGTTTGCGCAATTATGCTCGAAACCAGCCCGGCGGCTTGCGGCCCCATTTCGGCCCAAACACGATTTGAGGATTGGCCCACAAAAGGACGCTCCTGGCGCTTAGCGGAGAATTATCGAGCAGTCTCTCAGCCGCGGGCGAAAGCCGTGTTGAGCAGCGTGATCTGATCGGAAACCGGATTGATGCGGCGGCCGGATGGAGCGGCCTCGGCCACGGCGCCGCCGTAGATTTCCTCGTCCATGCGACGCACCAGCGCCTGCAGGCGCAGCGAGCGGTCGATGAGGTCAAGAAAATCCTTGGGCAGTTCGACCCAGCCTGCGGCATCGTTGTTGGCGGAAGCGGTATCGAGACGCACCTTGGATTTTTCGGAAGCAACCTGATCGCGAGTCATCTCGCCGGAATTCGCGGCGCGCTGCAGAAGCAGCCATGAGGCGACCTGCATCAGCCTCGTGGTCAGTCGCATCGACTCGGCCGCATAGAGCGTCGCCGCCAGCCTGGACAGTTTCTTCGCCTCGGCCCGGCCCTTGCCGTCCAGATATTCGGCCGCCTGCTCGACCAGGCCCATGCCTTCCTGGTAGAGCGGCTTGAAGGATTGGGAGAAAACCCGGCGCTCCGCCAGCTTGATGGTTTTCGCGCTTCCCATCGAAGGATCGTTCATCGATACGCCCTGCACTTGCCTTACAGCCGGCCGAATCGGCGTCATCGCCGTCACGCCTGCACCCTATATGACCGAGGCTTGAAAATGCGCTTCGCCGCCGGTGAAGGCAAGCACATGTTTAACAAACGGTTAACGGCGGCGCAGCGGCACGGGCGACCGGCAATCCGAATCGCCGAAAAAAAAGAGCCGCGGATAAGGCGGCTCTCAGGAGTTTAACAGGGAGGCGTCAAACAAAGTGGCTCCAACCACTCGGTAAGAATCCAGATCACTGGATGCGCATAGTAAACGCCCGTAAAGCTTAATGAAGCCTTAACAGCGTGGATATTTTTTGAACAAGCGTCGCCCGCCTGTGCCGTAACAGCACAACAACTCCAGGCTTTTTGGGGCCTAGACCTTTGGACTCAGGCCTTTTGCGTCTCAGCATGCCGCTCTGCCTTCCACACCACCGGCAGCGCGATATAGGCGAACAGCAGCAGCCCCGCGTAAAAGCCCATCGAGGATGTTGCCACCAGCGGCTCGATCGCCGGGTTGCCAGCAAGCATGATGTAAAGGCCGATCAACAGGCCAGTGCCACTGATTGCCGTCAACCAGAAATGCACGGTGGCAAGCGTCTTTTCCGCGACTGCCGGAAACAGATGGTAGAAGAAGGCGAACACCGCCGACATCAGCCATCCGGCCACCATGATGTGGGCGTGGGTTGGCATCTGCGCATGATCTTTGCTGATCGCCATCTGCAGGCCGAGCGCCATTCCGACCAGTGCGTAGACAACGGCCAGTGTGAAGAAGTTTCGTGCTACCTTTTGCATTGTGTGCCCCGATTTGCCTTTTCCCGTCATGGGAATGGGTTGAGATCAGGCGGTCGCCCCGCCACCGGGTCCCCGGCATCGGCGCATTAGCATCGGCAATGTTTCTGGACGATGTCGCATCGCGCCCGACCCTTCCCCGGCGCTGCCAGAATAGCCGAAAACGGCGTGACGCGCTTGCGCAATCCTTGAGCGTTGCCTTCCGGCCGTGTCTCACAGGACGCCCAAACAAAGCCGGCTACCACGCGACGCAATCTAGAGAAGGCCGGCGATCCCGTCCCACAGGAGCTTGACCGCGACGACCGCTACGGTCGCATAGGTGAAGGGGTAGAACAGTTCCGGTCGCATCCGCCGCACCAGCCAGGCGCCGGCGATGGTCGAGATCGGCGCCAGCGGCAACAGAACCGCCGATGCGGTCAGGTTGGTGGTGTCGAACTGTCCGAGCGCAAAATAGGGCATGAGCTTCAACGCGTTGGTGGCGGCAAAGAAGATTGCGGCGGTGCCCGACAGCACTTTCGGATCGAGCCGGATCGGCAGCGCATAGACCTGAAAGGGCGGACCGCCGACATGGGCGACGAAGCTGGTGAAGCCGGCGACCGTCCCCCAGAATGCGGCAGCCGCGCGGTTGGGCTCGGCCGAATGGCTCGCACCGTGCCGCATTTGTAGATAGACCCAGCGAAGCACGAAGATGATTGCCACGGCGCCGACGATCAGCCGCACCATTTCCGCTGTCACCAGCGCCGCGGTCAGCCAGCCGAGGCCGATGCCGATCACCGCGCCCGGCATCATGTCCGCAAGCATCTTGCGGTCGTAGACACCCCGCCATGTCCAAACCGAGACGATGTCCATCAGGCACAGTATGGGCAGCAGGATGGCGGCTGCCTGCACCGGCGGCATGGCCAGCGCCATCAGCGGCACGCCGACGAATCCGACCGCACCGCCAAAGCCGCCCTTGGACAGACCGACCAGGATGACGGCTGGAATGGCGGCGGCATAGAACCACGGATCGAGAAGCAGGCCTGACATCGGCGGGGAGCAGTTGGAGGGAAAGCGTGCAGACGCTGGAATAGCCGATAAACCTTCGCGCCGCGACTGCAAATGCGCACACGACGCTGTGGTCGTTCGTGCTGAGGCCTGTCACGGTTTTGAGGAGGCAGTTGCGCCGAGTGGCGGCGGGCGCCTGCGGATCGGCTGCGCCTTGATGATGGCTGTGCTCGTTTCGGCCTTGTCGGCGATACGGTCGAGAAGCTTGTCGAGGTCGCCGATCGAGCGCACGAACAGCCGGGCAACAAAGCAGTCGTCGCCCGTCACCTTGTCGCATTCGCCAAATTCCGGAATCTCCTCGATCAGCTTCTGGACAATATGCAGCTTGCCCGGCAAGGGCCGGATGCGAACGATTGCCTGCAAAGTGTAGCCGAGCGCTTGGGGATCGATTTCGACGGTGAAGGCCCTGATAACGCCACGATCCTCCAGCCGACGCAGGCGTTCCGCGACACTCGGCGATGACAGTCCTACCTGCTGGGCCAGTTCCTTCAACGAGGTTCGCGAATCCTTGATCAGGCTTTCGAGAAGGCGTCGGTCCAGATCGTCCAGCATTTGACATTCCCAAGGAAAAGGCCGTCTTCACCTTATTTAATTAGGCATAACGGGCATATCACCCGGCGCAAATTATTGAAAGCGCTGATGCGGCATGGGATTATCAACCATCAGCGTTTCGAGAGGCAATATTCATGGACAGCACGGTGCGTGGCACGGTCGAAATGACGGCCGCAATGGTGATCCTCGGCACGATCGGATGGTTCGTCGTCATGTCTGGCGAGCCCATCATGGACGTCGTCTTCTGGCGCTGCGCCTTCGGCGCTATAACGCTGCTGATCATCTGCGCTGCCCTGGGGCTGCTGCGCGGCACGCTGTCACTGCGCATCGTGGCGATTGCGGCCCTTGGCGGCGCGGCCATCGTCATCAACTGGCTGCTGCTGTTCAGCTCCTTTTCCCGCGCCTCGATCTCGATCGCCACGGCTGTTTACAACACGCAGCCCTTCATGCTGGTCGGCTTTGGCGCGCTCTTCTTCTCAGAGCGGCTGACCCTGACAAAGCTGGCCTGGCTTGGCATCGCCTTCGCCGGCATGCTGCTGATCGTGCAAGGCTCGCCTGATGCCGGCTCCGATGCAGGCCCCAATACAGGTAATGTCGGCACGGATTATATTATCGGCATCGCGATGGCGCTGGGTGCGGCTTTCTTCTGGGCCGTCGCCGCCATCGTCACCAAGAAGCTCAAAGGCACTTCGCCGCACCTGATCGCCCTCATCCAGGTCTGCGTCGGCGTCGTCATCCTGGCACCCTTCGCCAACCTTTCCCACCTTCCCGCCGACGTGTGGAGCTGGAGCATGCTGGCGACGCTTGGCGTCGTCCATACCGGTCTGATGTACATCCTGATGTACGGCGCCATTCAGAAACTGCCGACCTATCTGCAGGGGTCGCTGTCCTTCATCTACCCTGTGGTCGCGATCCTGGTCGATGTCGTCGCCTTCGGCCACCGGCTGCATCCGGCCCAGATGGTCGGCGGCGCCGCCATCCTGGTTGCCGCCGCCGGCATGAATCTTGGCTGGATGCTGTGGAAATCGAAGACCCCAGCCGAGAGCACCCAGGCAATCAAGTGAGGCAACAACGTCGCCGTGCGACAATCATGCGCCAACGGTCCTGGCCGCCCGCCTGTTCAAGGCCGGCACTTTGCTCTATGCCGCAATGCAACCATCTTCGCCCGGCATAGGCGAAAACCGGGGTCAAAAACCAATGAACGACGCAACGCCTCCAAATCGCTGCCGCATCGTGCTGATCGCGCCGCCCGGCATGCCGGCTGAGCACATCGGCGCGGCGTTCGAGGGCGGCGACGTCGCCTCGCTGATCCTGCCCGAAAACGACATGGACGAAGCCTCCTTCCAGGCCTTCGCCGAACAGATCGTGCCGGCGGCGCAAGCGGCAGGCATCGCTGTCATCATTGCCGGCGACACCCGCATCGCCGGCCGCGTCCAGGCCGATGGCCTTCATGTCGAGGCCGGCAAGGCCGAACTCGCCGAGACGATCGAGCGTTTCCAGGCAAAAATGATGGTCGGCACCGGCGGCGCCAAGACTCGCGACGATGCGCTGGAACTCGGCGAACTCAGGCCCGACTACATCTTCTTCGGCCGCTTCGGCTACGACAACAAGCCGGAGCCGCACCCACGCAACCTGTCGCTGGGGCAATGGTGGGCGGATGTGATCCAGATCCCTTGCATCGTCATGGCCGGGTCCGACATCACTTCGGTGGAAGCGGTGGCTGCCACCGGCGCCGAATTCGTGGCGCTGTCCAGCGCCGTCTTTGCCGAGGGCATCGACCCAAAGATGGCAGTCGCCAGCGCCAACGCGCTGCTCGACGAAACCGCGCCGCGTTTCGAGGACTGACGTGCCCGCGCCGACAATCCTTTTTGGTGCTTTGCTTGCGCAGCTCACGGTGCAGGTCGCCGTGGCGGAAACCGTCCCATTGCCGCAACCGAAGCCCGACACCGCTGCAAGCACGGACAAGCCGATCGCCACGCCGCTGCCGCAGCCCGCCACCACGGCGCCGCTGCCGTCGGCCGACGCCATTAATCCCGACCGCTTCGGTGCAAAGCCGTCGGATTCTGCCTATGGCGCCTTCCAGCGCGGCCTTTACAAGACGGCCTACAACCTCGCTCTGGTTCGCGCCCAGAACGGCGATCCGGCGGCGCAGACGTTGATCGCCGAGATATTGTCGCGCGGCCTTGGCGTGCCGGTCGACGCTGCGGAGGCGGCCAAGTGGTACGCGCTTGCCGCCGAGCAGGGCATACCGGAATCGCAGTTCCAATATGCGCTGATGCTGCTCGACGGCCGCTACGTCAAGAAGGACGAGAAAGGGGCTTACGCGCTGATGCAGGCCGCCGCCGAGGCCGGCAACCGTCTGGCGCAGTTCAATTTCGCGCAGCTGCTGGTGCGGCAGGACCCCGGCGATGCCGGCATCGCAAAGGCCGTGTCCTATTATCAGCGCGCCGCCGCGACCGGCCTTGCCGACGCGCAATATGCGTTGGCGCAGGTCTATGCCAATGGCGTCGGCGGCAAGCTGCGCGACGATGCCCAGGCGCGCGGCCTGCTGGCGCAGGCAGCAAGGCAGAACTACGATACGGCGCAGATCGATCTCGCTGCCTGGATGATCGAGGGACGCGGTGGCGCCCGCGACCTGAAGTCCGGCTTCGGCTGGATGAAACAGGCCGCCGAGGGCGGCAATGTCGCCGCCCAGAACCGCCTCGCCAAGCTTTACATGGGCGGCATCGGCACCGATCCGGATCCGATCCTTGCCGGCGCCTGGTACGTCGTCGCACGGCGCGCCGGGCTGATCGATCCGGAGATGGACGATTTTCTGCAGGGCCTGACCGACGACCAGACCAAGCAGTTGCTGCAGAAGGCCAACCGCCTGCCGTAAAGCGTCGCGGACAGTGAATATCAGGCAGCGGATGCTGACGAGGGAATGGCTCCGCCCCCCACTCCTCTCACGCCACCCCTTGCCCGCTCC
>NZ_JBVVQT010000017.1:0-140094 GCF_055811595.1 Mesorhizobium sp. WSM4814
GAGCGCGCTCATGCCGCGATCTCGTCTTGTTGCGCGCCTTCGGCCTCGGCGTTAAAGCCAAGCAGGAAATCGGCGGCCTTGGAGGCCAGGCTGGCGGCGCGGAAAATGGCGCGGTTGTCCTCGCGCAGAACGGTGAGCCATGAGCCGATGTAATCGGAATGGCGCACGGTCGGCTCGATGCCGAGCGTCGAGCAGACAAAAGCTGCGGCGATTTCGGCGACCAATTCCTCGCGCGCATAGGTTTTGGAACCGAAGGAGCCGGAGAGGTCGCGCGCCAACCGCGCCGGGTGGCCGGTCCAGTGGCCAAGCTCGTGAAAGCAGGTCCGGTAATAGTCGATCTGGTGGAAGAAAGCCGGCTGGGGCGGCACCTGAATGGTGTCGCTGCCGGGCATGTAGAAAGCGCGGTCGCCGCCGATGCGGAAATCCGCGCCGCTTGCTCGAATAAGCGCCTCGGCCTGCGGAACGATTTCGCGCGCCGGCAGCGGCTCGGCGGCGGCATGGAGATGGTCCGGCAGATTGTCGCACTGCGCAACATTGAAGACGGTGAAGCGCTTCAAGTAGGGCACGGCCTGCGGCTCGTCGCCGTCTGTTTTGGCGCGCTCCTTCTCGTTTTTGGGGACAAAGAGGTCGGCATGCACGATGGTGGTGCCGCGCTCGCCCTTCCTGACATTGCCGCCAAGAGCAAGCGCCTGCCGGAAGGTGAGCCAGTTCTGGCCGGGATAGCTGCGCTCGATGACGGCGCCCCACAGGATGAGGATGTTGATGCCGGAATAGCGGCGCCCGGTGGCGGCATTCCTCGGCAGACCGAGGTCGGCCTTTGCGCTTCCCCATGGCTTGACCCATGGCACGGTGCCGCGCTCCAGTTCGGCAATGATGCGGTCCGTGATCTCCTGATAGAGACTGGCGCCCGGGCGCCCGCCCTTAGCCGAGCCAGCCTCTGCGCTGGCGCAACGCTTGTCGTTTGCACGCATTCCTTCGTCCTCCGCTAACCACTCGCCGCGCCTTTCCCCGGAAGCGGGGTGGGCGGCGAGACGCGACCGGAAAGGCCCGCCGTCGGAGGCGGACCGCATCCGAAGGACCGGAACGCAAGAGGAGGACCCGAAGCGAAGCGAAGGGTTGCGGGATGCCGCGGCGGGCCTAGAAGGGAGTGCCGCCCACCCGCGCCGCCGGGAAAGGCCAACAGACAAACCGCGCCGGCCGACAGGCCGGCGACCGTCAGCAGCCGACAGGCTGCCCGCGCCAGGGGGCGAAGCCCGATGGCCGAGACCGCCTGAGCCTGCCGAAGAAAAAGCGGGCTCGGTTCACGAGCACCCGGCACGCGCCGTCGGGCGCGCGGGCGCGTCAAGCTTAGGCCAAATTGGGTTCTTCCGCATATTTGGTGCAGGGACTACTTTTTTCGGGTGTCCCTTTGTCCGGTTGGGTCAAGCGGCTGCCAGAAGTCGGCTCCGGAGGAGTGGAAAGGCCCGTACATCTGGCGCTTGATCGTCTTGGCGGTTGATCTGGCCTTCGGCAGGGCTCGCACTCCAGGGCTGGGTGATTGCCGCCCAAACAGCCTCAATGTCACGGCTGAGACCTGCTGCAAGGGAAGCCAGTTCGCTGTTCATGGCATCCCCGATCCATTGAGCGAAGGCCTGCATCGTCGTCGCCACGCATCATCGCGGCAAAGCGGCGCGCCAGGTCAGCCGCGATTGAAAGTTCCGGAGCATGTTCATGCAGATGGTGGAGGAACCGCTCGGTCTGCTCACCCGACGTCGCGTGCTTCACGCTCGATCACATCTGAAAGAATCGGGCCATTCCCTCGCTGCCGTGAATATTCGGTGCGACGCGCTCTCAGTCGGCGGTGAACAACACCCGTTGGTACCGATCGTCCGATAAAGTTGAACGCGGGTTCTGAGTGCGGCTCGACGTGTTCTGGAAGCCGATGATTGAAGGCTATCAGCTCACAGCTGTCGCAATGGGCCTATTCGACGGCCCAACCGGTTTGCATCTCTCCAAACACCATTTGTCGGGGACAAGGACGACTGCTGCGAGATCAGAGACGGTCTGCCGCGGAACGACAGCTCGGCTGCGCCGTGCGGACATCGGTTTGGCGTTCCGGTCGAATTCGTTCAATCAGAATGAGGTCTTGATGCCGACCATCACCGTCGCCGCGGTAAAATCGCCGCCGATCCAGTCGTCTTCACCGCCAGTCTCTGCGCCGGTCGGAATGTCATAGGTGTTGTAGTCGCCGCGAGCGGTGAACACCTTTTCGTAGGAACCGGAGACGAAGAAGCTGGTCCGCTCGTTGTACTGGTAGCCGACGCTGCCGCCGACCATCAGAACCGGCGCCGATTCGAAATCTTTCTCGAAGCGCAGGTCACGCCTCCAGTGATGATCGGTATCGCCGGCCGAGAAGGTCATCCCGCCCTTCAGCGCAAAGCCGAAGTTCCAGCGATTCTGGACATAGGTCGCATCGATGCCGGCGAAGGCGACGGGCAATTTCTGCTGGTAGCTGATGCCCTTTGTGTCTCCTGGGAAGTCGCCAACCGAATCCCGGAAGCGGTCAACGCTGTAGACATAGGAGCCGCCAAAGGCAGTCCACTTGACCGAGGTGTACTTGAAGCCACCGTTGACGTTGATCAGCAGCTGGTCGCTGACCTGAAAATCGTGGCCGAGCGCGACGGTTGCCGAATAGAAGTAATCAAGATCGGTGTCGGAATGGCGCGAACGGTCGCTCCAGTCGTTCCAGCCATCATTGGTCGAGAATCGCGGGTCCCAGTCATAGTCTTCCATGTAGCTGTCGCCGCTGAAGGCGATCTGGCCGGAAAGCTTGGCGGTCCAGCCAGTCTCGCTGCGCGCCGTCATCTCGGCTGAAATGACCGGTGAGGTGCTTTCCCAGATAAGGTGGCTCAGCTTCGAGCCGCTGCCGGGAGCCTGATAGAGTAGCTCGTTGGCCTCGATGTCGATGACGCCGACGCCGCCAACGAAAGAGAAATTGGGATTGTAGGGCGCCGGTTCGCTCACCACCGCGTCGCTGGCCATCGCCGGCCAGGCAGCGAGCAACGCTGCCGCTCTACCAAAAACTTTCGCATACAATTTCATGAAACTACCCTCATAGGAATGATCCGTTATTCGGCTATACGCTGCGTAACCGGGTGCACGTCACGTGCGGTCGTCCATGCAGCGCCCCTGTAGGTTGGCAAAATTGCCGCCCTCGGTTCTGTTCCTCAACACTCAAGGAAACGCCGTTAGCGTGACCCGATTGACGGCGGTTTTTGCCGATGCGTTCCGGGCGGTCGGCGTGACGGGAATCTTGCATTATCTGAGGCACACATTTGGGATGACGATGCTGATACGATTGCAGCGGCAGGCAGCGACCACGCCGGACCTCAATCCGCTGAGATCGTGCAGGTTGCTTTGAGCCAGTCCACAGCAGACACTCTGAATCTAGATTATCCGACAGAGCCGAGGGCCGACTTCCTCGAACCCGTTCCGCAGATAGAAATCGAGCGTGCGCTTCCATTTTGGTTGCCCGGGCGCTCCAACCTCAAGTCGTTTCCAACCACGAGCACGGCTTTCCTGCGAGGCGACCTCAAGCAGATGAGGGGCAATCCCTTTGGAGCGCATGTCGGGTCGAACATACAGCTCCGAAATGTAGCCGAACTTGCCTCCTGCATAGATCGCCGTGCATTCATTCAGCACCGTGATGCCGACCGGCTCGTCATCTGCACTTGCGATCACAGCGACCACGCCAGCGTCGGCAAGTACTGTCTCCGCGCTTTGTCTGACGACGTCGGGCGTGGGCGCTTTTCCGCCAGTGAGTTCATCGAGTAGTGCGTGAATGAAACGGGCGACCGTCTCTGCGTCCGTTGCGTTGGCGCGGCGAGTAGATATGGAAGGCATATTCTCTCCTGCTAGTGCTCAAAAATCCCGATTCATGCTGCCATCCGCGCTGGTCCCACTCACTTTTAGATGTAATGTCGGGATAATGAACAGCATTTTTTCGTTAAATATATGTTAAAAAACTGCAAAATAAATATTACAAGCATGCAGGATTCCGGATGACTTGAGGTAAATTGCACAGATAGGGAACCTTCTTACAGAAAAGCAACCAGGTTACTTTGTAACGCAGGGTGAAGCTGCCTTGCCGAGGTAAGATTAAATACATCTCCGCCTCATTTAGCGGCAGCCACGAAAGCCTTTCGGATCACGTGAGGGTCAATCGGATCGCCCTCCAGTGCTGACAGGCAGAGGGTCCACGCCGTTGTGCCAGTGAGGTCCTCTCCGGGTCCACCTCTTGAGCTGCTCAAGGGCTGCCCTCGTGTTGTTGCAGCCATGCCTGACACCGTGCGTCACGAACACCGGAGGGAACAAACAAAGGGTTGCCATGATACCTCCTACTCAGACGAGAGTGATATACGCTCGCCTCCTGGCTGCCGCCTCAAAGGCTTCACGGACCACTTGGGGGACACCCTGCCCTCGAACGCGCGCATGATTGGACCGCTTTCGTCCACCTCGGCCCCTTTGTGTCCCACGCCATGAGTTCCTCAGCGGCACCCTCGACGTGGCTGACCCCATAGCGCAGTCCAGGTCGGTCGGTCTTGACGTAGACTTGTGGGTTGCATGAACGCCCGCGCGCCTCGGAGGAAGAGGACGCGGGCCCATCGGAGGAGACTATCCGATCTTGCAGCTCAGCAGAGGAGGCAAATGCTCCACGATTTGAACTTTCAGCCCGCGCCGAGTTCCATACGAAAGAAAAACGCCGTCTGTAACCAAAACCGGCTGGCCACCGACGCCAGCGCGGGGATTGGAAGGACGCGGGCTGACCGGATCGGAGAACTGAGACTCAATCTCTCGGCACGGGGACCAGTGCTGCGCGATTCACACGCCTTGGCTCGGCCAAAGATTCCCGGACGGAAGACAAAAACCCGCCGCACCTTGAGGCACGGCGGGCTTTTCAGTCGTTCACCAGGCACTGGGGTGTGGGCGGAGGGCATGTGCCCGGATCGGAGGAAATCCTACGCTCGCCAGCTGCGTCGCGTCTACCAACCGGCGGTTGGCACCCTTTAGCCACGGCGGGCTTTCGGTTGGCGAGTGTATGGTGGCGCTTTGCCCTTAAGGAGAGTAGAGTTTCCCGGTCGCCCATACCTTGCTGCAATTGAGCGCTTGAGAGCGAGCAACGTGCTTTCGCCCAATCAGGGAGATGTACGAATGCAGCAGCTATATTCCAACCTCGTCACTCACTATGAAAACGTGGTGTCTTTTCAAGACAGAGTTGTAGGGCATGAGCGCCGGTGCGGACATGTCCTCCCGGAAAGCTAAGCCCTGCTAGAGATTCTGGCCGAGAATTTGGCCGAAGCCCGCCGCGCCCTCGATCGTGTGACTCACAGTCATCACTGGTTCACCGGCCAAGCGGCTGTCTGGCAGCCGAAAGAAGTTCTTCCTCGTCCCTTACGGGCCGGCCAGCGCGGCCGCGAGAGACGGCGCGGCGAATGCGGTCGCGTAGATGATTGCGAGGATCTCTCCAGTCGGCATGGACGCGCCGTTGACCAACCAGCGCTTCGGAGAGCTCGCGATGTGACGCTCCGGCAAGCGAACCGTCGAGCGCACGAAGAACGAAGGTCAAACGGGGACCGCGTCTTTCCGGCGGAAACAAGCGGGCGGGCAGGTGTTGACCCAGACTTAGAGCATTGAGGCACTCGAGCGCCCTCAGGCGGGGCTTCGAAAGCATTGCTGGCCAGATCGCCTCGGTATGAGGCAAACAGGGTGCAAGATGTCCGCGCCAGAGACGGCGAGCTGGAGCGTATGCTCCGTATGGCGAAGAAGAACATGCTGGCTTTTGTCGGGCGACAGCAGGACCGTCGCACGACATGGCAATGCCGAGAGATCGAACGGCAATGTCGCCCACGATGCTGACACCTGTTCTGCGATGACCGGCAGCACATGGACGCACCAGATCGGAGACCAGAATACGAGCGAATTTCGCCCATAAGCCTCGGCGAAACAGGACACCCCAGCGTGACAGGTCACCGGCCGACGTGACCACGTCGAGAGCGCCGCCAAAAGGCTGGATACGCGCGATCCGCGATGCGATCGGCATAGCCGGCGTCCAGCTCGCCGCCCGGCTTGGCGTGCGCCCGCAGACGGTCGAAGCGATCGATAAATCCGAAGCAGGCGGGTCCATCCAGCTCAGCACGCTCCGACGCGCCGCCGAGGGTACCCTGCGCCGCCGTGAGGCCCGACATGGAAGAGCTGCGCGGGTCTGACGACCCGCGCCAGGACGGGAGCCGAATGGCTGAGATGTATGAGCCTGTCGAAAGAAAAGCCGTCGAAGGTGGAGCGCATCCGAAGGACCGGAACGAAGAGGAGGACCTGGAGCGGCAAGTGAAGGGTTGCGGGACGCCGCGGCGGGCCTAGAAGGGAGTGCCCCCACCGCGCGCCACCCGGGAAGGCCATCAAAGAAAAACCGCGACGGCCGAAGGACGGCGACCGTCATCAGCCGGCAGGCTGCCAGCGCCAGGGGGCGAAGCCGAATGGCCGAGACTGCCTGAGCAAGGCGAAGAAGAGGGGGCTCGGTTCACCAGCACCGGCGCGCGCCACAAGGCGCGCGGGCGCTCAGCAGTTTTCTAGAAGTCGAAAGTCTCAGGTCTGCCTGTCGGGCCAAACCAGATCCATGTGGCTGACATCGAGGGCCGCTGCCAGTTCATGTTCGTGACGATGGTCGGATTTCTGCGGCCTTTTTCCAGACCGCTGATGTACTGCTGGCTGAATCCGGAGCGGCGGCCATATTCCAGAGATAGAATTAGCGATGCTACAGCCGAAATCGACTACGCCGATTGCTGACGAAGTTCCCTGGTTAGACATCATCACGAACTACGACAGGCAACATCGCACCATTTACCTAGGCATCCTGGACGCCCGCGCCTACAATGCCAGTGTAAAGGAAATGGCCGATCGCATTCTCGGCATCGACCCGATCCTTGAACCGGTCCGCGCCCGTAAAGCAGTCCGCAGCCATATCCGACCGCGCCAACTGGATGGTGACGAGCGGCAGCAAGCACCTGTTCGGCGGCAGAATACGGCCGGATTGCCACGCCTTTTCAGACGAGAAAGTCCAAGTACGCGCCATTCATCAGTGCGCGGCCACGCGAAACGGCGCGGCGGGATGCGATCGCGCAGGTGATCGCGAGGATCGTTTCAGTCGGAGTGGACGCCATTGGCCGATCAGCATGGAGGGAGGGCGCTGGCGCATGGCAAGGCTCGTTCGAAAAGGGCCTTCTTGCTAGCGCGGCACAGTTGGCCGCGCAAGCTCCCGTCTTGGCTGCAGCCAGCATGCTGGATTCGTCCCGCTCTTTTTGCTAGCGAGATATCTCTTTTTGCTAGCGAGATACCATGAACAATCGACTCCCGCCTGCCTGGTCAAAGCACATCAAGCCCGGACCCGCGCCGAAAGCGAAGGGGCCGATAGTGAAGCCTTTGGTGAGCCCGCAGAAAGCAAGCGGCCAATCGCGTGCGCAGGCCGACGACGCGCTGCTGAAACAGGCATATGCCTTTCAGCAGGCCAGGCGGCTCGACGAGGCTCAGGACCTGTGCCTTCGGGTTCTGGAGCGCACGCCAAATCATCCGCTCGCCTTGTACATCCTGGGGACCATATACCTGGGTTACGACGATGAGAGGGCCTTGCGATATTTCGCACGGGCGGTCGGCGAGGAACCTAAAAACCCCTACTACCACCTCAGCCTGGGTGAGGCCTATGTGAAGGTCAGCGAGTATGCGCCAGCTATCAAGCATATGCAGTATGCCCTGGAACTGAAGCCCGGCCTTATCGAAGCACTTTGTACATTGGGGCGCACTTACACGGCGTTTGACAAACCCGACATGGCTTTGCCGCTTTACGAGAAGGCGCTGAAAATCAACCGCGATCATCCCAAGGTGCGAGCCGGGCTGGCCAGCGCGCTCAGCGGCCTGGGGCGTATGGATGAAGCCGCCGCCTATCTGAGAGAAGCAATCGCACGTCGTATTGGCGTGCCGGCTGCTTACAACGACCTTGTACAGACGCGAAGCTTCACCGAGGAGCCCGAGGAACTCCAATCCATCCTTCGCGAACTCGGTAATCCGAAACTTGGTTCGGAAGGCGCGCAGCAACTCCATCACGCCGCCGGCAAGGTGCTGAACGACCTCAAGCGCTATGATGAGGCATTCGACCATTTCAACAGGGCGAAACAGGCCTCCGGCTACAAGTTCGACATCGACTTGTATCGTGGGTGGATCGATTCGATGATTGAAACCTTCACGCCGGACTTTTTGGCTGCCAGGGCCGGCTATGGAAATCCTTCCGAAGTGCCTGTGTTCGTGGTTGGCATGCCCCGCTCGGGAACGACGCTGACGGAGCAGATCTGCGCCAGCCATCCCGACGTTCATGGTGCAGGGGAGCTTAGCAAACTGAGGCGGGTCGCGAATGCGATCGGTCTCAAGACATCATCGGCTGGAGATTTGAACCAGCCGATGACCTCGATCACAGAAGTCCTGTCCAGAACCTTGGCCGAAGAGCATCTGTCCTATTTGCGCGAGCGGGCGCCGGCTGCACTTCGCGTCGTGGACAAGATGCCACACAATTTCGAACTGATCGGCCTTGTCGGCCTTCTCTTCCCCAACGCGCGCATCATTCATTGCCGTCGTGACGCCATCGACAATTGCGTCTCCTGCTTCTTCCTCAACTTCAGCGAGGCACACAGCTACAACACCGACCTGAAAACACTCGGCCTGTACTATCGCGAATATGACCGCCTGATGCGGCATTGGAACGAGGTCTTTCCAGGCCTTATCTTCGAAAATCGCTACGAAACGCTGGTCGAGGACCAGGAAGCCCAGTCACGCCGCCTGATAGATTATCTCGGGCTGCCTTGGGATGACGCCTGCCTGCGCTTTTTCGACAGGGATGGTTCGGTCAACACGCCCAGCCGCTGGCAGGTTCGCCAACCGATTTACAAATCGGCCGTCAAGCGCTGGAAGAATTATGAACACGAAATTCAGCCGCTGATACAGTCGCTGGGAGATCTTGCAGAGATTTGACTTGAGGTCGGCGGTCCGCATTGCGTGGACCGCGGGGGTCGCAAGCGCATAGATTCGCGGGCCGATTTTTAGCGTGCGGCCGGCACCGGTCAGCATCCCTCCCTTCGTCATCCCAGGGTCTGCGCTCCGCGTCGCGTTCGCTCCGCCGGGATGAGGAAGGCATGGTGGCTGAAGCCCATTCGCCGGCGTTGAGATTTAGAAATTGAAGGCCGCTCCAGCAAAGAACGACGATGGCCGGCATTGCCGGCGTCATGCATCACGGAAAGCGACAGCCACGCCGATACAAAAAAACCCGGCGGTTGCCCGCCGGGTTCGATTTCAGTCAAACGCTACTGATTAGAACGAGCGCTGGAAGCGGAGCTGGCCGCCGAAATTGTCGTCGTCATCGGCACCGGTCCAGTTGCTGACGGTCTCATCACCAACATGGAGGTAGCTGGCTTCGGCCGTGATCGTCAGACCGGGGACGATATCGTAGGCGATATTCGCCACGATGCCGAGATTCTCGCCCTCGTCATAGGAGATCTGGGTGTTGAACGAGGTCTTCTCGTTGATGGTGTAGGTGCCACCGCCCCAGAGTGCCCAATTGCCGCTCCACAGCTTGTACATGCCGCGGCCGGCGGCGGGGAGTGCGAAGCCGCCATCCGTGTAGTTGTCGTCCGTGCCGTAGCCGGCCATGATGAACAGCGACAGGTTCTCCATCGGGGTGACGTCGAGGCGAACCTTGCCGGCCACTTCTTCATAATTGCTGTCGTAGGCAATGACGCCGGTGATCGCGCCCCAGCCCTGCGTCCACTTCACGCCGCCGACGACATGCGGAACATAGCTGTCGATCGTGAAGTCGCCATAACCCTGTTCGAGCGAGACCACGGCGGAGAAGCCGTTGCCGGCGTCGAAATAGTACTGGACGACGTTGGTGTCGAAGCCACCGTAGGGAACCAGCGTATCGTTGAGGACGTTGCCGGCGTAGCCGCTGAACGTATCGAAGGCCGATTCGTCCTTACCGACGCGCAGACCACCGAGCTGGAGCCAGGCGAAGTTCAGCGAAACAGTGTCGGCGTTGCCGGCTTCGTTGAGGAGCGGAGATGTATCGCCTTGGGTGTTGCGGAAGTTGAAGCGGGTCTCGGTGTAGGTCTTCAAGGTGCCGAGCTCGGTTTCCTGGCCGGTCCAGGTCCTCAGCGAGAAGCGAGCACGCTTCCAGTAGGTATCCTGCTCGTCGCCGTCCTCGACGTCGACGGTCCCCGCACCGGTGAATGTGCCGATGTCGCCGACGCCGATGTCGTAGCGGACATAGCCGCCGATGCGCAGGCAGATCTCGGTGCCGGGGATATAGAAGTAGCCGGCGCCGTAGACGTCGCAGATGCGGACGTATTCAGCGGGTTCCGGCTCGGCAACGACGACGGCGTCGGCGGCGCGCGCACCGGAAACTGCGACCAGTGCCGCAGCGGAGCCGAGAAGAAGGCTCTTGATGTTCATTTTGATCTCCTTGAATGATTTGAAAAGGGCGAGGACGTCGATCGACGAACTGCTCCCTTGTCCCCACGAATCGAAAAAGATGCGCATCACGAAGCATCCTTCCCGGCTCGAACGCTATTCACCGGACGGAATAGTGCAAGTTCAAACTCCGCTTCCGACCAAACCTTGCAGTATCAGTTGTATTTTTATCACTAAGTTCTCAGTATTACTTGCACAAATTGAACAATTATACATTTATACAAACCGCACAATTGGTACATTGACTATTTGCGTACGCATCAAATCTGCACGAAAAACCCCCGACGCCTGACCAACGTCAGACATCTCCAATCAGAGAAATGGCCTGGGCGGCCGACACGACGCCTTCTGTGTTCGTATCTTCCCTGAGCAATTCAATAGGAACGCGGCCTTTGAGAAGAGGCGAGGGACTGATCAGCCACAGCCAAGCCAATCTGGGATCGCAGATCGAGGAGAGCACCTGCCGGATTCCGGGCATGGGCCTGCCGTCGATGAACTGAGCCAGGGGAAATACATGCTTGCGGGAGCCTCTTCGAAAGGCAACCACATCATTGTGCTGCTGCCACCAATGCAGCGTTGACCGCGGTATCCCAAAACGTCTCTCGAGATGCGTCGAGCCAGCAACTGGACCGGCCCACTCTGCAATGCGCGAGCCTTCTCTCGGATAATCTTTCAGTACCGAATGCCCGAGCGGATGATCGGCTGGCCGGGGTCGCGAAGCGATTTCACACGCCTGAGCGTTCAGCCGTCGCGCTGCTTCGGCCTCCAGCCTGCCAAGCAATTCAGCGGCCACGGCAGTCAAATCGGCGGAAGCAGGCGCAACAGCTGCCCTGTCAACCTGCCTCGCCTCATCACATTGGGCGAGAATGCGCTGCACCTCCCTCAGGACAAAGCTTGAAAGCTCGCTCTGGCGCTTTTCATTCGCAAGATCACTCGACCCGGACATATGTGGCTTTCCCAATAGCATTCCCTCAGCAAGCCGCTGAAAGAGCGTTGAAGACCTGAAGCTTGGAGGACGGCGACATGTTGCGTCTTCGTATGCTCGCGACCTAGCAGCCGTCTTGCGGTTTCAACTTGTGCCTCTCAATAAAAAAGGGGAGAACCTCGATGGACGACTGTCTTTGCCCCCCCACGATCATGGGCGATTGTCCCCGCCAGCTGCAAGTATGCGCGACGTGGTGTTGAGTTCGCCAATATAATATTCCGGACGATACCATCGCGTTTGCAGATGGCCGCGTCCCATAGACAACTGCCGCTGCTACGCGGGCAAGCCGATCTGGGGGTGTCCAGGGTCCCCAATCTGCGATACGTGCGTGAAATCTCCGAGAGTTTTGAAACGTGCAGCCCGTTGCCGTCCCAGAACCGAGGCGGCTGCATTCGGCTACCCGGCGGCGGCTACGGCTGCACTCATTGTCGGATCTTCGACGAAGTCGGACATCAGACACAGCGCTATAAGAGTGATCGCGTTGTTTCGCAATGATTTTCTCATTTGGCACGACACATGCGGGGGCTATCTCGCATGAGCGCTCCGTCAATCTCGATTGATGCGAGCAGGATTCAATCAAGGCGAAGTGCGTCGTTTCTGAAGATCAAGGAGAGAAGAGCATGGCGAGAGCGCGAATTGGCGTGGCGCGGACAGTAACAGCGGCTGTCGTCCTCATCGTTGCGGGACAGGCCGGCGCGGCAGATGTTGGGCAAGCCGCGAGCGTCCCGCAGGCAGGAGCCCGGGTCGCGGAAGCGCCAAGCCCCTGGCAGATCCGCCTGCGGGCGCTGGGGGTCATCACCGGGGACTCGGGCTACGTTAACGCGGTGCCCGGCTCCGGTCTTTCGTATTCGAACACGGTGACGCCGGAACTCGATATTTCGTATTTCTTCACCGAAAACGTCGCCACCGAGCTTATCCTCGGCACCACCTATGCCAACATCACAGGCCAGGGCTCGATCGGCGGGCTGGGCAATATCGGCAAGGTTTGGCTGCTGCCGCCGACGCTGACATTGCAGTATCATTTTACCGATTTCGGCGCCTTCAAGCCCTATGTCGGCGCCGGCGTGAACTATACGATCTTTTATCATCAGCAAGCCGGCAGCGCCGATGATCTCAAGGTCAAGAACACATTCGGCGCCGCGCTGCAGGTCGGATTCGACTACATGGTGGACCAGCACTGGGGCGTCAACTTCGACGTGAAGAAGCTTTTCCTTAAGCCCGACTTCGACGTCACTGTCGCCGGCGCTAAGCTCGCAGGCAAGGCCACGCTCGATCCCTGGTTGATAGGCGCAGGTGTCACTTACCGCTTCTAATGTGGAAAGGACCCTGAAGGGGCACTTTCGAAGTCCGCGCGCGGATCATCCGTGCCGAGAAGTGGACCCGCGATGGTTCTTAAAGGAGTTGTTGGCATGCGCGTAGAAAACGATCATTGCGATGTGATCGGTGTGCCGGTCGCTCCCACGCAACTTGATGATCTGTCTTCTGCGATTCTGCAGCAGGGAGGGATGGCGCGAGTGTCGCTGCCAGGCGATGTGGTGACCTGGGCGGCAGGCCGTCACCAGACGCTCAGGCGTATGCTTTCCGACCAGCGTTTCAACAGGGACTGGCGACAGTGGCGGGCGCTGCAGGACGGCGAGATTCCCGAGGATCATCCGCTGATCGGGATATGCAAAGTGGACAACATGACCACGGCGCACGGCGCCGATCACCGGCGCTTGCGCGGCCTGCTGTCCAGCAGCTTCGCGCCCAGTCGTATCGCCTTGCTGGCGCCACGGATCGAACAATGCGTCGATCGACTCCTGGCCGAGATGGCGCAGCGCGGCGGCAGTGCCGATCTGATGTGCGAGTTCGCCGTTCCGCTGCCCACCAACGTGATTGCCGAACTGTTCGGTTTGCCGGACGAACAGCGCGAAGAGATCGTCGCGCTCACCTACAGCCTGGCCAACACCTCCGCCACAGCCGCAGAGGTGCGACAGACGCGGCAGCGCATCCCGGAGTTCTTCCGTCGCCTGATCGCGCTCAAGCGGGGCCAGCTCGGCGATGATCTGGCTTCGGCCCTGATCGTCGCGCGTGACAATGGCGAGCTCGTTTCCGACACCGAGCTCATCGACATGCTGTTCATGGTGCTCTCTGCAGGCTTCGTGACCGTCACCGGCGTCATCGGCAATGGCGTGCTGGCATTGCTGACGCATCCGCAGCAACTGCACCTGGTGCGCAGCGGCCAAGTTCCGTGGTCACAGGCGATCGAGGAGATCCTGCGCTGGGGCAGCTCAGCGGCCAATCTGCCGTTCCGCTATGCCACCGAGGACGTGGAGATCGACGGATGCACGGTCCACCGCGGCGACGCCGTCCTGATGGCGTTCCATGCGGCGAACCGGGACGAAAAGGCCTTCGGTCCCGGCGCCGACAGGTTCGATGTCACCCGGCGACACAACCCGCACCTGTCGTTCGGCGACGGGCCGCATTCCTGCCTGGGCGCTGCGCTGGCGCGCCTGGAATTGCGCTGCGCCTTCCCCGCGCTGTTCGGGCGGCTGGAGGATCTGGCGCTGACCATCGCCGCGGAGGACGTCGTCTACATGCCGTCTTACGTCATTCGCTGCCCGCAGCGCCTGCCGGTCACCTTCCGCCCTTCCCTCGCTTAGAGAGTGCGGCATTCACCCCGGATTCGGTCATTCTCGGTTCGCCGAGGTAGCTGGTCTCGCACGAGAGGAGCGAGCATGATCGTGGCGCCGGCCTTTAGCAAACGCAGGGTGAAGCTGCTCGCGCAACAGGTCGAGGCGATCGCCGGGCAGTTGTTCGAGACGCTGGCGGCCCAGCCCCAGCCCGCCGACCTGCGGCGCCACCTCTCCTTTCCGCTTCCGGCCATGGTCATCAGCGCGCTGATGGGCGAATGCGCAAGCCCGCTGAGCGAAGCCGAGCGGGAACAACTACTGGGATTCCCGACGGACCGTGGCGACCTGGCCCATCACGCGGGAGTCGCCGATCGGGCGATGCGCCGGTACCAACCGCACTCATTCGATTTTGACTCGACTCCAATGCTCCTCGATGAGCCCGGCGAGACGTGGGACGATGAAGCAAAGAAGCTGCATGCTGAGAACCGCGAGAAGACAATATTGCGCATAAAGGACGATTACGGCACGTGGAATCACGACGCAATCGTTCAGAACATTGTCGATCTCGGCGGAAAGCCAATGTCCCTTGTTGCGTACCATAATCGCGTCCATCATCAGGCTCGCTAGGCGTTCTTTGTAGGTGCCTACTATCCGGCTCTCGTTGCGGCTTGCGCGTTGGGTGAGCGCATCTCCAATCATTTGGTTCTGGACTTGCGGGGCAGTTTCAAGAGCTCGCCTCACTACAAAAACGTATATCGGAAGGCCTCGTTCGATGACTGGCCATTTGCCGTCAACGTGCTTTCCGACTGGGGTGTTTTTGCAGATGGTGTCGGCGATGATTTCCTGGAGTTAGCTAAGCTGCGAAACCGGTCAATCCATTTCGACGCGGATAGCTATGCGGCGCCGCGTGAAGACGCTCTTTCGGCACTGCAATTATTTAGCGCGATCATTTCCAAGCAGTTCGGCTATTTTGGCCGGCAACCGTGGTTAATTGCCGACACACCGAAGCCCAGTTCGTCAAGAAATCCTTTGAGACTGTACCTTTTGTGCGAACGTACATCCTGGCGCGGAGCGGTTTTGTCGGCGCGCTATATGGGATTGAGCTTCAGCAGGATGGATTCTGGCGGCATCTGGATTACAGCGACTATGGCGATGGGAGTCTGAGCGACGAGGAATTTGCCAAGGCTTACCGGGAGCGAGATCCTGCGCGCGTGGTAACGAGGGAAATGATTGAGCGAGAGTTAAGTGTGGCCACTAGATGAACGTTCTTGAAGGTCACGGCCACTCTTGCGACAAGCCTCGACAACGAACGGACCGACCATCGGGCCGATCAGCCTTGGCAAACAGAGCTAGCTTGAACATCGGACGTTCGCTACATAGCGCTCATGATCGAGCCCTCAGAGTTTGCCAGCTGCTTCATCGAAACTTTCGCAAGAGCGCCCTAAAGGTATTCCGTAGTTGGCTTGGCAAGAGGCCAGCTACTACCAAGTGGATCATTGCAGGGGACTTCGCGCTACGCGACAAGAGCCGCCCAGGCGACTGCTTCGCCTTCAGCATCATCCCGTACGATTTGTTTCCCGCAGAGTTTGCCGAAGAGGTTCGGCAGAACCTCCCGAGAGACTTAAAGGACAGCAAGACACTTGGCGCTACTGCAGCGGCTTGGCTGCGGGACTCGCGCCATTTTCACATCCTGATACCGATGAGGCAGGATCGGGCCTTCTATAGTAATGGGGACACGAAGCCCAGAGACGTCATCCAGGAGAGTCTGGCGCTGACGGTGGCGGCGCTCATTTCGGCGGAACGAGGCGACGATCAGATCCGGAGATTCAAGGCTGCGATCCAAAAAGCGAAGGCCAATTCATTCAACGTGGGGCTCTTCACCGATCTCACTCTGCTAGCCCTGTACCTCGGCATTATTTCGCTGATATTGTGTCGCGAACGCAAACCGGAAATGATTAGTTGGTTCTGCGACCGTGACAGCATGATCAATTACTGCGATAGCCTCGTTTGGGACTACGCAATCAATAAGTTTGTCGGGTTGGCCGGACTTCTGGACATAGATTATCGGGCATCATACCTGGAGTCGCTATTCCGGATAGCAGCACCGGCAAGGAAGTAATGTGGTTCGACCATTATATCCGGGCAGCAGACTGGCTAGCAGGAGCCATCGCAGCTTGGGACCGAGAGGCCAATTCCCTTCCCGGCGAGCAGGACAAATATGTCCGAGTAATCGAAGACGTGGTGACCGAAAGTGATAACACCATTATCCTTCCGGTCTATCTGGCAAAAGACGGAATACTGACAATCACGCGTCTCGAACTGACACGGGAATCTGCGGGAGATGACACATCAGATGGAGCTTCTTTCTCCACGTCTTGAAGACATCCTGATGTCGTGTCGGTGAGACGGGATCGACCTGATTCTTGCGCGGTGTCGCTTATTTGCGTTTCTGGCCGAGCACCCGCTCCAAGTTCTCATACACCCCGCGATGCCGTTCTTCTGGCATGCGTTCCAGATTGTGCAGCTTCCAGCGAACGGCGGGCAGCTTGTCCGCCCCTTCAATGCCGAGCAGATTCCATTGCGGGCGACGGGCTTTGAAGGAGAGCAGGAATTTTCGATGATCGTCGGTCAATGCCTGATTGAGCCCGGTGATCAGCCGCTCGCGAATGTCGAGCAATTCATCGAGGCTCACCTCGATCTGCGACATGCGCAGAAATTCTCCTTCGTAGATGCCGGCAATGTCCTTGCGGGTTGGTTGTAGGAGTTCAGCCATCGTTCTGTTGTGACTGAGGAGGTAGACGAGAAAAGTCTTCACCAAAGCTTCGGTCAGCCCTTCATTCTCGAGCAGCAATTTGACATCGAAGAGATCACGCGGATGTTGGCGGTCAAGCGCGGCGCAGATTTTTCCGGCATAGAGATCAGGGATCGAAAGAAGCTGCATCTCGACATAACCGAATTGCTCTTCGACTGCGGGCGACACCTCCCGTAGCTCCTCGGGGAATACTGAGCCGCGCAGCACGGGGGAGAGTTCGATCTTGATCCGATCGCCGCCTTGGGTCACGAAAAGTCGCAAGGCATCGCTCTGATCTTCGTACGATCTGATGATCTCCGTATCGGGCATCGCCTTTGAGATCGCATCAGCAATGCGCGAGAGCGTTTCAGCAATTTTCTTGAGCGCTTCGTCACGCTCGTCCATGGGCAGATAGACGAGATCGATGTCAACGGAGAGCCGCGGCAGATCGCGAACAAACAGATTGATGGCGGTGCCGCCTTTGAGGGCGAAAGACGTCTCCGCCGCGACCAGCGGCAAGACACGCGTCAGGAGTCGGACTTGTCTGTAGTAAGGGCGGGTTGTGTCCACATCTCCTCCGGAACCGTTATGCGGTATTTTGGATCGAGTCTGCCGCCTCTGACCAGCATTCTGTTGCCGCTACCAAGGCCAAGCTCATCAAGCGCTTCGGGTTTGGGAAGCTTCTTCAGCCAGGCGTAGGAATGACGCTCGGCCATCCAGTAGAACAGCCTGCGCAATTTGACGCTCGTGCACTTGCGCAAGAGTTGCTCCATGCGCCTTGGTGAGAGCGTGGTCATGCCCTGGAGAAGCTGGTCGGCGTGCTCGAAGGATATGGCGCCCGGCACGTCCATCAGGACTTCAAGGTAAGCCCGCTCGGGCGATGACATGGTGAACGGCCAAGCGCCTGCCCGCTGACCCGGTATGCTGCTATCCACGAGCGTTCGCTCGTTTGTATCGTACTCGCGGTTGACGAGACCGGAGCCGCCTAGCGAGGAGAGACGATTGTGGCGAACGAACTGGACTGAAGGCAGCGCACTCCCTAGCCAGGCCGGCAAAGCGTATTTGCCGTAAAGATGGACCGCGCGTTGTCTCGACAATGGCAGGTAGTGCGCAAATCCTTGCAATTCGAGCGCTGTCAATCCGCCGACACTTAGATCCGTGCGGAAGATGGTCTGCAGTGCGGTGACGATGCCCTGCCAGGTAAGGTGTGTACCCGGGCGTATATAGACACCGGATGCAAGCAGCGTGAGTTGCTTGCTTTTGACCAGATTATCGAGCGCGTGGCGATCGAACTCCGGATTCTGCTCGGACAACCAACGCTTCGTCACCGGTAGCCCCTCAGGCACCACGTTTTGCAGCAATTGTCTCCGGTCGGTGTTCGTTGGCATAGGTTTAAAAAACACTTACGATGCGGCGATCATCGCCGTATTTCGTGGCTCTTATAAACTATCACTTTTAAAGTGAATTTACAACCTTTCAAAAATGCGGCGATGATCGCCGCACATCTAAATGTTTGTAAACAAACTCTGCTCAATACGCGAGACTCAGCGAATTCTTTCGGGTTCGTCCGACCGCCGCTGCGCGTCAGCACGATGGAGTTGACGGGAACTACTGAACGAATCAAGGCATCTATCTCGTTCTATGGTTCGGGGCAGGTGAGAAAATCGCGGGGCGTAAAGGCTTATCCATAACGACGACGGCACAGCTAAAGGACGCTATTATTGAACAGATGCCGGTCGATCTACGCCGGGTCATCGACGTGGTCATTCTGGATCTTTCGCGAAGGCCTTGAGGCTCAGCGGATGCAACGGGGTGCGCAGCGACCCCCTTGCCAAGAAGGTGCGGAAAAAGTGTATTACGCCCGCACACATCCTGCGAAACGCGAACGGAGTTCGTTTGCTTCATCTGAACCGCGTTCGGATGCTTCAATTCAGCTTTGTATTGCGAGGCCAGAGGCCGTCGACAAGCTTTTGGTCAAGGAATTTCTCCCCCATATCCTTTTCGCTTTTCTCTATCGCTCGCTTAAGTTCAGAGTGCTATCGCTCGAACATGATCTGAGAATGATGGTTCAGTTTACATCCATCAAGCATCCGCCAGACGCGACGGTCAGCACTGCTCTTGACGAGTTCGAAATCCGCTGACGCGGCTATGCCGTTGTCGGCTGACCTGAACTGCTCCAGCCAATGAATAATTGAGCGGCGGCGCTCCCTCCATCCTTCGGCATAGCGCCAGACACTTCCGAGCCAAGACGCCTGTATGTCCAGGCGCTATAAGTCTTCGACGCGCGGCGACGAAAGGCCCAGATTAGCCCCGAACAATCATAGCCCGCCCCCGTCTCCAGATGGAGGGTGATTGGGCTTCAGAAATAGTCCAACCGATCAATCGCTGCAGCAGGTCTGGAGCCTCTGCGTGCAAGGTGCAATCGAGTAGCTCGCGATCGTTTTCACAGAAGTCGAACGCTTCAATCTGAAGTGCCCATCCCTCAGGGCTCGTGCACGCGAAAGGCAAGGTGAGAAGCCAGTCCGACCCGAGGTTCGTTCGATATACAGTATGATGTCTCGTAGACAGGAGGTTACGCCATATCGAGGCAAAACGAATTGGATCGCATTTGAGTCCAACGGAGACCATGGGGTAATCCAGTATCACTATCGTCTCCGACTTTGATCGCCGAAACCCCGCTCCCGACCGTCGGAAGAAGCATCGGCGATCACGCGCCGCCGGTCCGCGGAGCGTGTTCCGGAGACCGGATGCAGGGCTAAGCTGGGGGAAGGTTCAAACGGCACTTCTGGAGACTAGAGGCGGCATCTACGCTTTGCCATCTGAAGCGGGCCAAACTCCCGCTCGATGGCTCAGTCTGCCTCAGTCTCCAATCACGATCGCCGCGAAGGCGAAGCCGACCGGCCGCAGCCGGGCCCACGGACCCCTTGCGTTTTGATGGTGGAAGATCCGGCGCCGGACCAGGAAGCCATCGCGGAAAGTGCGGGGTTGGCTTGCTCCTGGCGGATGCCGGCAGGCGTGTTCGGACCGAGCCCAATAGCGATGCGCAGATGGCCGAAATTCATGAGCGGCGTCCTAAATCTCAATCGCTGCGCAGAATGCGTGCTTCGAGCGCGGCTGCCACGAAAGCTCGTCGAGCGGCTGGTGGATGGGTCTTACCGCGTAACACCTGCAGACAGGTGTCCATCGCTATTCTGCGTTTATTGGTCTCATGATGCAGATCCCGGAGCAAGATAGCGGCTGCGTCGTTGACGTCCAACACGATTCGCTCCGAGCTGCGGCGGCTAACCTGAACAACGACTGGCCTCTCAAATCTGATCAAGCCGGTCATCTCTCCCCTCCTCTACAGCCACTATGCGGCAAACAGCCCCGGGTCGCATTTATTTACTCAGCCAAACGCGACCGCTGCATCTGCAGCGCCGAACCTGGCCATTGGCGACCAAGCGATCGCCATGAGCTGCGTCTGGCCATGGTCAGGTTGCGTGCGATCTGCGTTTTTGCAGTCGGTGGTGAGGAACTGCTTCTCATTCGCGTGGTCAAGCTGTGAAACCTGGACATACTGCACTCTTTGACGCGCCTCGCGCCAGTCTCAAACACGTCGTCGAAGTCTACACCTGCACTTTTCCACTGCCCGATCTGCAGGCGGCGATCCACTGCATCGCGGAGGTTGGATCTTCCAATATGGCGACCCGCTTCGCAAAGCCGAAAAAGGCATTGCGCGCCGTGCTTACCGGCTTGCGCCCATCGTATGCATCGTAGCATGCCTTGAGGACGGCTTCGTGGATCAGGTCTCTGCGATCTTCCGGCCATTCATTGAGAAGATCGATTGCATCCGCAAGGCCGGCAATCTCTTGGATGATGTGCGTAGCGCGCTTCACGAAAAGGGGGCTGCTGAAAGCCTCAGCGTTCATTCGTTCCTCCAACCTTCCAAATAGCCGATTTGCGGGAAGAGGCGCCGCATCGACGCGGCGACCATGGCACAGTGTGTTGTCAGGGCGATGACGGTTCAAGAGGAAGATCCGCGACTGTGGCCGGGTGTGTAGCGATCCGCCAACAGATCGTGCAATGGCTTGGTTGCTATCAAACGCGGTCGTCACTATTAAGCTATGAATTGATTCTCCACCGCCTAATCTAAGCCCGCAGGAGCGTTTTCATGACCGAAGAAACTGAGACGAAAGCTGACAACCTCATCGAACTCACCGCCCATGTCGTCTCAGCCTATGTTTCGAATAATCCGGTTCCCGTCGGTGAACTGCCTGGGCTTATCGGCCAGATCCACATCGCATTGAAAGGCACTACTGGTGGTACCGCACCAGAAAAGTCGGAAGATCTCAAGCCTGCCGTACCGATCAGAAAATCGGTTACACCCGATTACATTGTCAGTCTTGAGGACGGTAAGAAGTTCAAGTCGCTCAAGCGTCACCTGGCTACCCACTATGGCCTTACGCCCGACGAATATCGCGCGAAATGGGGGCTGCCGGCGGACTATCCCATGGTGGCGCCGAACTACGCTGCGGCGCGCTCGGCATTGGCCAAGACCATGGGTCTGGGCCGCAAGCCGAAGGAACCGGGAGCGCCGGCACCTGCCAAGCGTGCCCGCAAGAAAGCCGCAGCCTGACCGCACTTTTTCAGGATCGATTAAGCGGATCCGGCATCATTTCGCATTTGCGATATAGAATTTGTGCATTGCAATATCCGCGGCTATCGGTATGATCATGTTGTCGGCCATCTACTCCTCCCAGATGTGATGCCGACGCTGAATGGGGCGCACCTCCTCCCGCGTCTCATTCGAAATAGAGCCCGCTGCCACCTCCTCCCGGCAGCGGGCTTTTTCTTTGTTTGAGGCGCGATTTCGGTCCAGGGCCAACGAATTGGCTCTAAGCGAGGCGAATGCTCCGAACTTCCAGGCCTTTCGTGCCCTGCCCGCATTGGACAAACACCTTCTGACCCTCCATCAGCATGCTGAATCCTGAGCGGGTCAGCGCTGTGGCATGAACGAAGATGTCCTTCTCACCGTTTTCAGGAGCAATGAAGCCGAAGCCCTTTTGGGGATTGTACCACTTAACGGTGCCCTCGCTCTCCAACTTGGAGACTCGTCCCGGCGGTGGACTCTCCAGCGCAACGCGTATGTACCTGAGTTTTCGCGGTCTGATCGCCGACCTCCAGCACTTGCGAGACCTGGTGACCTCTTGGACTTTCTTCCATTGTGACCTTTAGACGCGTTCCCTCGGAAACGCCGCGACTCCCGGCCGCCACAAGTACCCGGATGTGCAGATAGGCCTCGATGCCCTCCGGCAATTTGACAAAGCCAAAACCCTTGCTGGTGTTGAACCAGATCACTTCGGCGTCGACAGGGTCCGCGGTTACGGTCGACGAACGCTGAAAGTAGCTTGGCTCGGAAGAGCGTTCCGCAAACAAACCACGTCATCGTCATGGCAATGCCGGCGTGGCTCGCGATGGTCTTTATATTTGCCCATGATCATCTGACTTGCTTGAATAACGCACTGCGCTCCCGGCAGGATAATCTCAATCGGGCGATGCGTTCATGTCAATTCACCAGTTGGCCGCTTCACCCGCTCTATCTCATCACGATCCGGGCCGACCTGTTGCCACACGAGGTCGACCACGGCGGGTGAGCAATATATATGTGACAGGTCGAGCTGCTGATCCGAACGCTTCCTTATATCGCACGGCAGAAGGTTCGCACTGAAGGGCGGCACCGCCATCAACCTTTTCGATCGTGACATGCCGCGGGCTGCCGTCTCACGCGGATGCGCATCCAGAATTTCGATTCACGCGCACTTTCCCGCACAGCCTGCAGGAGGGGAGACGGGGCAGCTTGTCGGTGAGTCGCCCGGCTAGATCAACCCCGCCTGCTCGGCCTCGTGGCGCAAATTCTGCCGAGGCCTTGGGCCGATCTGCTGGATCACCAGCCCGGCCGCCAGCGAGCCGAGATCGCCGCAGTGCTTCAGGCTGCGCCCTTGCGTGTAGCCATAGAGGAAACCGGCGGCATAGAGGTCGCCGGCGCCGGTGGTGTCGACCAGCTCGCGGATTTTGGTCGCATCGATGGTCACGGTCTCGTCGCCGCGCACGATGACCGAGCCCTTTTCAGACCGGGTAACGGCGGCGATTTTGCAATCCTTGCGGATCTGGGCCAGCGCCTCGTCGAACGAGGCGGTCTGGTAGAGCGATTTGATCTCGTGGCTGTTGGCAAAGACGATATCGACGGTGCCCGAGCGCATTAGGTCCAGAAACTCGTCGCGGTAGCGGTCGACGCAGAACGAATCCGACAATGTCATCGACACTTCGCGCCCGGCGGCATGCGCGAGCTTGGCCGTCTGCCGGAACGCTTCCTTGGCGCGCGGCGGGTCCCACAGATAGCCCTCGAAATAGGTGACCGCGGCGCCCGACGCCTTGTCCGCCTCGACGTCCTCCGGACCGAGCTCGACGCAAGCGCCGAGATAGGTGTTCATCGACCGCTCGCCGTCCGGCGTGACGAAGATCATCGAGCGCGCCGTCGGCGGTTCGCCATCGAGCGGCCTGGTGTCGAAGGCGACGCCCTGCGCGTGCATGTCATGGGCGTAGATTTCGCCGAGCGTGTCGTTCGAGACCTTGCCGAAGAAGGCGGCGCGGCCGCCGAAGCTGGCGACGCCCGCCGCGGTGTTGCCGGCGCTGCCGCCGGAGGCTTCGATGGCCGGGCCCATGCGGCTGTAGAGCAACTCGGCGCGCCTCGTGTCGATCAGGTTCATCGCGCCCTTGATGATGCCGTTGGTTTGCAGAAATGCCTCGTCGCACTGGGCGATGATGTCGACGATAGCATTCCCGATACAAAGCACGTCATAGTTCGGCATCAATGATGTCTCCGCGAAAACCACCGGCTTCTGCTTTGCCGCGGCCAGGCGCGCGTCTAGCGAGTTTAAAAGGATTGCCGCATGCGCTTGATGCAGCGGCCCTCACGCAGCAGCCGGTCCTGCTTCACGCAGCAAGTCGTCGGCTCTGTCTGTCTTCTCCCAGGTGAATTCCGGCTCTTCGCGGCCGAAGTGTCCGTATGTCGCGGTCTTTCGGTAAATCGGCCGTAAGAGATCAAGCGCCTTGATGATGCCTTTCGGCCGGAGATCGAAAAGCTCAAGAACAAGGCGCTCGATCCTTTTTTCCTCGATCCTTGCAGTTCCGAAAGTATTGACGAGGATAGACACCGGCGCGGCCACGCCGATCGCGTAGGCAAGCTGAACCTCGCAGACCTCCGCAAGGCCGCTGGCGACGATATTCTTCGCGACATATCGGGCGGCATAGGCCGCCGAGCGGTCAACCTTGGATGGGTCCTTGCCCGAAAAGGCGCCGCCGCCGTGACGCCCCATTCCACCGTAGGTATCGACGATGATCTTCCGCCCGGTGAGCCCGCAATCGCCTTGCGGCCCACCGACCACGAACCGGCCGGTTGGGTTGACCAGAAATCTGATCCCAGTCGTATCCAAGTCGGGCGGCAAGAGCGGCTTGATGATCTCCTCAATGACGCCTTCGCGGACCGTGGCTTGTGAGACCGCCTCGTCATGCTGCGTCGACAGGACTATGGTATCCAGGGCCACCGGGCGGAAACCCTCGTAGCGTACGGACACTTGAGATTTAACGTCCGGGCGAAGCCAGCCAAGGCGTCCGGTTTGGCGCACCTCTGCCTGTCTTTTTGTCAAATGGTGAGCGAGTTGGATTGGCAACGGCATCAATGTTTCGGTCTCGTTGCACGCGTACCCGAACATGAGGCCCTGATCCCCCGCCCCCTGTTCGAGATCCTGCCCTCGTCCTTCGTCAACGCCCTGGCTTATGTCGGGCGACTGCTCGGTGAGAGCCAGAACGACGGCGCAACGTCGACCATCAAAGCCGATGGCATCGTCGTCGTACCCAATATCGAGTATCGTATCCCGGGCAACTTGGCTGTAATCGATCTCCGCGTGGCTGGTGATCTCGCCAGCCAGAACGACCATCCCTGTCTTCAGCAACGTTTCACAGGCGACGCGCGCCTTCGGATCGGTGCGGAGGACCGCATCGAGGATGGCATCGGAGATGTTATCTGCCATCTTATCGGGGTGTCCCGCGCCGACGGATTCGGAAGAGAACACGAACTGCCTGGTCATGGAATGCCCTCGCTTCAAGTGTTGGAGTTAGGTGGGGAGTTTCCCGACTGGGGTGGCTTACCGGTCGGGGATGCCGGGGACGTCGAACGCAGTGCAGAAGTCGGCAACGTCTCTTCGTACGCTCGCATGAACTTCCTGGTCGTCGGGCTGGCGACAGACCGAGTCGATGAAAGCGGCGATCTGCACCATTTCCGCCTCACGCATGCCCATGGACGTCACTGCCGGCGACCCCAAGCGGATTCCGCTTGTGACCGTCGGGTCGCGCGGGTCGCCCGGCACCATATTGAAGTTCGTAATGATCCCTGCCCTTGCGAGGCGCTCGGCATAGGCTTTGCCTGATAACGGCCGGTCCCGGAGATCAAGGATCAGCATGTGATTGTCAGTCCCGCCGGTGACCAGGTCATAACCACTATCCAGAAGCGCCTTGGCCAGAGCCTTGGCATTCCTGACCATCTGATGACCGTAGGTACGGAAAGACGGGGTCGCGGCCTCCTGCAAAGCAACAGCTAGCGCGGCGATGATATTCATGTGCGGCCCACCCTGCAGTTGAGGAAACACCGCGCGATCAATCCGTCTGGCGAGATTGTATTTACTCGTGGGATGATAGAGGGCCTGATAGCGATCTTCATTCTTCGACAAAATAAATCCTCCACGGGGGCCGCGGATCGACTTGTGAGACGTGCTGGTGACGACGTCGCAATGGGCCACGGGATTCGGATGCGCTCCAGCGACAATCAAGCCGCTGATGTGCGCAATGTCGGCCACGAGATAGGACTTCGCCTCCAGAGCGATTTCTGCCATTGCCGCGTAGTCAAAGACACGCGGATAGGCAGTTCCGCCGACCCAAATCAGTTTCGGCCGTTCCCGCCTGGCTGTCTCGCGTAAGCGGTCATAGTCAATTTGCTGCGTCTTTTCGTGCAGCCCATAGGGGACGCGTTGATAATCAGTGCCGGAAAAGTTGACGGACCAACCATGAGTCAGATGGCCGCCTTCGGGTAAAGGCAAGCCCATGACTTTGTCACGAGGGCTCAAGAGCGCGCGATAGACAGCCTGGTTGGCTGGTGAGCCCGAATAAGGCTGGACGTTGGCGTGCTCACTGCCAAACAGCGCTTTCAGGCGCTCGATCGCGAGGGTCTCAAGCTCATCGACGATCTCGTTTCCGGTGTAGTAGCGCGCACCCGGGTAGCCCTCGGCATACTTGTTCGCGAAGATCGAGCCGGTCGCTTCCAGTACGGCTGAGGAGGCAAAGTTCTCAGATGCGATGAGTTTGAGCATCGTCCTCTCCTGCCGCCTCTGTCGTAGAAGCAGTTCGTGAACGCGGCAATCGACGTGGACCAAGGAAGACCATCCGTATGTGCTGGGCTCTGCGATGGCTACGTCAGCGGAGTTCTTCATGGTTTTCGCACTCCCACCTAGGCAGATCTTTTCACGATCAAGCAGCAGTCCCCTCGACCACGCGTCTTGTACCGCCTCGAGCCGCTCCAGGTCCCGCTTGTGATACCCATCGTCGTGGGGCAGGAGATCGACCAGAAATTGAACCAACCCTCCTTCCTTGCCCACTGTATTGAGATGATATGAGGACCAAGGACGTTGTCCGTTGCCGCAAAGAAAGTCGGCTCTGGCGAGCATCCGGACGTGTCGCGCAACGCGCTCCCGACGAAGGTCGAGAATCGCCGCTAGTTCGCAGACAGTCAGGTCGGCATGCGCGCAAAGGCCCAGGATCCGAAGGCGATCAAGATGTGCTGCTGTCATTAGGCGATCGACCAGTATCATCATTGGTCAGCACGACGCCAAATAGAAGAACCGAACCCTCGTCCTGCTGGCTTTGTCATTTCGCGCTCTTCGCAAATGCTGTTCGGCGGCGGAACATAAACGACACCAGATTTCTGCCGCCACTGAACTCGAAAGTTGTGGTGAGCGTACCATTGACAGAGATTTGCGGTCGCAAAGATCCAGTGAATTTACTTGAAGGATCTGTTGCAACGCCTAAACAAGAACGCAACGAGATTGGCGAGGTGCTGGTAAGACGGCAAGCTGGCGAACTGCTTGGCCAAGAGGGAGGCGATCGGCGCCACCTTTCCCCAGGGCGACAGTTCTAACCTGCCTGGTGCACCTGATCCGCCGTTTACTTGATTTCGTCTCACGGACCGCAAAGCCGTCGTGCCGACGCTCAGCGCCACCGAGCTTGCGAAACAGGAGCCCCACCGCGTCAGATCGAGCGACGCTGTTCCCTAGGCGGCGCGTTGGCCAACCTCCTGGCTTCGCGGCATATTACAATGCCTCAGGCGGCCCTCGCGAGGTGGCGGCCGCCCTGCAGGCCACGGGCAGCACGCGAGTGGTGTTGGCCACCCACGAGCTGACGCAGACGGCGCTGGTTCGAGAAGGCGCGATCGAAGCGGTCTCGACACCCCGGTGTTCGCCACCGCACCTGTGGTGACGACGGCGCAGCACGACTAAAAAACCCGGTCCACATCCATATGATCGAAACGCTGGCTCAGGCGACGACACTGGCGATGTGTCCAATGCCGCTTGTTGTACACAAGGTCACTCTGTCCGACATCCGACAATTGATGGATGTGAGAGAGCTCGCCAAATCCGCTAACCCGGTGTTTTAATGGATTGTCCTCTCTGGCACGTTCTGTGCGGCAGGGCTTGCGAATGCATCAGCAAGAAAATAGTCCCATGATCACACTCACTGCAAACGCGCTCGCCGCTGTTAAGGTCGCGCTTTCCCGCGCCGACGAACCGGCGGAAGGCTTTCGCATCATGGTCGAGGCGGGCGGCTGCGCCGGCCGCAAATACCTGATGGGTCTGGAAAGCGTCTCGCGCGAGGGCGATGCCGTCATGGAGATGGACGGGGTCAAGGTGTTCGTCGACGCAAGCTCCCAGCCCCATCTCGCCGGCACGACCGTTGACTTCGTCACGGACCTGGAGTCCTCGGGCTTTGTCTTCGACAATCCCAACGCGCGGGACAAATGCGCCTGCGGCAAGTCCTTCGGCTAGCCGCCATCACGACAGGGACCGGCGCCTATGCGGGACGATACCGACCGCTTTGGACACCCCCAATGCGGCCGGCGAGGTCGGCGCCGTCGCCTGCGGCGATGGGCTTAAATTGATGATGGGTTTCGACCTAAGACGCAGACGATTGACAGCGACGCCTTTCAGGTGAAGCTTGATGGTTCCACGATCCATGTGGGAGTTGGGCAGCGCGACCACCGCTTACACTTTGAGTTGTGTCCTGCCGGGCCGCTCGGATGAGGTGAAAACTCACTGCTGCGAGCTTGGCCCGGGAGCGCCTACGACCTAGTGCTCCGAGTAGACCCAGCCATCGGGTCGGTTGCAGCCGTGACATCCCTCTTTTTGGAGAGCTTCAGCAAAGCAACCTCCGGGGCGGCCAACAACCGCCTTTTAATTTGGGGTATTTGAAAAAATCACCTTGCCTGCTACGTTGTCCAAAATCGATTTTTGTTAAACGGAACTGCGAGGAACCCCGATGACGAAGACAGCTGTACGTATGCGTCGCGGCCAAGGGTCCGTGGGCAAGCGGACGAGAACCCTTCCCAAACTGGCTGAGAAATTGCAGATGCGTCGCTTGGCCAGGATTAACGCCGTCCTGCAGAAGGCGGAAGAATCCGGCCTGCGCGCTGAGAAGGACGGCAGGATTGCGGGGCGGGTGAGTGCTGATCTAATTAAGAAGGCCAAAGCTCGAACCGGATTGACGTCTGATACCGAGCTCGTCGAATTTGCGTTGGCCAATGTGGCTCTGGAAGACAACTTCGCCGAGACCTTCAGGAAAACACGGGGAACTGTGGATCCGACGCTGAAGCTCGGATTCTGAATTGGCCGATTTCGACTTTGGTGCGGCCGTAAGATGGTCGCGATTTGATCCCCAAAAAACCTTGAGCCGCCGCCCTGACATGGAGCTGCCGATCATCGGCAACCTCGTCGGGGCGGGGCAAGAACTGCTGCTGGACACCTGCGTCTACATCGACGGTTTGCAAGGCCGGGCGCCTGAAGCAGTTGCCGACCTCCTCGATGTCAGGCAGGTCAACCATTCCACCGTAGCGATCCAAGAGCTGATGCACACCGTAGGCGTCCTTGACCCGAAACATTCGGGCACGGGCAAAGCTATCAAGCAGATCGGGACCATAATCAAGGATATGCCGCCCCATCGGGTTTTTGCGCCAGATCCCGATCTCTTGGGCCGAGCCGCCCTTCTCTCAGGAATGCTGTGTCGCCTCCAAGGCTACAAGCATGATTCCAGGCTTCGGGCGCTTCAGGACTGCGTGCTGTTCATGCATGCGCAGAAATTGGGATTTACCGTTCTAACGGGCAACATCAGCGATTTCGACTGTTTGCTGCAGCTGATTCCGACGGGTCGGGTTTTGATGTATCGGCCAATCTGAATATAGCCGCCTTCCGCGCTTCGAGACTATATAACGATGTTGCAATCTGGCGGTCTTTGCTGCCTAATGCGGGGGCGGTTGCTACCGAATGGCGCGTGTTTCGGTAAGTTCCGGACATTTTCGCCCCTGGCCTTCGTACCACCTCGAAGCAGGAGGCTCGGATGGCGGCTTGGTTCAATTGTTGGTTGATCTCCTGCCCCACGGCGATAGCCATCACAGATAAGACCTACTGCGCCTGGAGGCGATACAAGTCGCGCGGTCCAAGGTGACCGCCTGCTTGTCCTGAAACTTAGTCCGAATGGAGCGCGAAGCTGATATGAACAATTCGACTGGCGGCGCCATCGCGGAGCCTGACACTTGCGGGTGGCCTCACTTGGCTGCCGTAGATTCTCGCGTTCACGAGCTGCTTTTAAGACAGGAGCGCCAGGAGCGGACGACCCTCAAACTTATCGCCTCCGAGAACTTCGCGTCCTCGGCGGTGTTGAAAGCGACCGGCTCTATTTTCACCAGCAAGTATGCCGAGGGATATCCCGGCGCGCGCTACTACGCCGGAAACGAGATCGTCGATGAGCTTGAGAACCTCGCCATCAAGCGAGTGAAGACGCTATTCGGCTGTGAACACGCCAACGTGCAGCCTTATTCCGGCTCGCCGGCCAATCAGGCTGTCTGTTGAGCGCTGTTGTGTCCGGGAGACAAGATGATGGGCTTGACCCTCCCCGGCGGCGGGCATCTGACTCACGGTTGGGCCGTCAACTTCTCCGGCACTGACTACAGCGAGTTCCGTACGGGCTGCACGAAAAGACGCAGCAGATTGACCATGACCGCTTGCGCGAGACGGCCAAATGGGAACGACCGAAGCTCATTTGGGTCGGCGGAACGCGGGAAGGACCCGATGGTCGTCGCCCGGACGTTAAATCTCAATCGGCGAGATCTTGCATCTCGCCCAACTTGCCCGCGAGCGACTGTCGGACAGCCAACTGTGGGTGAATCCGGACTGTGGCCTCAAAACAAGGAAATGGGAGGAGCCGCCCTGCCCTCGTGAACATGGTCGCTGCAGCATGCGCGCTGCGGGAGAAAGTGCAGGCGCAGGCCGCTAGGCCACTGTGACCGGCAAACATGTGACCAGCGGGCTTCGCAGACAGTTAAAAGCAGAAAGGATGACATCGAAAGCCGCGCACAGGTCGGTCGACGCGTGCGAGTCCCACCCTTGTCGTCCAGCCGAAAGTCCGCTCGACGGCCCAGCGGCGGCCAGTATGTGGGAAGCGCTTCCGATCCGAAGGACGGATGATTTCGATCACGAAATGGGGAAAGCGGCTTTGTCCATGAGCTTCAGCCTCTCACACAGTTAGCGGTCAACAGACACTTCACCGAGGGGCGAACGCTTGCGGATGCCGCCTGTGCACCGGCACCATCGAGATATCGGCGGCGAGATCGACCATCGAGGGCATCGGTATCGAGGGAATGCGGCGCATGTGGCGGACATCGACAAAATAGCCATACCGCCCAGCCGCAAGCTGCGACCATTCCTCATCGCTTGAATTGAAACTTGGCTGCATCTGGCATGGCGTTTGCTTCGCTTCTGCTGAGGTTCGCTGAAACAGAGTTTTTCCAAGGGCATGGATCGCGGTGGAATGTTGCTTCGACACAAAGGCAGCCGTCAACATTACGATCGGTCCAAGGATCTCAGGTGTGCTCTCCGAGCCTACCTTTCCGTTGTGCAGGCTACCAGAGCAGTCGCGAGGAGCGGAATCAACCAAGGTGTAAGGAGCACCTGATGTCGAATATGATGAAGGCGCTGGTCAAGGCCAAGGCCGAGCCGGGCATCTGGATGGAAGAGGTGCCGGTACCGGAAATCGGCCCGAACGACGTTCTGATCAAGATCAAGAAGACCGCGATCTGCGGTACCGACGTCCACATCTACAATTGGGACCAGTGGGCGCAGAAGACCGTGCCGGTGCCGATGGTGACCGGCCACGAATTCGTCGGCACCGTCGCCGACTTCGGCGCGGCGGTCACCGAATACAAGATCGGCCAGCGTGTTTCGGGCGAAGGCCACATCGTCTGCGGCCATTGCCGCAATTGCCGGGCGGGCAGGGGGCATCTGTGCCGCAACACGCTCGGCGTCGGCGTCAACCGGCCGGGCGCCTTCGGTGAATATCTGGCGATCCCGCAGCACAACGTCGTGCCGATCCCCGATGACGTGCCCGACGAGATCGCCGCAATCTTCGATCCCCTGGGCAATGCGGTTCACACCGCACTGTCCTTTGATCTCGTCGGCGAGGACGTGCTGGTCACCGGCGCCGGGCCGATCGGCATCATGGCTGCACTCGTCGCTCAATGCGTCGGCGCGCGAAAAGTGGTCATCACCGACATCAATCCGGTGCGGCTGGCGCTGGCGAAAAAACTCCGCGTCCAGCATGTGATCGACGCGTCGAAGGAAAAGCTGCGCGATATCATGCCGGCGCTCGGCATGACCGAAGGTTTTGACGTCGGCCTGGAAATGTCGGGTGCGGCACCCGCCTTCCGCGACATGATCGACGCCATGAACAATGGCGGCAAGATCGCCATTTTGGGCATCGCGCCGACCGGCTTCGAAATCGACTGGAACAAGGTCATCTTCAAGATGCTGCATCTCAAGGGCCTTTATGGCCGCGAAATGTTCGAGACCTGGTACAAGATGATCGCCCTGGTGCAGGGCCCGCTCGATGTCAGCGGGTTGATCACCCACCGCATCGGCATTGATGACTTCCAGACTGGATTCGACGCAATGCGCAGCGGCAATTCGGGCAAGGTGGTGATGGACTGGTGAGCGTTGGCCGGGTGCCGTTCCGGAAAACGTTGGAGGGACAGCACCCCCGGCCTGCGGGTACGATGTGAGCAAAGGTACGCTGGCGACCCAGCAACTACGGGCGCGCTAACGCCACCAATATTCGCCGCTCTCCTACGGGTAGTAGTTCACCTAGCCGCCTTTTTAAGCGGCAAGCGCTTCCCACTCGGCGGTGTCAGATGTCCGACAATGTCGGATGCGCAACACACAGAGTCCGATTAATCACATTGCCGAAACGGTTTTCTCATTTGGCACGGTGCGTGCGTGGTCATCGCAAACACATACGAGGCCAGGAGAGTCGTCCCATGATCCCCCACCAAAAAAATGCCGCCCCACCTTTCCACGACGCACTCAAAGATAACGCTCGAGTCGGGCTTGGCAGCATGCTGAGGGCTCATCTGGCCCGGCGCTGCCCACCGATCCACTTTCTCCCAGTGAGGGCGACGAGGACGCAGCACCTTGAAAATGAGGGACAACTCAGTTCACCTGGAACCTTGCCCATCGCCCGGTCACCACAACCGGAGCCATCGGTAAATCTTCGGTCTGGCTGGCTGCGCGGGACACTTTTTGCGACCGCGCTGTCGTTTGTGACCACCGCCGCTCCGGTTCTGGCGGCCACCGATGACATCAAGGTGACGAATTTCCTGCTCGACAACGGCATGGAGGTTGTCGTCATTCCCGATTACCGGGCGCCGATCGTCACCCATATGGTGTGGTACAAGATCGGCAGCGCGGATGAGCCGCCGGGCAAGTCGGGCATCGCCCATTTTTTCGAGCATCTGATGTTCAAGGCGACGACCAATCATGCGACCGGCGCGTTCGACCGCGCCGTCTCCGCCATCGGCGGTTCGAACAACGCTTTCACTTCCTATGACTACACCGCCTTTTACGAGACGGTGGTGCCGCAGGCGCTCGAGCAGATGATGGATTTCGAGGCCGATCGCATGCGCAACCTCATCCTCAACGACAATGTCATCGCCACCGAGCGCGACGTGATCCTCGAGGAACGCCGCTCGCGCATCGACAGCAATCCGCAGGCAGTGCTCGGCAAGGAGGTCGACGCTACGCTCTGGCAGAACCAGCCCTATCGCATTCCGGTGATCGGCTGGATGCAGGAGATGGAGAAGCTGAACCGCGCCGACGCCAAGGCTTTCTACGACAAATATTACACGCCCAACAACGCCGTGCTGGTGGTGGCCGGCGATGTCGAGCCGGAGGTGGTCAAGGCGCTGGCCGAAAAGACCTACGGTAAGATCGCGCGTGGTCCAGACCTGCCGCCGCGCATCCGTCCGGTCGAACCCGAGCAGAACACCAGGCGCACGGTGACGCTCACTGACGCGCGTGTCAGCGTGCCGAACTTTTCGACGCAATGGGTGGTTCCCTCCTATCACACTGGAAAGCCGGGCGAAGCGGAAGCGCTGGACCTGCTGGCGGAGATCCTCGGCGGCGGTAGCCGCAGCCGGCTGTACCAGGCTCTCGTCGTCAAGCAAGGCATAGCCGCGGCGGCCGGCGCCTATTTCGAGGGCACCATGCTGGATGACAGCCACTTCAGCATCCACGGCGCGCCGCGCGGCGACGCCAAGCTGGCCGTTGTCCAGGCGGCGGTCGAGGCCGAGGTCGCCCGAATCGCCAAGGACGGCGTCACATCAGGCGAGCTTGAGAAGGCCAAGGATCGTTTCGTCCGCTCGGTAATTTTCGCCCACGACGAGCAGAGTTCCATCGCCAACATGTATGGCTCCACGCTTGCCACCGGCGGCAGTGTGAAAGACGTCGAGGAATGGCCCGACCGCATCCGCAAGGTCACCGCCGATCAGGTTAAGGGCGTTGCCGCCCGCTATCTCGTGTTCGACCATTCGACCACTGGTTATCTCTTGCCCAAGGACAATTGACCCGATGACAAACCAACTCCGCAGCGCCATTGCACAAGCATTGCCCTCTCCCGTTGGAGAAGGGAGGGCCGTGCGCCTCGTCACCTTGCTGGCCGTCCTTTCCCTTGCTATTTTCTTCCTCATCCTGCCGGCGCTCACCGCCCGTGCTGCGGTGAACATCCAGGAGGTGAAATCTGAAAAGGGGATCACCGCCTGGCTGGTGGAAGACCACACGCTGCCGATCGTCACGCTCCACTTTGTCTTCGACGGCGGCACCAGCCAGGACCCGGCCGGTAAAGAGGGGCTTGCCAATTTGATGACCGGCTTGTTCGACGAGGGCGCCGGCGATTACGACAGCGACACGTTTCAGGTGAAGCTTGACGACGCCGGCGCCGAAATGAGCTTCGACGCGTGGCGCGACGGCATCTATGGCTCGATACGCCTGCTTTCCAAGCGCCAGGACGCCGCTTTCGATCTGGTCGGGCTAGCGGTGAACAGGCCTCGCTTCGATCAGGAGCCGGTCTACCGCATCCGCGCCCAGCTTCTCTCCGGCATCATCGCCAACGAGCGCGAACCTCACGCGATAGCCGAGCTTGCATGGCGGCGCAGGATCTACGGCACGCATCCGTATTCGAGGCCGCCCGAGGGTACCAAGGAAAGCCTGGCCCGCATAACGCCCGCCGATCTAAGCGCCTTCCACAAGGCCGCTTTCGCCCGCGACGGGCTGCATGTCGCGGTTGTCGGCGACATAGATGCCAAAGCCCTGAGTGCTAGGCTCGACCAGTTGTTCGGCGATTTGCCTCAGAAGCAGGCGCTCGCCCCAGTACCTGATGTCACTCCGAAGCTCGGCCGGTGGACGTTGGTTGCATACGCCCTGCCCCAGACTTCCCTCCAGCTGGCTTTTCCTGGCATCGGACGAAGCGACCCGGAATTCTATGCCGCGCAGCTGATAAACGATATACTCGGAGGCTCGCCATTTACCTCCCGTCTTTTCCAGGAAGTGCGCGAAAAGCGCGGCCTTGCCTACGGTGTCTCCTCTAGCTTGGAAGGCTATCAGCATTCCAACACGCTTGTCGTGGCCACGTCGACGCGCGCCGACAGGGCGGCCGAGACGCTCGACCTGATAAGACGAGTAATCAAGGAGCTGATGGACACAGGGCCAACAGCGGCCGAGCTCGAAGCGAGCAAGAAGTATCTGATCGGCGCCTATGCTATCGACAATCTGGGTTCCTCAAGGTCGATTTCAGCGACGCTTGTCGGGTTGCAGCTCAACAAGCTCGGCATAGACTACATCCAGCGCCGCCCGGCCCTCATCGAGCAGGTGACGCTCGACCAGGTCAGGGCGGCGGCGAAGAAGCTGCTTTCGGTCGAGCCCGCCATTATGGGCGTGGGCCCGCGGCTTGCCGGTGTCCCGTAACGGCAATAATCTCGCGCTCTACATAGTTGCTGAAGGACTCCGCCAACCTGGGCTGATCCGACATGGTGTGGCAGAATGAACGCCTTGATTTCTCCCTGCTCGCCCTCGTACTTGCGGAGCCGGAGAAACGCCGACGTCCCGAGCAAGCGTTTTAACTTCCGCGTATATGAAATACGGGAAAGTTAGAATCTATGGAATTTGGAGCGGACCCATGCTAACTTTCCCGTATCTCAAATACGGGAAAGTTAGAAGAATGGCCCTTCACCTCGTCGGGGAAAACATCGATAAAACCCGCAGCCACTATCAGGCTGAAACGGGCAAGCTCGTCCAGCTAATGCGCGGCATCTATGTCGATGCCCGGAGGATATCGAGGCCACGATACTCAAGCACGCTGTCCGCATCACCAAATACCTGTATCCCAACGCTTACCTCTCGGCGGCGAGCGCAGTCCTTCTCCGTCCGACCCGCGATGGCCGCCTGTTCCTGAGCGGGCGACGAATACAGCGCACGCGCTTGCGCTCGCTGGAAATCATTCAGAACGCAGCTCCCGACCACCCATCAGTCGCTCAAGCGATTGTCGATGATGGCATGGGAGAATTCCGGATCGACGTCTCTTCGATGCGCCAGCGCTTCCTCGAAGCTTTCCGCCTGCGCAGCGAACACGCGGCATCCATCGATGAGACGATGCGCGAGGCAATTGCGAACCGCCTCATAGAAGAATACGGCAGCGCCCAAGGCGCTGCCGACGCGACATGGGCGCTTGCCCGCGCAAACCAGTGGCATCGCAAAGGCGAGCACGCCGAGCGCTTCCTCCTCCGCCGTCCACTGATGGCGGAGCCCGCGCGCAATGAAGCCGCGCTCGATCTGATAGTAGCCTGGCACGGCGCTCCACTCGGCAATCTCACACATGATGGTTTTGAGTGGCGCTGGAATCCAGACGATCAGGATGGCCCGCCACTTGTTCGCCAGACCACGCCGGGCAAGCTGCCCCCTTTCATCCTGTCGCTGCTGCCTGAAGGCTGGCTTGAATCAGTGTTGAACGACCGCGACGAGCGCGCGATGCTGCGCTCGGGCAAACGCTACATGTCGAACATCACCATCGTCGAGCATGCGAGCGATCTCTCCGCCCTGCCGCCCGACATCCTGCTAACCCGGCTCAATGGATTTACTAGGAACTCTGTCTTCACTGGCCAGTATGCAGGGCCGGGTCGCGGCGATTTAGAGCAGAGCTTCGAGCGCAATCTGGCGCAGATTTTCGAGCGTACCGATACGCCCCGTTTATCGGGCGTTCAGATCAAAGCGCCGATGTTCCTCGATGCCGACGGTACTCTCTCCCCCAGTACCGGCAAACCGTTCACCTACATCCTCAAGCCTGCCGGTACAGGTGGATTTGAGGCCCTGCCGGTGATCGAATGGCAGTCGCTCGCTTTGGGCAGCGCAGCCGGTTTCAAGACGCCCGCGACAGCGCTCGTCCCCATGCCTGACGGGATGCCTCCGGCGCTCCTCGTCGAGCGGTTCGACATCAGAACGAGCCTTGACGACAAGCATCTTTGGGCGCTTGAGGAGTTTTTTTCAGTGCTCGGTGTGCCCACGGAAGCAAAATACGACGGCAGAATGGAGCGAATCGCGCGGGCACTAAGACCGCTATCGACCTCCCCCGAAGACGACGTCCTGCTTGTCCTTAAGCGATCCTTATTCGCCTGGCTGATCGCCGATGGCGACATGCACCTGAAGAACATAGCACTGCTGAAAATCGCAGAGCCCGGAAGCGCGCAGTTCAGCTCAGTCCGCATGGCTCCGCTCTACGACGCGGTCACGACTCGCGTGTTTCCAAATCTCGAAAAAGACCGGATGGCCCTCAAGCTGAACGGCAAAGACGATCGTCTCCGGCGCGCCGACTTCAAGGTTTTCGCGAGCACGGCTGGCCTCAAGGCAGCCGAGGCGGATACCAGCATCGACGATCTCGTTTCAGCCCTCTCACGCGCTCTCAACCACCTCGAATTGCCGCCACCTCTATCAGACGGCTCTCAAGGCGCGAAGATGGCGGAGCAAATGCGCGCTATTGTCCACGAACGCATCGAAGGGTTTGCGTAGATATATCGATCAACTGATACGACGGTTTCCGCTCTCAGACCCACACACCTTATTGGCTGAACCGCCTAGCCATATAGCGCTCAAGTTTGAGCTTGCGCTTTCCCAATCCGGCCTCCATCCGCGTCCAATTTTTTGACCCCCTTATGGACTGTGCGACGGACAGCGTTCGCCCGGGCGGAGCTGGTCAAGGTTGCGCAGCCCGGGCGGGCGCGGACCGCGCTTGGCAGCTGAAAGGTGATCAGGCGCGGTTCTTGAAGCGCCAGGACTCGTGTGGACAGGTGACAAGTCATTGATGCTGCGGACTTGCAACTTTTCTCTGTCGTGAAAGGACAAGTTCTTTATCAATGATCCAAAATTTCACATTGGAATCATAGTTCTTGATGATTTTCCCATAGTCTTTCTGCGCGAAGGATCGTCACCCGTATGGACCAAGACTCTGCTTCGCCGAAGGCCACGCAGGGGCTTGGCCTCTACAACGACGCGATGGAAGCCTTTGATGGCGCAGGTCCGGGCCATTGTGCAGGTAACCGTCTCCAACCACAAACAACTCACACTGAGGAGAAGGACTCGGGAAACGCCGCAAACCACCTGCAAAATCTCAGAAAACGGCAGGAATGCTGGAGGTTCTGTGAAAAACGAACGCAAACCTCTTCTCTGCAGTCAAACCGCGAAGCCGATGGCGCGTCTTTGCGCGCGGCCCTCGATTGGCGCGTTTCCACGGGCAGGCAAGCTGACGATTATCGGTCCATCCCGGACCAGCCGCGGCAGGCGAACGCTGGCATACTGCGCCAGCCACAATTGGCAGCTGCCGGTCGAATTTAGTTTGTCGAACCGGGTGCGAGCGGCACCGATAACCGCCCCCCTTGATGGCAGCGTGTTCTCGACGGGACGACGTTCGTCGGTGCACCGTTCAACGTTATTGTCGTGCATTCCTTTCCCGCTTCGCTCCCGATCACTTAGCGGATCCAATGACAGGTATCGGCGATAGCCGCCGACGCGAGCGCTGCCGCGAAACTGCGCTTTCCACCATTGCTCGATCAGTCCCACGGAGATTGTTTCCAAGTTTCATGAACGGCATCCACGAGCGCTGCCGCTAGATCTTGGACATCTGTCTCGCTCATCGGAGTCGAGAGCGCGCCAGAGCAATTCGTCGTCATTAGAAATCTCCGTTCCAGCATTGCAAGGTGCACCTTTGCGAGCGCCACCTTCTGCAGCGCGCTCGGGAACGAGGTCCGGTAGTTTCGGATCACTTCAGTTTTCAGGTGGAGCCGAAAGAGGGAGCTCGCGCCGGTAACCTGTGCGGGGAGTTCGCGCCTTCTGAGTTGCTCGATGATTTCACTGCGAAGCGTTTCGCCCATCTGGTTAAGACGGTCCACGGCATCCTTTGTGTATGATTGCAGTGCCGCCAGCCCAGCTGTCATGCTGAGGGGGTTTGCGCTGAACGTGCCGCCGTGGGACACGGCTGGCTTGCCCCTGGTGTGATCGAAGACCGCCATGTACGACGCAGGCCCCGCTACGGCTCCAACGGGCAAACCTCCGCCGATGATCTTGCCCAAAGCGACCAGATCCGGCTCAAAGCCGAAGATGTCATGGGCGCCACGGAAACCGACGCGGTAAGAAACGACCTCGTCAACCACAAGCAGGATGCCGTAGCGGTTACAGCAATCCTGGATGACCTCCCGCAAATCCGCCTCTATCGGAACCATGCCCACGCGGGGAGCAACGGGATCGAGAAGGATCGCGGCGAGGCGCTCATGGTGTGCACGGATGAGCTCTCTGCACGATTTGGGCTCGTTGTAAGGAAGGACAAGGACATCCGCGGCGGTGGAGGCGGGAGTTCCACTGGCATAGAGCACACTGCTAGGCGACGAATCGCCCCAGTTGTTTGGTGCAGAATCAAGGCTCACTTCCACATAGTCATAGGCGCCGTGATATGCGCCCTCGAACTTGGCAATCATCGGGCGCCCTGTAATAGCGCGAGCGGCCTTGACAGAGAACATAACAGCCTCGGTGCCGGAGCTCGTAAAGCGGACCTGCTCAAGCTTCGGCGAACGCGTCGTGATTGCTTCCGAAAGCCTGGTCTCGCTTGTGGTCGGAAGCCCGAATGCGGTGCCGTCGTCCAGGACGTTGTGCAGCGCCTCGATCACCGGCGGAAAGGCATGGCCGTGAACGAGCGAGAAGGAGTTGTTTGCGCAGTCGAAGACCTTGCTACCGTCCGCGTCAGTGATCCAGCTGCCCGCTCCTGCCACAGCATAGGGCGGGTGGGGAGCGAAGAACTGCGCAGCACGCATGCTGCCGCCGGGCGTGATCTTTAGCGCTCGTTGAAACTCCTCGCGAGATTTTGGCCCAACGACCTCTCCCCGGTTGTGGCCCAGCCCTGAAATGTGCTGCATGTCTGAACTCCTTGACTACCTTTGTCGAGATGGCGAGGCTCTACGAAACTTTGATGCCATTTGGCGGTGGAGCGAGTTCTGATGGAGGCTTATACCATCAACACGGATCGAGAATGCTGCCTACTTTCGTGGCGGAATCGCAGCTCGCCGGCACTCTCGGTGCCGCAACCATCACGCGAAACTTCGGCGTCGGCACGCCGGCATCGCGGGCTAGTCTCTAGGCGATGACCTTGTCGAGCGCTAGCCCATGCCGGGGCGGGCCGGATCCAGTGTACGGGATGCCCGCCGGGCATGGCGGGAACGTGGGTGAGACCACTTCTCGCCCTGAATACCGTAAGCATGTTGAAGGCGATCCCCGAGGGCCGGGTCTGCGGATGGGCGGCATAAACCACACGAGCGAAGCGAGCAGTTCTTTATCGCCGTCGCACCCCGGCGTCTGGTGGCCGCCCTCTCGCAGTACCGCCGTCATGCTTTTGACCTCGCCGCGGTGGTCGACCTCCGGGCGCGGCTGTCCGAACCGATGATCATGCCGGTGTGACCATGGATCTATACGACGACTACTCGCATCAGCTACTCCCTCAGTTTGCGCACCGTCACGTTCTGCGCGCAGTTGGTTGATCGAGAGGAACAATTCGTCTGGGCCCCCCGGCCGTTAACTGTCACGTGCAATTGACGTGCCACCGAGGAGCGCGTTCAAAAGGAGAAAACCACGCATTCGTGCCACGCGGGTGGGATGCCGGCGCGTCAGTTGTGTCGGGTTTCGAACCTATGGCGTCTTCAATGGGAAACGACCGGATACAAGAACATGGAAGTCGTCTCCTGGTCTTCAAGGAAAGAGGCCGAGCTCGAGGCAACCAAGAAACATGGATCGGCGCCTATGCTATCTACAAGCTGGATCCCTCCAGGTCGATTGCAGCCCCGCCTCTCGAATCGCAGCTCGAGAAGCTCGGCATCGACAACACTCAAGCGCCGCGCAGCCTGATCGATCCGGTGATGCTCGATCAAGTCAGGGCAGCGGCGGAGCTGGTTCCGGCCGAGCCCGCCATTTATGGTCATCGGCCTGACGCTGGGGGCAAGGATGAGCCCGGCAGCCCAGTTCGCGTTCCTTCTCCTTTTCTCGGGGGGTTAAATCCGGTTCGGTGAGAAAGGCTGCGGAGCTGTTTTCGCGGGCGTGCGAAGCACCTGCCGGGTCAGTCGACCGATCCGCCGAATCGTGGCTCGCCTTCTCCTCATGGGAGCCTGCCTTCCGATGGCAGAGATCGCGATCCGTTCAGGCCACATGAACTGGCTGCGCGGGCGGAAGCCGATGTCCATTGTTCAGGTTGTCACTTAATGAGAACCGCAAGCCATCGACCACAACACCTCAAGAATCTCCCATTCAAGTTGAGTGGAATGGTCTACCAGCCATCAGGCCGAGGCCCTATAAGCAACCCCAGGCGCGGAATATGCACCGACGCCTGCCGACATACGATCCGCAGCGTTTGAGAGGAATTCAGTATTGCCCCTGTGCCTGCCGATGGTCCGCCACCTGAAATCCCCGGACCTGTTTGGCGCCATCGATCGCCTGCCGGCGCTCGGCACGCCAGTTAGCCAGCGGACATTCGAGGTCCTCAACCCGTCGAGCGGCGAAGTGCTGGCAATACTTCCCGACATGGATGTGGAGGAGACACGCGCTGCGATCGAGAAGGCCTACGTAGCGCAGCCTGGATGGGCGGGGCTGACCGCCCGTGAACGCAGCGACGTTCTGTGGCGATGGCATGAGCTGATCATTGACCACGCCGGTGATCTTGCGGCGATCCTCACTGCAGAGATGGGCAAGCCGTTTGCCGAAGCCAAGTCGGAGGTTTCGCATGCGGCCGCGTATCTGCAATGGTACGCCGAAGAAGCCAATCGCATCTATGGCGAGACGATCCCCGCACCCTCGACAGACCGTCGCATGCTGGTGATCAAGCAGCCGATCGGTGTGGTCGGTACGATTACGCCATGGAATTTCCCAGCGTCGATGGTGGCGCGCAAGATCTCGCCGGCCTTGGCGGCGGGCTGCGCGATCGTGCTCAAACCTGCTGAACAGACGCCGCTCGTGGCAGGTGCAATGTTTGCCCTTGCGCACCAGGCCGGCTTTCCCGACGGCGTCGTCAACCTGGTCTATGCGTCCGAAGCTGGTGGCGTTGGGCGCGAACTCTGCTCCAATACCAAGGTCCGAAAGATCAGCTTTACAGGCTCCACTGAGGTTGGCCGGCTGCTCATGCGCCAGTGCTCCGACCAGATCAAGAAGGTTAGCCTCGAGCTCGGCGGCAATGCCCCTTTCATTGTCTTTGATGACGCCGATATCGACGCTGCGGTTGACGGCGCGATCCAGGCGAAATTCCGCAACGCCGGCCAGACTTGCGTTTCAGCAAACCGTCTTTACGTCCAATCGAGCGTTCACGATGAGTTCGTCGAGAAGTTCGTGGAGAAAGTCCGGCACTTATCGGTTGGCGACGGATTCGCTCCGGGGGTGGACATCGGACCGCTCATCGACATCCATGCTCTGCGCAAGATCGAGTCCCACATTGCAGATGCCGTTGCCAAAGGGGGCACAATTCGATGCGGGGCCGAACGTATCGGCAGGGTTGGCACCTTCTTCAGACCCACAGTCCTCACCGAAATTTCCAGCATCATGGCGGTTGCGCAAGAGGAGACTTTCGGGCCGCTGGCGCCGATCATTCGCTTCCACGATGCGGATCAGGTTGTACGTGAGGCCAACGACACGATCTACGGCCTCGCCGCCTATTTCTATGCCTCGAACCTGAAGCGTGTCTGGCGCGTGGCCGAGGCATTGGAATATGGCATGGTTGGCATCAACACGGGGCGTATGTCTTCGGAAGCGGCGCCCTTTGGCGGGATGAAGCAGTCCGGCATCGGGCGGGAGGGTTCCCGCCATGGGCTCGAAGACTACCTCGAAATGAAATATCTCTGCATAGGCGGAATCTGATCTCTATGTGGATGGACACCTCAGGCGCAGAATGAACCAACGGGATGATCGAGCGCTTTGGCGAACCTTCTTGCGGCTGGTTCGGTCGTCTATCGCGACCCCGACCTGCGCGCCTTAAGTGTGCATCTAAGCGCCCAGCTACGTTGAACCGCCTTTACGGCGACGAGCCAAGCGCCGGTACCGGACGGTACGTTGCTCATCCTATCCAACCGCGGCAAGCATCTCATCTGTGCGGGGCGACAGCATCGAGAAGTGCCCGGAGATCCGGCCGCGATCGCTCGTTTGGGCCTCATAAATTGCGCCCTCGTAAACGACGTATAGCTTCTTCGGAAGGGCAGGTCCCGATCGCCGTTCGGCGCCCCAATTGGCTCATTTAGCAATTTGGGCCGATCACTTTCAGATAGGTTGAGTGGCATTTTCCAACCCACTTTTTCGGCTCGCTGCCGTGAAATTCAAACAGGGGATGAGCGCCCTTTCCGACGTGATTGAATCGACGCTCGCCCTTGTCATAGCGCCGCCCTGTTGCCTTTCCCTTCTTTGCCGGCCAATGCCATTTTCTATCTTCGCTCCTCAATACCCAACCGCCGCCCCAAACGAAGTGTCTTCGGGCTCTGCCTCAAAAATGTCCTAAGGCGAAATACGTCCTCTTCCTGTTGCCGCGGCCCAAGCTCGGCGACTAGCAGGCTTTTGAACAGGTCAGGCGAAGGGACATCGCAGGGGCCCGACCCTGACTTGGCAGAAACGCGAAAACAAATGAACGGGTAAACCACTCGCGGTCAGCGTCAAGAGTCGGTACTGAATTCCACCTTGGGCGCGGGAGCGACTCCCGAAATCGTTGATGCTGTCCGATTATTTGGGAGTCCGCCAAGGCACCGGCGTGTTTGCGTCCGCGCCGCGAGACAATGCTGGGGGTTCCATCACTGTGATGCCGCCAATTACGAGGGTTCTGCAGAGAAAACGGCTCGCCAGGGTAGTGGTTCACGCGAACCAGAACGCGATCGTCCATCAGATGTGGTGACACAGCGAGTGTCGCCAACCTGACGGTGCAGGGCGTCGCACGGCGAGCGGATGACGCCACCGACACTTTCTACGCCGCAACGTCCTTATTGCCGCACAAGCAATTGAGCGCCCTTCGCGCATCGCTCTGAATCGGTACAGTCGCCGGCATTCTCGCCTGGAGAAGATACAGCGACACAAGACTTGCCCAGGCCGTGCATCCACGAAAGACATCGAGGGTTGAGGTCCAATGATTATAGCGCATCTGCTCGACATGGACGGGGTCCTGGTCCGCGGCGGCCAACCGATTGCTGGCTCGGTCGACTATGTCGCCGGGCTGATCGCCAAGGGTGAGCCGTTTCAGATCTTCACCAATAACTCGCGCTTCACGCCCGAAGATCACGCCAAGCGTCTAAGAGCGGTTGGCTTCGCCGTGCAGCCGGAGCACATCTACACGTCGGCGCTCGCCACCGCGCGGTTCGTGGAACTACAAAAGCACGGATCATCTGCCTATGTCATCGGCGACCACGGTCTGGTCGAGGCCCTGCGGCAGGCAGGCTGCCGGATAACGGAGTTTGCCCCCGAGTTCGTGGTCCTCGGTGACACCACTTCGTACCACTACGAGCAGATCGCAACTGGCGCCGAGCTTGTGTCGAAGGGCGCCCGCTTTCTCGCCACCAATCCGGATGCGACGGGCCCGACCGAGCGGGGCTCCCATCCGGCATGCGGTGCAGTCGCAGCACTAATCGAGAAGGCCACCGGCCGTCAGCCCTATTTCGTAGGGAAGCCGAACCCGTTCATGATGCGCAACGCGCTCGACCGGCTCGGAGTGCGAGCTGTCGATACCATCATGGTCGGTGACCGCATGGACACCGACGTGCTCGCCGGGCTGGAATCGGGCCTCAAGACAGCCCTTGTGCTTACTGGGGTGACTAAACTGGCCGACATAGAGCGGTTTCCATTCAGACCGGACCACGTGGTCGAGTGCCTTGCCGATCTGGGCCAGATCATAGCGAACCAATAAGCCGAACACACCCTGCACGAAGACCGGACGCTCCCTTTACGTTCCGCATGGCGGCCGTCAACCCGGGCAATTGTCGGGAGGAACGCTGGCCGATTCCAATGCCCGAAAGGCGTGGGCGCGTTGCACATTAGGGAGGGGTTGCGCCTCGAACCGCTTTTTTATGGTGAACAGGAGGACTTGCGACAGGGCGGGACGTTGAACAGCGCAGGACTAGCCGTTGCCGCGGAACAGGCGGCTCGGCGGCTGCGTGTAGCGAGTGGCATCGAAGCCCTTCGAAACAACTTTAAACGGGAGTTGGCAATCCGCTTGCCGCAAGTACGTTTTAATGGGATTCAAGCACCGCGCCTTTCAAATACGTGCTCTTTGATGATCCCGTGGTGTGAGGCCGATGCGATTGTCGAGCGCCTGGCGATGCGCGGAATCTGCCTGTCCACAGGTTCCGCCTGCCGCGTTGGCTCCACCGCTCCGTCGCATGTGCTGACGACGATGGGATCAGCTATCAAGGTGTAAGTCTACGCTGCGAGTGAACCTTTCCACATTCACTCCAAAGGCGGATCTCGAGTTGGCAATGGCCGAAATAGTCGCTGCCGTGAATACGGAGGCACAACGACCGCGCTCGAAGTCTGACAATGTTCTAGCCCTTGCGCTTCGTTCACGTAATCATGGCAGACGCAGCGACAACTTCCGCCTCCTCGACTGCCTTTCGGCACCAGTCCGCATAGCCGGACGCGAAACATTGCGCCTCTAATTGAAGTTCTAAACGCGAGTGCGTCTGAACACGCATGCCCGGCAGGAGACTGAGCTCGCTGCCGGGCCGGGTACGCCTTGGGAGGTGGCGTAATTCAGCGACTCTCGTGGAGGTGGAACCACTCAGTCCGCGGGTTTTGCTGAATAGCGAGCATATACCATGCCAGGTCAAAAAGCGTTTAAAAACACCCGAGAGTCAGGTTCCTGTACGTTGCGTACTAGACATTGTCCGCTATCGGACAATGCGAACGTGCCTCTTGGCATCGATCGATGCCTCAACCAGAGCGCCCCCGCGAAGGCCGTTGGCTGCCTGTCGACCAGGCCAATCGGTGGTGACGGGTTTTAGCTCCGAACTATTCGCCGGCTGACGCACAGGGCGGACTGTCACTTTTAAAGAAGGAAATCTCTGTACCCTCCATTCATGAGCCCGCGGCCGCGAGAGACGGCGCGGCGAATGCGGTCGCGCAGATGATTGCGAGGATCCCTCCAGTCGGCATGGACGCGCCGTTGACCAATCAGCGCTTCGGCGAGCTCGCGATGTGACGCTCCAGCAAGCGAACCGTCGAGCGCACGAAGAACGAAGGTCAAACGGGGACCGCGTCTTTCCGGCGGAAACAAGCGGGCGGGCAGGTGTTGACCCAGACTAAGAGCATTGAGGCACTCGAGCGCCCTCAGACGGGGCTTCGAAAGCATCGCTGGCCAGATCGCCTCGGTGCGGAGGCAAACAGGGTGCAAGATGTCCGCGCCAGAGACGGCGAGCTGGAGCGTATGTTCCGCATTGCGAAGAAGAACATGCTGGCCCTTGTGGGGCGCCAGCAGGACCGTCGCACGACATGGCAATGCCGAGAGCTCGAACGGCAATGTGGCCGAGGATGCGGACAGATGTTCTGCAATGACCGGCAGCACATGGACGCACCAGAGCGGAGACCAGAATACGAGCGAATTTCGCCCATAAGCCTCGGCGAAACAGGACACCCCAGCGCGACAGGTCGCCGGCCGACGCGACCACCTCGAGGAAGGGGCGGTAGGACAAAGTATTAGCCTGCTGGCTTGCAGCGGTCACTTCACGCCGAAATGCTGGATTGCGGCGCAAGAACTCCCAAGCCCACTCGCGCGGCGTCAGACCTGAGGTGTAATCGTATGATCTTTCATCGCGCCAATCAGCCTCATCCGCGCCTGTCACGAGAACTGTACGCACGACTGTGCTCCCCTGCCCGCCCCCAGGGAGGTCGAAACATCATACCGCTTGGCAAAGCGCCGTCGCCGACGGCACCAGACCTCGATGGAGGCATTTCGTCGAAGCGTGTCCCATTGACACTGTCGAGGGCATAAGGCGTCGCAAATAGCGACCAGGCCGTCGAACCCGCGCAGCGACAGCCAGCAAGGGCGGAGCACGCCAAGGGAATCGATTTGACAGCGGTGAGCGGCTCCTGCGCCGGTCAAGACGTGGCCTAAAGGCGCAGTAGCGCAGCGGTGGATTGCACGCTCCTTGTGGGAAAGTTGTCGTAGCGCCGGCGCTATAAGCTCAGTCATTGGCAGGTCTCCTCGGGGGAAATTTCCGCCATTGGAGGCCAAGTTTCAGGGTATGGCAGCCTGTATAGGTGTACAGGTTGAGCCGACTGTTCAGTGGGCCCGCCAAACCAACCGGCAAGACGCGCAATTGCGTTTGGGGTGGTGCTCACGCCGGGGTTTTGCGAGCGGCATGGATATGGAGCGCGGTCGGGCTCGCTTGCCCCTCGATGGAGCCGATTTCCCAGGCAGACTTGCCCCGCACCGCTCCTGTTGCGGCATACAAATGCGCGGCGTCAGGAAAGACACGTCGACGATTAGCCGTTTCCGCCGAGATACTCACGCCGAGCCCGAGCTTCCCCTGTCTCCTGACCCTCTACCTTGCATATTGAATGACGGGGGCGCCAGCAGCTGAAGTTGCCCTAGCGACCAGTACCCGTCTGTTCGTTCGAAACGCAGCTTGCTGGCGCGATCGGCAGACTTCAAAAATGCAATCAAGGGATGGTGCAGGCCAAGATTGCTGGCAGGCCCGGATAACTCAGCTCGGCCAAGCGGAGCCCCACCCTTCCTCGGATCTCCGATTCTTTGCCGCTGGCGGCCTCTAGAGCAACAGAGGGAGCCGGTTGGTCGCTCACGGCGGCCATCGCCTCGTGCTGTCTGCCAATTGAATCCGGCTGCTGAAGCGTTCCGGAGCGAAGATGTTGGGGGCCAAACAAGTTCACAGCTTCACTGTTCGAGTTCGTGGCCGGTGTCACCGATCGCGCCGGAGGTTGGTCCGGTGATTACCGGGTGCACTCGTTGTCGGATTCTCGACGATGTCGGACATCTGACACAGCGCTGTCAGAGCTGTCACATTGTTCCGAAACGGTTTTCCCAGTTGGCACGACGGTTGCAGTCCTATGCGCAAAAGCACTGCGACGCCGCACCGACTGAAAAGAACCCACCTGATGATCACGGCTTTCGAACATGGGGGCGCCGCCGCCAACACTGAGCGTTCCCGAGCAGACGGAAGCCATTGCGCTTTCATTCCTTCGGTTGTCCGGACATGAGCGAATTCGATTTCCGCCCAACTGTGAGTGCACCCGACGATGACCCCCATCGTTGGCTTGAAGATGTAGAAGGCGAACGGGCACTTGCGGGAACGGCCGGGCAGTCGACAAAGACCCTGAAGCACTTCGGTGGAACGCAGTTCGAGCGCGACCGGGCTGCGCTGACAGCGGTATTCGACCGTCCCGACAGGATCCCCCTGGTCACGCGCCGCGGTCAATACCTCTACAATTTCTGGCGAGATGCCGGAAATCCGCGAGGACTGTGGCGCCGGACCACCCTTGCCCTCTACATGCAGGCGGATCCCCAATGGGAGCTACTGCTCGATCTGGATGCCCTCGCGGCTAGCGACGGAGAGGACTGGATCTGGAGTGGTGCGTCGATCGAGCCGGAGAGACGGGAAAGAGCCGTTCTGCGCCTGTCGCGCGGCGGCAGCGATGCGGTCGTGCATCGCGAATTCGACCTCAGCTCTCTGAGCTTTGTCGCCGACGGTTTCATTCTCCCCGAAGCGAAGGGCGACATTGATTGGCTCGACCCCAACATGCTTCTGCTTTCCAGTGCGCTTGGTCGGGGCATGGCCACCCGCTCCGGTTACGCCCGCACCGTGCGACTGTGGAAGCGTGGCGCGGATCCCCTCACCGCGCCGGTGATCTTCGAGACCGGTTCCGAAAACCTCGGTGTGTCTGGCCATCTGGACCGTAACGCCGAGAGCGAGCGCCTGTGGTTCGTCGAGCAGCTGGCCTGGCTCGAGAAGAAAGTCCGCATTGGTGATAGGAGCGGGCCGAAGATCGAGATCGACCTTCCCAAGGACGCTAGGTGGGATAACTTCGGCGATTGGCTGGTGGTAAAGCCGCGCAAAGCATGGACGGTTGCCGGCACAACCTATTGCGCCGACGCGCTGATCGGCATCTCACTTTCCGCTTTCCTGGCCGGCGAGCGCCGTTTTAGTACGCTGTTTGAACCAGCCGAGAGGCGCTGTCTGCAGTCATTCTTCTGGAATGACGGGAAGCTCATTATCGCCTACCTGGCGAACCTCGTTCCAAGATTCGAGATGTTCACCCCGGGCCCGCAGGAATGGACACGCCGAGCCCCTCGACACAGTGCCCGCCGAAGGGACTGTTCACCTCTGGTCACTTGATGCGGCAGATCACGAGACCAATGGAGAGGTCCTGGTTTGCGCTCAGGATCCGATCACGCCGCCGCAGCTTTTCCTGTTCGATCTCAACGCCGCGCCGCCTCTCAGCGCTTCAGTAATCCTGAAGCGCAACCCGGAGACTTTCGACGCATCCGGACTGGTGGTCACGCGCCACGAGGCAGTGTCGATCGATGGTGAGATGATCCCCTATACGCAGGTCGGTCCGGCTGATGGGAACGGAGATGCCCCGGTTCACCTTTCCGCCTATGGCGGGTTCGGCAAATCGCTCCTGCCCTACTACTACTCCTCGCTCGGCAAGCTGTGGCTCGAGCGCGGCGGCACGTGTGTGGTGGCGAACATCCGCGGGGGCGGCGAGTTCGGCACCCGCTGGCACGATGCCGGGCGGAGGGAGGGCAAGCGTCTCGCCCATGACGATTTCGCCGCATTGCCGCCGACCTCGTGCGAAGGGGCATTACGCTGCCGAGGCGGATTGCCGCCCAGGGGGGCTCAAATGGCGGTCTACTGATCGCCAACATGCTTGCCCGCTATCCTGAGCGTTTCGGCGCGCTGTTCTGCATGGTTCCGCTTATCGACATGCGCCGCTACACCAAACTTCTGGCGGGCGCGAGCTGGATCGACGAATATGGCGATCCCGACAAGGCTGACGATTGGGCTTTCCTGAAGGAAATCTCCGCCTATCACACTGCCACGCCGGGATAGCCCTATCCGCCTATCCTGCTCGCCACCATGAGACGCGACGACCGCGTCCACCCGGGCCATGCGCGTAAGATGGCCGCAAAACTCCGCGGCGGGCCTAGAAGGGAGTGCCGCCTGCCCTGCTCCGTCGGGAAAGGCCCAACAGAGAAGTTGTGCGGGTCTGACGACCGGCGCCACGGCGCGAGCTGGATGGCTGAGACGCCTGAGATTGCCGAAGAAAACCGGGGCTGGTCCGCCCAACCGCGGCTCCGGGAGGCGCGCCGTCGCCAGCTATGACCGCAGGCTCAACAGAATCTCGCACGGGTCAGCGTCAAGCACTGCAGTTACGTCGAGAAACTCAATGACATCGAGACGCCGCTCTCCACCCTCAAACTTGGCCACGAAAGATTGCGGCCGACCAAGTTTTTCAGCTACCTGCGTCTGGGTCAGGCCTTTGGCCTTGCGCAGCGATATCAGCTGGTCCAGAAACCGCTGGTGGCGGGGAGAGCGAAGAGATTTGGGCATGTAGGCGAACCGGTCAGGTAAAGACCGGCTCAGCCACTAATCCCGGTTCCGGATTATCCCATTTTGGGATATGCTGTCTTGAATCCAGCGATCAACATGCGAGGTTCGCGGCAGACATGAATCGATCAACGGGAACAGATGGGACTCAAAGCTCAACACTGCGCGACGAAGTCCCCTGGTCAGACAGCATCACGAGCTACGACAGGCAGCATTCCACCATTTACCTGCGCATCCTCGACGCCTGCGCCGACAATGCCAGCGTAGAGGAAATGGCCGAACTCATTCTCGGCATCGACCCCGTCCTTGAACCGGTGCGCGCTCGCAAGGCTGTTCGCAGCCATATCGATCGGGCGAACTGGATGGTAACGACCGGCTACAAGGAACTGTTCGGCGGCTGACGCACAGCTGGAACTGTCACCTTTTCAGGGCAAGGAACTCACGACAGTCCCCATTTCTGAGCGCACGGCCGGAGAGACGCGCCGAATGCGGTCGCTGAGGTGATCGCCAGGATCCGAACAGTCGGCGTGGACCCGACTTCCCCGATCAGCACTTCAGCGATCTCGCGATGTGAAGGTCCGGCGAGCGATCCGTCGATGCCCCGAAGAACGACGTTCAATCGGGTCCAGGTTTTCGGCGGAAACAGGGGGCAGGCAGCACAAGTGCATTGAGGCACTGAGCGCCAACAGGCGACGCTTCAACGCCGCCCCGCACCGTGAAGCTAACTTGTCAGTGAACCGAAACCCGAACGGGCCAGGCGCCCAATTGCCTGCCGGGTGGTCGTCACACCAAGCTTCCGGCGAGCGTTGCCCAGATGAAAGGCGGCGGTGCGCTGCGTGATCCCCAGGATGCAGCCGATCTCCCAATCGGACTTGCCTTGTGCTGCCCACTGCAGGCACTCATACTCCCGCGGCGTCAGCAAGACACCATCGATCATTCGATGGGCGGATAATTTGCGGCGAACGAACATATGAAAACAGGTCGCTATATACGGGAGACCTTCTTCGTGGCGTTCTGCGGCGCGAAAAACGGCGTCGGGCTTGTCAGCGGCAAACGTTATCGCAGCAAAATTCCCTCGGCGGTCGATAATCGGGATCGTCATGCCGCAGCAGATGCCAAACTGAGCCGCTTCTTCGAAAACCTGAGCCCCTGCAGCCTCCTCGCCGCTCAGATCGGATCCCCAACGAAAGGGGCATCCGCCGCCGCGTGCACGCACAATGACGGGGTCAACACTCTGATACTGGTTCTCAAGATAACGTGCTGTCCAGGGCGCCGGATAATTCGAGATCAGCGTGGGTTTGCCATCAGACCGCAGGGGCAAGGAGAGATAAGCAAAAGCGAGCAGATCGAGTCCAGAGGCGACATCGGCCAGGGCGCTGCGGAGATCAGCCTCATCGACGCTTACTGAAAGCCGTTCCAAGAATCTCTCGAAGACAGTCTGCATCTCTGCCCTTTTCAGCTCCTTCCCTTGGCTCTCCGGCAACGTGTCATTTGAAAGGGGACGGGGCGGAAGAAGGTCCATAACGCTCTTGCGAGAGCATTGCCGCCAACTGCGCCAGCCGGCGTCAGTGGCGTCAGAATTCGCCCAAAGTGAACTGCTTGCATATATCTTTTGCCCCGTCCTAATCGGGATTGTATTCCCCGACCGGATCTCAAATCCCTACCTCGTTGTAGACGCTCGAGCCCAACCTGAGGAAATCCCTTGCGGGTTCGGCCGCCCGCGTGAAGGGGCTCCATTCGGTCGAAAGCTCGATACCTTGTTTGATCCTTTAGTTTAACCGGACGACTCTAAACTTCGATCGCCTAACACGTCTTTTCGTGCAGGTGTTCAGTCCGCGGCGAAGATACGGGAAACCGTCGCACCTCTCGGACGCACAGTAAGCTCGAAATCATCTCGACTGGATCTGGGAAACGAAATTCCTTCTCTCCCTACATTCCTGGCCAGGATGAAACCGGCTGGGTCCAACCAATTTATTGCGTCGTCCGAACGTATTGGAATGACCGAGTAGCGTCTGTTCCTACCATCGGTCCCTACGAGCTGAGCCGCATCCGGCTCCTCGTCGAAGAGATCGTTATCACTTCGCGGAATGCTTCGTTGCCATTCCAGAAATCGTTGGGGATCTATTTTGTTTTCCGCATCGACGTTGTAGTTCTCCAACGCTAGCCACTGCTCAAACTCAATCCTCCGGGCAGCTGCGCCGTCACGGGTTTTCGCGAGCCCCTGAGCCAGGGCAAAGGCGATAAAGGGATCGAGCGTTCCCCAGCGCAGCAACTCGCGCGCCCAGAAAGCGAACCAGGGTAAACCCGTTGTAACCCGCCAATCCTCAAGTGAGGGCACGGCCAGCGGATTGTCGGCGCCGGTCGACCATGCTTGTGCCACCACCGCGCCTATGACAGTCCCAAGACGAAACTCCAAATTGTCGGCGACAAAACGCTGCCAGCTGCGAAGAGAGACGGGATCGGGTGCTGGAGCATCAGGGCCTTGTAGCCACCACGCGAGTACGCCTGTCCAGTCAGCCAGTAGCCGCTGGTCGGTTTGCGTCTGGCGGACCCTGAAGCCGTACCCGCGATCGTCAGCAATGAGTTTTCCTATCTCTTCGAACACTTGCAAACGGTCATCTTCATCGGCGTCGCCGTATCCGACCGCGTTGGCCAAAAGCTGTATTATTTGAGGAGCGATGCGTTCGAAACGGCGCCCAACGTAGGGCGTGAAGCCATATCGATAGAGGCGCTCGCGTTCCTCACCGTCGGGATAGATGGTCTCAATAATCGCGCGGCCTCGACGAATGAACGCATTCTCCATCCAGGCCTCCTGGACTGCGGCAACGTTGGCAAAGGTCCGCTGCCACAGCGAGATCAAATATGCTTCGGCCTGGGGGCCGTCCATCTCGTCCACTGCCCCGTGAGTAAGCTCTTCCAGCGCGGTCAGAAGAAAACCGTCGAGCTCATCTACGCTGTCAGCCAGCCGGGCCCTTGCCGTCGATGCTGCGACACCGGCATTGGCGCTTATGACCTCAGGAGTTATCGCGTCGAGCCAATCAAGGAATTCGTCTTCGTCAATACCAATAGCGGCGGCCCGCTCAGCGATGGCCGTCAGTAACAAAGCTAAAGGGCTTTGCACGGCTGCTGCTTGTCGTTCGTCGCGCAGGACGTTGGCCAAGAGGGTATCATACTCAGCCTGCAATTCTCTTCGTTGTCGCCGCTGCAACTCCTGTTGCGATGCAGTCGCAACAGAATTTGCCTGAGGGATGGCAATAAGGGTCATGCCTTCCATTCCACGGGAGGCACCTGGTCTTCCGGCCCTGCCGGCAAGGTTTCGGAATTCCGCCGTCGAAAGGGGCGTTACGAGCCGTCGATTGGTTGTGGTGTCGAAAGTTCCTCGTTTCAATGAGGTTAGGAAAATGATGTCGAACGGAAGATTGACACCTTCAGTCAGCGTAGCTGTCGCGACGGTGATCGGACAGATCCGCTTTTCGATAAGCTCGACCATTAATCGCCTGAGTCGCTGTGGCATCTGCCCGTGGCTTGTTGCAATGCCTTTGTCGAGCAAGGCAACTTCGAAGGATCCGGCACCGCAATAATCGGCTGCTGCGGCGCGCGTTTCCCGAAAAAGATCCAGCGCAGGACCGGCGGGCACTGCGAAGGGCGGAATGTTTGCCCACTGGGGAAGCTGTAGAGCCTCGACATACCAACCCATGGTCTGCTCAGGCTCCTGCATCACCGAGATCAAGATGCGCCGGTCGGTATCCACCAGGTGGAGGGCCGTCCAGAGGACACTCGTCTCGTTGTATCTATAAAGACTTTGCCGCATCGGCCGGGGAAGTTGGGGCATGATCGGTGTGCGCAACGGCAGATAAACGGGAGCGTCGCGTCCGCGCACGAACAGAGGTTTTCCGTTCATGACATCAAGCACTATCTGGTCGGATCCATTCGGGGTCGTCTCCAGAACGCCGATCAACTGGCGAGTGCTGCGATAGCGAGTGCCAATCGCAGTGGCGTCGCTCCTCTTTTCGATCCACCTGGCCACCGGGAGCGCTGCGCCGCCGGCAACGGCAGTAAGGGCGATACGAACGATATCGGGCGCACGTGCCAACAGGCGGGAAACGAAGCTTTCGAGCCTGATGGCGCGATTGCTGTGCTCTGCTAGATCTGCCCTCGTCCGAGCATCGTTCTCGGCGACGACCTGATGCGCTTCATCAATGATGAGAAGACGCAGTCGTGCGATCAAGAGTGGCCCAACATATCGCATCAAGGCCTCCGCCTTTTCGACGGTCGCAACGAGGACGGTCGGTGTTTCGGCCTTGAGCCAATAGTCGGTGATTCCCCAGTCAGTACCGCCATAAAGACCTGTGACGATCATGTCGGCACCAAGCTCGCTCTTCAGCTTCGCCTCGACCTCCCCTGCCAAGGCTCTTGATGGCACCACATAAAGTGCCAGAGGCGAGGATGAGAGCCCCGCTGGGAGCAGCAATTCTTTTACGAGAGCAAGGTTCGCGACAAGCGTCTTGCCGGAGCCGGTCGGCGTACACAGAGCGAAGGAAGAATCATTCAAGAGTCGAGTTAGTCCGTCGCGCTGAGACGACCACAGAATGCCGCGGCGGCGGCTATATTGGCCGCGCGCAAAACGCGCCAGCCGCGGTGCCCGGGCCGGGTTAAGCGCGGCAAGCGCGTTCACCGGTAGGTATATCGATGCCTCGGCATAGCTGTGGGCGACTGCGCGCATAAGCGTTATCAGCAACGATGCGTCCTCGCTGAAAGTCCGGGTGGACATTTTCTCCAGCGCGTCGATCTTTTGTATCGCGCGAGCGAGGCGATCGATCTGCCCTCGCCGCAAAGCATAGGCAAGGAGGCCGAGGCTGCGGACGAGTTCGACCGTAAAGTACCATGCGATGCGCCCCTGACCATCATCCTCAAGAAGTCGTCGAGGCGCTTCGCGGTCAGTCAGATCAGTGTTTCGCTGCCAGAATGAGGCAGCGGCCGCGAGAACGTCATCGAAGTCGGCGCTTAGGAAGCTGCCATAGAGCCGTGTTCCATCGTCCTCCATGTCGATTTGCGCGAGAAGGCCGTTGGCCATGGCAGGCAGACCGCCGAGCTGAAACGCGGCGGCGGCAAACAGCTCGATCGGCGCTACAGTTCGGATTCTATCATTTGCTCGCGCCAACCATTCGAGGATCTCGCCAGCTCGCCGATAGCATTCTATTGCCCCTGGCGAAGCGCTGCCCTCAATCTGTCTGTAGATCTCGGCGACGTGCAGCAGACGCCGCGCATCGGCAAGTTCTTGAGCTGATTCCTGATTACGCCACTGGATTACAGGAACCTGCCAAGCCGTCTGAAGGCAGCGCACGAAAGAGCGGGCCTGCCTTGCGGAGAGCGTATTTTCGATTCCAATCTCTAGGCGGACCTGATTTGCGATCCCGAGGCGTTCATCATCTCTTTCGGCCACGATCAATCCTCCGCCCACAGCAGGTCATAAATCTCATCGACCAATGCAACGCCCTCATCGAGAATCAGCTCGACCACTTGCAGGTCATTGGCTGACGTATACTCTGCGGGTATCTCCTCCCATCCGATCAAAGCCGTTTGCGGCTCTCTCGTCGCCGCGCCGTCGCCGGCGATCAGAATGAGGTTCGTTCGCGGTATAGCTACCGGATTGCGCAACGCGAGCGCCCTATCGAGGGAGACGATCGCGGCCGCATGACCGTCCCGATCGCGCTCAAAGAGTAATCGTTGAAGTTGGCGCACCCCATGGGGAACGTCGAGATCGCGATTGATTTCGAACCATACGCCTCCCTTCCTTACTCTCTCTCCCGTTTTTCGGTTTCTCTTCCATTCACCGAGCATCAGGTTGTCTACGGTGCTTGCGTTGAGCGTTTCCCGCCATTTTGCCTCCCCCACGATCAATCGAGCAACGGCGCCGCCGTCGCCGGTGAGTGAGACACCGAGGAAATCGGAGCCGAAACGCCCAAAGACTGCCCGAACGCGGGCCGAGTCACGAGCAAGATCGAACAGGTACTTTTCAACGTCGGCATGGTATCGAAAGAGAAAGATCGGGATCGACCATTTGTGCTCGCCAACAAACTTGTAATGCTCGGCGACAAGTCCCGCCATGACCTCGCCGAAAAGACCGCGTCGAGCGGCCGGCGGTAGACAGCCAGGATACAGTAGCAGCGCCACAGCATCGTCGTCGTCTTCATCCGCATCCGGATGAAGATCTATCCCGATTTGTGCGGCAAAATGTTCGCGAGCGTCACGATGAGCTGACTCAAAATACGGAACGAGCTCGGCAGCGAGATTTTGATCTCTGTCGGCCCTTTCCTCGAGGAGAAGGTGGCCATAACGTTGTTCAACCGATGGATAAGGCTTCAGCCATCGGTTCAAGGCCGTAGATGGCGGTTTGCAGTCATGCATATTTGTAAAACACCCCAACTCGATAATTCGGTTCGTATATACAATAGTTGCCCCCCGAATGAAGCTCGTCCTATCTCCGAACTAAGATACAGTCACCGTTTAGACCAGTGACCAAGAAGGCAGCAGACTTTAATAGTTGGTGCGAGTCTGTACTCCGCCTGGAATAAATCTCGCAAGGGAAAGAGTAGTCCGCAAATTTGGTCTGCATGGCGCACTGTGTAACGATCACGTCATTGCACCCTAGTGTGAGAGCGTTTCGTGTAAGTCGAGTCAATCGATGCAAAATGAGTGAGTTCATCGCGCCACTGCAGGAATGCGATTCTTGTGAATAAACGGCATGTCGCATCGGACCTTTCGGAGGCTGCTACCCGGGCCAGCTCATCGTCGGCCGCAGGATCCGTCCCCGCAAGTATTTCCGCCATAGGTGCCATGCCCGTTCCCTGATCTTTGCAGAAGGTCCGGCCGTTTGAGCCCTGTAGCGCAGTGGTTGCTGCGCCTCTCATCCGTGACTCCGAGTGGTTGGCGTTATGGCATTAGATAATTTTGCAGGAGCGACGAGTGACGACGCAAAAGCACCGTATAAGCAGCATTCCTGCAAAAATGACCATAGTTTCGCAGCCTCCGATACTACAGAACTAGATCCCGTAGACATGGCGTCGCTTCTTAAGCAAAGACCAGCCGCCTGAGTTGCCTCGTGATCGTGGACTATGAGGGCGGCTGCAGTGTCCCGAAACAGGCGTCCAGTCGTCTCGCTGGGAACAGCACGCCAACGGTGACCAATGGAGGGGCCTAGCGAAGCGGGGCCGCCCGGCACCTCGATCCGCTCCATCTCCGACGGCCTATGAACGGCGACGCACGGAGCAACGCCGCGAGACACAGCAGCAGACCGGGCCAGACGTCCGGAGCGCCCGAAAGCACTCGTCGTCAATGGCGCAATTCGTGAAACGTGTGCCATTGAAAAACTGTCAAGGACAGAAGACGGATGCAAACAGCGACTGGCCGCCAACACCGCGCAACGAGTGCGGTGTGAGCGGTTAAAGGCATCGTTTGACAGCACTGTCGACTGCTTCGTTCCGTTCCAGACTTTCCTGGAGACGCGATAGCGTGGAGGGTGAATTGCAAGCCGTTCGCTTGCGTCGGGATACGCGCAGCCGATCTTCGTCGTTCAGATCGTTAGTCAAGGGATTGCCATTTAGAGCCGGGTACGTGAAGCGTCGTTGGAGCCAAGATCCTGCGTGCCAACCAAGCTCGCTGTGAGTTTTACTGACTTGAGTTTGCATGGTGTTCCTGCGAGCTCGCACAGGGGACCGATCAGGCGATTAAAGTTGCACAGTCGTCGGATCTCTGACGATGTCGGACATGAGACACAAGTCCTGTCAGAATGACTCGTTGTTCTGAAATGATTTTCTCAGTTGGCATGACACGTGCTGTCGATCTGCCAAAGCACCGCCCCGCATGGACCACTCCTATGATCACGCTCGCCGAGCATGCGTTCGCCCCCGCGACACTGAGCATTTCCGAGCCGACCCAAGAATGTGCGTTTGCTCTCCAATCGGCATCGAATAACGCCGCCACCTCAAATATTGCGAGCTTGGTTAGACGGTACAGGAAAGTTTTTGAGCACGAACGTAAATCCCACAGCAATCCCTTTGTACTCCTTCGCCGAAAAAAGCCTGAGTTTGGTGGAAAGAATGTAGTTGCGATGGCGCTCGCGCCCGACCGATCGCGCACCACCATCATCAGCAACGACAAGGACGGAACTTGGCCTTTATCCGCGATCACCAGCGGCACGGAGCAGAACACGGGCTTTCCTGATCCCTCCGTGTCCTGGACGTCCAACGGGACACGCTTGGTCTTCGCGATTAGCCGCGTGTTGACTCAACCTAATCTGGGGCTTCGAAGTTCCCACGGGCGAAGGGCGGCAGATCACCATAGCTTCCAGGCGTCGCAAATTTGTCGAACCGACGCTGGAGCGGTGGGACAAGTGAGCATTGCCGAGCGGGGCCTCGTCTACCGTTCGAGCGGGGCAGCGCGGACGGGGCGGGCGGCCCCGCCAGCGCTATCATTCACGCCCAGAGGCAGTGGCAAGTCGCCGCCCCGCGCCGATATCCGATACATGCATGGCCAAGAGTATCTTAGTCCTGGCACCGAACGGCCGCGGTCTGAAGGCTGGACTGGCGGCACCCATAGTAGACCACAAAAATCTCGAGGATGAACAGCGTCGCCCACGAGCCCGCCGTGCGGCTCTGGCCGGGCACTCTTCGCGAGGGGGGACAAGGGATAGCGATCTGCGGTGCCTCGTGGTCTCGCCAAGCTCACCTTTCATCCGGAGCTTCTGGAGGGCGCGCTCCTTTGGCTCTAGCGAGGGTGCCGAAAAGACACTGAACCGGAGCTTACAATGAGAGTCGAATTTTCCTGGTTGAGGTATCCGAAATGAAGCCACTGCCTTCCAAAGCGCGAGCTGTCATAATCGGAGGCGGCGTGTCGGGGTGCTCCGTCGCATATCACTTAGTGAAGCTGGGATGGACGGACGTGATCCTGCTCGAGCGTAAGCAACTTACGTGCGGCACGACTTGGCACGCCGCCGGATTACTCAGCGAGCTTCGCGGGTCTAGCGACATGACGAAATTGACCAAGTACTCAATGCAACTCTACTCGAGTCTGGAGGAAGATACGGGGATTGCAACCGGACTTCGCCGCGTCGGCTCATTGTCTATCGCAGCTACCCAAGAGCGCAAGCACGAGCTCTACAGGCAACTGTCTCTCGCACCCGCCCACGGCGTGGAGGCGCGAAAGATCTCTGTGCGAGAACTCGAGGGAATGTACCCTCATATCGATGTGTCTGATGTCACTGCTGCGCTTCATTTCCCTAATGACGGACAATGTGATCCAGGCAACGTCACGATGGCGCTGGCCAAAGGCGCACGTCAGCGTGGCGCCGCGATCTTTGAAGGAGTGAAGGTAGCCGGTGTTCAGGCGAGAAACGGGCGGGTGTCGAACGTGACTTGGGAGAAGGATGGCGAGCGAGGGGTAATTGAAACAGACAACGTAGTAAACTGTGCTGGTATGTGGGCACGGGAATTCGGCGCTAGAAGCGACGTCGCGGTTCCATTGCATGCGTGCGAACATTTCTACTTGGTCACAGAACCGATAAATGGACTAACTCGGCTGCCGGTCCTTCGGGTTCTTGACGAACATACGTACTACAAAGAAGATGCAGGCAGAATTCTTTTCGGGGCGGTGGAACCGGAGGCGAAACCGTGGGGCATGGACGGCATCCCGGAAAGCTTCTGCTTCGATCAGTTGCCCGAGGACTTTGCGCATTTCGAACCTATTATGGAGAAGGCTCTGAAGCGCATTCCGATGCTGGCCACAGCCGGTATTCGTACCTTCTTTAACGGGCCAGAAAGCTTCACTCCTGACGACCAATACCACTTGGGTGAAGTTCCTGATGTTAGGGGTTATTGGGTAGCATGTGGTTACAACAGTACAGGGATAGCTGCCGCAGGAGGCGCGGGCTTAGCGCTGGCTCAGTGGATGAATGACGACGAGCCGCCCTTCGACTTGTCGAGCGTGGACATCCGTCGGATGGAGCCCTTACAGAAAAACCGTTCGTACTTGAGAGAGCGGGTTTCGGAGGTAGTGGGGCTCTCCTTTGCCAACCACTTCCCCGCTCGTCAGATGACAACAGCGCGCGGCATTCGACGCTCACCAATTCACGACCATCTTAAGGCGCGCCGGGCGGTGTTCGGCGAGGCGGCGGGATGGGAGCGCGCCAACTGGTTTGCCAGGGAAGGCCAGGAGCGTGCGTACCGGTATTCCTGGTATCGCCAGAACTGGTTCGATAACCAGTGCGACGAGCATATTGCTGTGCGCGAAGGGGTCGGCTTGTTTGACTTGACATCGTTCGGAAAAATCCGAGTTGAGGGACGAGACGCTACCACCTTTCTCCAGCGGCTTTGCTCTAATAATGTCGACGTGCCGGTTGGCCGGATCGTCTATACACAAATGCTGAACGAGCGAGGCGGGATCGAGAGCAATCTGACCGTGAGTCGTCTCACGGAGACTGCTTTCCTGCTGGTCGTGTCAGCCTTCACATTACAACCCAATCTCTCTTGGCTTAGGCGGCATCTGGGCGATGAGTTCGTCGTCATAACCGATATGTCGGCGTCGGAAAGCATTCTGGCAGTGCTGGGACCGACTTCGCGCGAACTGCTCGGCAAAGTGAGTCCGAATGACTTCTCCAACGAGAACAACCCTTACGGCACCTGGCAGGAGATTGAGATCGGCATGGGTCTCGCGCGGGCCCATAGAGTGACCTGTGTCGGCGAGCTGGGCTGGGAGATCTACATTCCGAGTGACCAAGCCGCTCATGTCTTCGAAGTAATCGAGGCGGCGGGCGCCGATGTGGCACTCAAGCTGTGTGGGCTCCATGCCATCGGCTCGTGCCGCATGGAGAAGGCATGTCGCCACCTCCCCGATGACGTTGGCAGCGGGGATCACGTGCTCGAAGCGGGGCTGGGCTTCGCTGTCAAGACGGCAAAGCCTGGATATATTGGCCGCGATGCGGTGCTGAGAAAACTTGAGGCGGGACTCGACCGTCGGTTGGTTCAGTTCCGCCTTAAAGATCCTGCTCCCCTACTTCATAAGAACGAAGTTGTTTTCCGAGACGGTCGGATCGCCGGAACAATCACTTCCGGAGACTACGGGCACACGCTCGGTGGAGCCCTCGGCCTTGGCTATATACCGTGCAAAGACGAAAGTGAGGCAGCTCTGCTCTCCTCTTCATACCAGATTGAGATCGCCGGCGAATGCTTTGCCGCGGAAGTCTCCCTCGAACCGATGTATGACCCGAAGGGCGAGCGGATGCGGGGTTGACTTACGAATTCGGCCGTTCGGCATCCAGCAACGTATCGTAGTGTCGAAGCTCGCGGCCCGCGCCTAAGATATAGCCTTCTGGACCCCGAAGGCGCGGTTCACGAGCCAAGTGGTGCAGTTCGCCACGAGTTCGACTGGATTTCAGCTCGACGCGCGCGAACGCAAGGGATGGGCGTAATCTCCGGGCAAATGGAACTGCTGGCCTCTCCGTTCAATGCGATCAAGAAGAATTGTTATCATATCACTCTTCTACTCGCCGGACGGACGCCCAAGTTGGCAAGAGGTGTCGTTTACCGAAAGCGCGGTCGTCCTCGGGTCGACATGAGGCCGCCGGATAAAGGCCTTGAGAGGGATGAGCTTCCACTTTGAAGAGCAGCAATCGCGGGCGGTATGACGGAGGCAACTGAGACAGCAGACAGCAGAATGAATCGGCCCGCGTGCCCGTGGCAGTTTCGACCAGCTGTTGGGCCATGTGGTGCCCAGCATGGATGGGCGTCATGTCGGTCTTGGTCAGGTCTCTTCGATGATGCCCAGGCCGGATGGATCGATCAAACCGTTATAGGTATGCGGTTGGGCATGGCGGGGACTTAGAGCAGGGCGGCCTTGCTCGCGCGGCGAGCGTCATTTTGACCATGAGTCCACGCAAGTACCGGCCCAACGTTGAGGTATGGCCCCAGGCAGCGTGTGGCCAACCGGCGGCCCAAAGATTGGGATCGGCCAAAACTGCCGAGGCACTAAGACGAACCTTCAGGGGCAGGTCACCAACTACAAGCTGGTTCGCCGGTAAACTGAGATGTGACCTTTGGATTCATTGGTGAACGCGCCCCTCGCCCAATCCCCCCAACGCTCCGCCAGCTCCAGCCCAACGCGTTCGGCCATGGTATCGAGCTCCTGGTGATAAACGTACCGAACGCGCTGTGGTAAACGTCTGACCGATGTACCCGAAAACCAGAGGATGGTTGAAGTCAATTGCTGGTTTACTGCGTCGTGGATTACCGCATTGACAAAGGTATTCTCATGATCAACGTACGTGGTAGTAGTTTTCTGGCCGCCGACAAAACCGTCCAAGGGTGGAACACGAACTTCTACTATCACAACCCCGTTCTCTGTTAGCGCCTCCGCGGCCGATCGAAGGCAAGCTATTTGTTCTTCGCGCGTAGAGAGCAGGGTGAATGTGCTATAAACACAATAGACAAGATCGTAGCGCTGCTCTGAGCTGAAATCGGCAATGTCCCCCTTCCAGGCTTTGATCAGATCAGTACGTTTGGCGAGAAGTTTTAACATGCTCTCTGAATTGTCGATGCCTTCGACCCTGACTCCCCGCTCGCTCAACGGCACCGCTACGCGCCCATTGCCAATACCGAGCTCAAGAGCGCCCCCTCCTCTGGAAAATAGCTCGAGGAAGGCAGCAGTTTCGTCTGCCTCCGCAACTTTCCCTACTAACCTAGTATATTTTTCATACGTGGAAGCCACACTCTCGTCGTAAACAAAATCACCAGACATTCGATTCTCCAAGCCTAATATTACGAAAATGTTGTTCAACAATACAACCGGCAGTTCTCAACAAGCCAAGACGCACCTGCATCCCTGATAACCTGTTGTTCACTCAATCAACGAAGTTGATATGTTTAGGGTAATCTGGGATGTTCGTGTATGTCTGCGTTATTTCCTCGTCAACATTTATGTCTTTGATTGCTACAATGCTGGCCCATGCGCCGGATTCTTCATCACTCCAAACGGTTTCTGCATTAGGCGTCGAAGAGTGATTCACCAACGAGCCAAGTCCAAAAACAACATAACCCGTAAAAGGCGCGCTTTTCGAATTTTTTCTTCCACGTACGAAGTAATACTCCAGTATGCCTGTACGGTCTATGAGGTTTGCTTGCCGCTCGTCAAATCCCCACGTTGGAGCGCGCTCGATTATATCTCCAGCTTTGAACGGGATGTTGGCGAATAAACCGCGGCCTTTTCGTGGAACTTTCTTCACATACAGAGCGTTGCTACGATCAAAAACCCTATCGACTATCATGTGTACCTTCTTGATGCTGAGCTTGGAGCGTTCTTAGGGGCAGTCGTTGAGCTTCCGGACGCGATTCATCAGCAATGCTGACTTCAAAGAACCTCGGCGGCGTGTTGATGGTGCGCTCCGCTGCGAGGCTCACTCTTGTCGCCGCAACCTCCTCCTTCTGCCATTCCAAATCCAAGTTGCTTTCCGCCACTTTTAGTAACATCCCCCCGATAACGGGCATCCCTTCCACTAAGGAACACATCGGTGGGAGGTTCTCCGTGAGCGAACATAGCTTTTTCTTAACCTCGTCATACCTACCAATATGCGTGGGTGACGTTAGCTGCCGACCTCGGCTCTTACGGCTCGTTCCAACCAACCCGCTTCACGTGTCTTGGCCAAGGCTTGGACCACGTGCTCGAATGGGAACGACCGGCGATGGCATCAAAAGACGCCTTGGAAACGAGAGCGAGCTCTGGTTGAACCGCTGGCATTTGCCATTCTGGCCTGAGGCGATCGGATCGGCCGATCGAACCAAGCGAGTTCATTGGACTTCTAGCTTCCGATCGCAAGGTGCTCATCATCTACAAGGAGGTGCATCACCCGGCCAACAGGCGAGCCACGTCGCGGTTCTGACACCCTTGTTGAGCAAGACGCTGGTGGTCGGCGCAAGGTCGGGAGTGTGAGAGGTGCGACTCCAAAGCCTCGCAGTTCGCGATGGTATCTTGCACGCCGGGGTCGAGCGGGACGTTCCCGCCAACCTTGGGGATGGCTCGATCGCTTGAATAATTCTTTAAGCGGAGCCAAAAGTGGATGTGTCTTCGGTCAGTCCGCTCGCCGGCGGTGAGCGCATCATTTCGGTGACTAACCTCAAGAGGCGACGAGGCGGTCCGCCGGAGGCACATCGCCTCAAGTCAGCGACCTACACGCGACGCATGCCCAAAGCCTGAGCGTTGCCCAGGTCGAAAGATTGCGCCAAGTGCCTTGGCGATCATGCCGAGCCCTGGACGACCGGCACGAGTACAGGCGAGCCCTTGCGTCTCGGGGGCGCTCGGCTTCATGCTCGCAGCCGAGCCGAACCCCACCGCGGCGCAGATACTCGGCACCCTCAAGACTATGGCGCAGCCGCTCCCGGGCGCCACCATGAACGGCTGAACGACTGCGGCTTCGGAGTGATGTGGCTCGGAGCCCCGGGTCGATGCAGCTCCGCGCCAGCGATAGACCGGCACGGAGAGAGGACTCGGAGCGGCCACGCAGTCGCGCTCTTGCAAGAGACTGCGGATCGGTCGCCCATGTGATCGCGAGGATCATTCCAGTCCGACTGGACGCGACATTCGCCGAATAGCGCCTCAGCGACGGCGGGAGGTTTCCAGCGAGTGATCCGTCGAGCGCACGAAGAAAGGTCGTCGGGCCGCGTCTTCAGTAGCCGAAAGGCTGCGCCCGTCGGCGGTGAGCCGGATGACTGAGACGCCTGAGCTTGCCGAAGAACGCAGACTGATCCACGACAGACGGACCGCTTCGTGAACCCGCGCCAGCTATGATCATAGGCTCAACAGAATCTCGCACGGATCAGCGTCAAGTGCCATAGTTACGTCGAGAAACTCAATGACATCGAGACGCCGCTCTCCACCCTCATACTTGGCCACGAAGGATTGCGGACGGCCAAGCTTCTCGGCTACCTGCGCCTGGGTCATGCCTTTGGCGTTGCGCAGCGATATCAACTGGGCCAGAAATCGCTGGTGGCGGGCAGATCGAAGTGATTTGGGCATGTAGGCGAACCGGTCAGGTAAAGACCGGCTCAGCCACTAATCCCGGTTCCGGATTATCCCATTTTGGGATATGCTGTCTTGAATCCAGCTATCAACATGCGAGGTTCGCGGCAGAGATGAATCGATCGACGGGAACAGATGGGACTGAAAGCTCGACACTGCTCGACGATGTCCCCTGGTCAGACAGCATTACGAGCTACGACAGGCAACATCGCACCATTTACCTGCGCATCCTCGACGCCTGCGCCTACAATGCCAGCATAGAGGAAATGGCCGATCGCATTCTCGGCATCGACCCGATCCTTGAACCGGTCCGCGCTCGCAAGGCTGTTCGCAGCCATATCGACCGTGCGAATTGGATGGTGACGACCGGCAGCAAGCACCTGTTCGGCGGCTGAATACGGCGCGGATTGCCACGCCTTTCAGAGGAGAAAGTCCAGGTACCCGCCATTCATCAGCGCCCGGCCACGAGCGACGGCGCGGCGGATGCGATCGCGCAGGTGATCGCGAGGATCGTTCCAGTCGGAGTGGACGCGCCCTTCTCCGATCAGCGCCTCCGCAATCTCGCGGTGGGATGCTCCAGCGAGCGACCCGTCGAGGGCGCGAAGAACGAAGGTCAATCGGGCTTCGCGTCTTTCGGGCGGAAACAGGCGGGCGGGCAGTTGTCCATCGAGACAAAGGGCATTGAGGCACTCGAGCCCCCACAAGCGATGTTTCAAAAGTTCTGGGGGCCAAATCGCCTCAGCACGCAGGCAAGCTGGCCGAAGGATATCCGCACCCGAAACTGCGAGTTGGAGGCCATGCTCCGCATTGCGAAGATGGACGTGCTGGCTCTCGTCGGGCCTCAACAGGACTGTCGCTCGACATGACAATCCCGCCAGTTCGAACGGCGATTCGGTTGGCGATGCAGACGGCTGTTCCGCGAAGACCGGCAAAACATGGGCGCACCGGCGCGGACACCAGAACACGACCGCAGTGCGTGCGTGAGACTGGGCGAAACAAAACACCCCAGCGCGAGAGATCGCCGGCGGAACTGATCACGTCGACAAGGGCTCCACGAGACAGTGTATTGGCCTGCTGGCGCGCAGCGAGCAGATCAAGCCGGAATGCCGGGTTGCGACGCAAGAACTCCCAAGCCCAGCCACCCGACGTCAATTGAGTGGTGCAGTCATAGGAGCAGTGATCCTGCCAGTCCTGATCGGCATCTGGCGCGACAGATATGGGCATGACCGTGCGCCCCGCCGCGCGTAATTATGCCACCCGGCGAAGCACAGGCGCCCACAGCACCGGACCGCCAATGCCACCGTTTTGCCGCACCGCCTGGAGTATCTTTTCCGACACCTCTAAATAGCCGGCCAGCGCTCGGGTGACGCCAACGGTTTGCGGCTCTCCGATTCGCTCAAGCGGCCAGCCTGCGCGACGAAGTATGCGCTCCATGCGCAAGTCGGTGACCGTCACGATATGGCTGAGCTGGCGCGAGAGGCCCAACTCGATCATGCCGGCGAAGAGTTCGTAGGTGGCGATCGCAATGCCGCCCGCTCCCTTCGGTGCGGACGAAGCAATGTCGAGCGCGAAGCGGCTGCTTTCCCATATGCTCGGGTGCTCAGGTGCCGTCTTTCCCTCCAACAGCATGGGGAAGGTGTCGCGAAGCATAGTCGGCCCTGTGGAGGGCAGGAGGCGCACGCAACCCTCTACCCGACCCTCGAAACCGCGCAGCAACAGGTAGTGAGGTCTCAACGAGTCAAAGGAATCGATCTCGTAGCCGCCATTTCCTCTCACCTCCCAGTCGAGCCTCTCTTTGAAGACGCGGTAGCGAAGGCGATGCATTGCATGCAGGTTGTCGGCAAAGTCCTCGTAGCAGTCTGGTGAAATCAGCTGGATCATCAAAGGCCTCCTCGCGGGGAATCTCCCCGGTATTGGAGGCGAAGCTTGACGCTTGCGCTGCCTGTGCAACTGCACAGCTAGACTGTCAGTGATGCGAAGATTTCGAATTGACGAATCGCGCAACCAACTGGCTTCTGGTCGTGACGCCGAGCTTCCTACGGGCGTTATCGAGATGAAACGCGGCCGTGCGCCGCGTGATCCCAAGGATGCAGCCGATCTCCCAGGCCGTCTTGCCACGTGCTGCCCATTGCAGGCACTCGTATTCGCGCGCCGTCAAGGGCACACCGTCAACGATTCGGTCAGCGGACAGTTTTCGTCGAACGAACGTGTGAAAGCAGGTCGCGACGTAAGGAAGATCGTCTTCATAGTGTTCCGCGACGCGGAAAAATGCAGGATCGCGCTTGTCAGCGGCAAAGGTCATCGCCGCAAAATTGCCTAGGAGATCGATAATGGGGATCGTCAAACCACAGCAGATGCCGAATTGCGCGGCTTCGTCAAAGACCCTCTGCTCAGCTTCTGATGGCTCAACACCCGGTAGTGCAGAGCCCCATCGAAATGGGCATCCGCCGACGCGGGCACGCACGATAACGGGATCGATGCTCTGGTACTGGTGCTCAAGATAGCGCGCTGTCCAGGGCGCCGGATAGTTTGAGATCAGCGTGGGCTTGTCACCTGGCCGCGGCGGCAGCGAGAGGTAGGCGAAGGCGAGCAGGTCGAATTGTGAGCTCACATAGGCCAAGGCGCTGTGGAAATCGACTTCATCGACACCGTCCGAAAGCTGTTCCAAAAATCGTTCGAAGACAGATTGCATGTCTGCCCTTGTCGGCGCTTTCCTTTGGTCTTCGGCAACTTGCTCGCAGGTGGCAGCAAGTCCAGGTGCTCGGCATCACAAGCGTTTCTTGGCGTGCATATTGTTCTTCTCAACAGCCATTCACTGGCGCGATGCGATTGACATGCAACGTCTCAGAAATACGCCCTGCCGGCTGGGAGGTGCACCGGCAGGGCTCGCCGCGCAGCGCCCGCGTCAAATGGGAGGACCGGACAACAGCGGCAATAAAGTATTTGGCGCTGACAAAGATTTATACGGCCCCTTCCGCCTTCAAGGCGCGGAACGTCGCGTCAACTGACTTCGCCGTCGCGTCGACGATGATGTCCACTTCGTTGCGGGTGATGATCAGTGGCGGGGCAAAGCCGAGGGTATCGCTGTGCGGCATGGCCCGGCCGATGACCCCGTTCTCAAGCAGAGCAGCGGCGGCCCGCACGCCAACCTGCAGCTCGGCCTCGAACGGTACGCGCGCTTTGGGATCCCCCATCAGCTCGACGCCAGAGAGGATTCCAACACCGCGAACTTCGCCGACAATGGGATGTCCCTCCAGTTCAGCTTTCATGCGGGAAAGCCAATAGGGGCCGACATCCTGGACATGTTCCAGGATGTTTCTTTCCTTGAGAACTTGAATGTTGGCAAGTGCGGCCGCCGCGCAAAGCGTATGCCCGGAATATGTCCAGCCATGGCCGAGAGGTCCATGCTTCTCGGTTCCTTCTTCCAGGACCGACCAGACGCGGTCGCCGATGATTGACCCCGAGATGGGGAGATAGGCGGAACTCACGCCCTTGGCGATGGTAACGAAATCCGGACGCATGCCGTAGAGGTGGGAACCGAATTTCTCGCCGGTTCGCGCGAAGCCGCAAACCACTTCATCGGCGATCAGAAGGATATCGTATTTATCCAGCACCTCTTGAATGGCCGTCCAGTACCCCTTTGGGGGCGGAACGATGCCGCCGGTCCCAAGTGCCGGTTCTCCGATAAAGGCAGCAACCGTATCTGGGCCCTCAGCAAGAATAAGGGCTTCAAGTTCGTCGGCGCAGCGTTTGGAGAAGGCTTCTTCGGATTCGCCCTCATGCGCCTGGCGATAGTAATGTGGGGTCGTTGTGTGGCGCACGAGATTGAAAGGTAGATCGAAAAACTTATGGAAGAATGGAAGACCTGTCAGGCTTCCGGTGACTAGGCCGGAACCGTGATAACCGCGATGCCGCGAAATGATCTTCTTCTTTTCAGGGCGACCGAGAATGTTGTTATAGTACCAGACGAGCTTGATGTTGGTCTCGTTGGCATCGGAACCGGACAGGCCAAAATAAACTCTTTGCATGTTTTGCCCGAAATATTCGACCACGGCCTCCGCCAAGCGGGCAACGGGCTCTGTGCCTTGGCTGGCATAGACATGAGCGAACGGTAGGTCGTGGGCTTGCTTCGCAATGGCGTCAGCGATCTCCGTGCATCCATATCCCATGTTGACGCAGTAGAGCCCACCGAAACCGTCGAGGCTCTTTCGGCCTTCGGTATCCCAGATGTAGACGCCTTCCGCTCCGGCCATGATCCGGTTTGGCGTCTCGCCGCGGCTGTGTTTTGCCAAATGCGTGGACGGATGAAAGACGTAGCTCCGATCCTTTTCCTGGACTTGCTTGGTTCCCAGATTGGTCAGGCTCATTGTCGCTCTCCCGTTGATCGCCCGGCGGAAACACTCCGTTCCGCTCATCGAAGGCTGACTATACCGACGGTCCCACTTCACGTTCCACGGCAATGTACGTCCGTGGCCGATGAATTCACGGAAGTTGCTTCAAACTCCGTCGAAAACACAGGCTCGGAACTCACCGTTGTCTCGGCGCGGACAAGGGAATGGGCGAATTGGATTTTACCGATTTCGTCACAATGAGGCTGTAATATTGGTCGATCCCGAGTCCAACCTGCAGCAAACCCTCCATGAATTCCTGGTAGGCAGCCATAGACGGAGAAGCAACGCGCATCAGGTAATCGATCCGGCCCCCGATCGCCCAGCAGTCCAAAATTTCGGAGATGCCCTGAATTGCCGTCTCAAAGTGTCTTTGGTCTTCGAGCCGGTGACGTTCCAGCACGATCTCCACCATAACGAAAATCACGCCCCCGGTGAGGGATGGACTCAGCCGCGCGTAATAGCCTTCAACAACCCCTGTTGTTTCGAGTATGCGCAGCCGCTCCGAGCAAGCCGACGCGGACAGATGGACGCGCTTCGCAAGTTCGCTTTTTGATATCCGACCGTGTGCCTGAAGCTCCGCCAGGATTCGAAGGTCCCAAGCGTCCAGGCGGACTGTGTTGAGTTTCGACTTCATAGCGTTGCCGGGCTAAGTATGGCTTTACGTTTAGTCTGCTTGGTTCCGGCGCCAGTTGCATCCATGGTCCGGTCGTGCCAGCCTAGCGTTGCCTTCGTCGCAGGCGATGCTGGTGTAGACATAAGCCCATGCGCACAGCTTGCCCAAAACGAAAACAAAGCTCTCAGCGCTCTTTCATAGTCTGTGTGTAACCAAGGCAGTACGGGCTGGCAAACCGGAATAATTAGACTCCGATGTTGCGCGCGATAGTATCGGCAGCCATGCGCTTACGCCACTCGAGTGGCCCTGAATTGTGAATGGAGTTTCCTTCAACATCGACGGCCATGATGACCGGCATGTCCTGCACCTCGAATTCATGGATGGCTTCCATGCCCAAGTCGTCAAAGGCCACGATCCGCGCCCTCTTGATCGATTTTGAAATCAGGTACGCAGCCCCGCCCACTGCGATGAGATAGGGCGTCTTGTGTCTGACAATCGATTCAATAGCGGTTGGCCCCCTCTCCGCTTTGCCGACCATCGCAAATAGCCCCGTCGCGGCGAGCATTTTTTCAGTGAAACTATCCATCCGGCTGGACGTTGTTGGGCCAGCCGGCCCGACGACCTCATCCCTGATCGCGCGGACGGGTCCGACGTAATAGATCACGCGCCCCCGCAGATCGACGGGAAGCGGCTCGCCGGCATCGATCAAATCGACCATCCGCTTATGGGCGGCGTCACGACCGGTCAGGATCTTTCCGGACAAAAGGAGAGTCTCCCCGCAGCGCCATGATGCCGTCTGTTCCTTTGTGAGCGCATCAAGGTTGACCCGCTGGACCTTGGCCGTGAGCAAGTCCTCATTTCCGATCTGTGGCCATTCAGAAAGGTCGGGCGGTTGCAGCTGGACCGGCCCTGTGCCGTCCAGTTTAAACGTTAGGTGCCGGTTGGCGGCGCATTGCGGAATCAGGGCGACTGGCTTGGACGCGGCGTGGGTAGGATAGGTTGCAACCTTGACGTCTACGACTGTTGTCAGGCCACCCAGGCCTTGGGCGCCGATGCCTAGCCCATTAATTCGCTCATAAAGCTCGATCCGCAGTGCCTCCTCTGCGTTCGAGGGCCCTCTGGCGGTCAGTTCCGAGATGTCGATGGGCTCGTTCATGGCCTCCTTGGCCAGCAGCATAGCCTTTTCAGAGCTGCCACCGATGCCGACCGAGATCAGGCCAGGTGGGCACCATCCGCTGCCAAGCGTCGAAACGGTGTCGACCACCCAGTCGGCAACCGACGCGCTGGGGTTAAGGGTGGTGAAGCGCGCCTTGTTTTCCGACCCGCCCCCTTTTGCCGCGATGGTGATTTCAATCCGGTTACCAGGCACCAGTTCGACGTGGACGACCGCCGGCGTGTTGTCACGCGTGTTCACCCGTCGGCCAAGCGGATCCGAGACGATCGATGGTCGGAGGGGATTGTCGGGGTCGAGATATGCTTGGCGAACGCCCCTATTCACGAGGTCGGCGAAACTCGCCGCTGATTTAATGCGGACCCCCATGCCAATCTTTGCAAAGACCACCACAAGACCGGTATCCTGGCAGATCGGGCGCCGTCCGAAGCCCGCCATGCGCGAGTTCAGCAAAATCTGCCCGATAGCATTCTTCGCCGACGGGCTCTGTTCGCGCGCATATGCCTGCGAAAGAGACCGGATATAGTCTGGAGGATGGTAGTACGAGATATACTGAAGGGCGTCGGCGACGCTCCTTGTGATGTCCTTGCCAGCAATGATCCGCGATCTATTTCCCACCGGATCTCATCCAAATGAGCCGAGGCCGTTGACCATTTTCAGGTTCTGGAAGCTCCGCACCCCCTGCTCGCCTCCTTCGTATCCATAGCCGCTCTGTTTGATTCCTCCATACGGCGCATCTGCCGAAACCCCTTTCAGGTAATTCACACTCACAGCGCCCGCCGAAAGACCACCGATCAGCGCCCGTTTCGCATTGGCGGCCCCGGTGAAGCAGTAGGCGGCCAAGCCATACTCAGTGGCGTTGGCTTCTTCGATCGCCTCCTCCATCGTGTCGAACGGCGCCACCGTGAGGATCGGGCCGAACGGCTCGTCATGAAGCACTTTGGCATCTTTTGGCACCCCTGTCAGGATGGTTGGCGGCCAGTAAAAACCGGGCTGGTCGAGTCGGATGCCACCGGTCTCAATTCGGGCGCCGCGATCGACCGCATCCTGAATCAGACGCTGCATGGCCTCAATTCGCCGCGCGTTCGCCATAGGGCCCATCTCGGTCGCAGGGTCGTCCGGTGGACCGATCTTGATCTTGCGGGCCGCTTCCGTCATTCGGGACAGGAATTCCAGATAGAGAGTCCGCGCGACGAGAATCCTGCTCGGCGCGTTGCAGCTCTGGCCCGCGCACTCGAACTTGTATTCCGATATCGCTGGGACCGCCTGTGCGAGATCCGCATCCGCGCACACAACGACGGGGGAGTGTCCACCGAGTTCAAGGACGCAGCGCTGCAAGTTATTCGCGGCAAGCGTGGCCAGCTGTTTTCCAACTGCCGTGCTGCCCGTGAAAGTCAAGACCTTGACGATTGAGGAACTGAGGAGATGGCGCGAAATATGCACCGGTACACCGAAGACGAGATTGACCACCCCGTCCGGGACGCCCGCATGGCGCAAGGCTTCTACGATATGAACGGCGGCGCTCGGCGTCTCTTCCGCACCTTTAAGAATCACCGTACAGCCTGCTGCCAGCGCAGGGGCGAGCTTGCGGGCGATGAGGACGGCGGGATAGTTCCAAGGCGTGAAGGCAGCAACGACACCGAGGGGCTCCGGGACGATCATCCTGTTCGGGCCCAACGGAATCGGGGCCGAAAGCTCTTCGGCGTGGGTGCCGTTCCACTCCATCGTTTCGACAGCGCGCGCGTACTCACCTGTGGCCTCGGCAATCGTCTTTCCCTGTTCAGCCGACAAATCCTTCGCTGCGCCGCCTGCCTTTGTGGCAAGAATCTTGGCGGCTGCTACAAGGATCTCGCCGCGCTCTTTTCCAGGCCGTGAGGACCAAGCCTTGCGGCTGCGCTCTGCCGAAGCGAGGGCCTCGTCCAGATCCGACACCGTCGCCGAGGCCACCGAGCCAAACACCTTCTCCGTCGCCGGGTTGATCACGGGCAACGTGGCTCTGTTGCGAGCGGCTCGCCATTTACCATTGATAAGGAGCTCATAGCTCGTGGCGTGGGACATAGCGTGCTCCGCTTGACTGAATTCAGTGCGATACCAGCCGATACCCCGACCATGGGCTCGCTTCCCTGCAGTTTCATCGCGATGGTCCCGCCCGGTCAAATATGGAATGTCGACCAAGACCATCTCGAAGACAGATTGGTAGAGCTCAGGCAACCGCGAACGAGCGCGGCGATAGCACTGGAAGAGCTTGGTTTGAAGAATGGCCTAAGCCCGGTCCGGAGCCGTGGCTGACCAGTGTCCGCCCTCGATCAATGTCCTGACGACCTTGGGGATCAAATTGCGGACGGCAGAGACGGCTGGAGAGCGCTCATCTTTCAAGTTAACGGCAAGGACAACGGATCGGGTGATCACCGGATCAATGATCTTCACTGTCCGGACGCGGCCTTGAGACGCCTCTTTCTGAATGGCCGACGGCGTGAGGATAGAATAGGCCTTTCCTTCCATGACCATATTGATGATCGTAGAAAGGGAGTCGACTTCGAATCTTACGTCGAGCACACAACCGTGTTGCGCAACGACATCAGCCACCGAACGCCTGACATTGTTATTGCGCATCGGAACCGCCAGGGGAAACGCGTGCAGATCGACGAGGGGGATCGAATTTTCGAAAGGCGGTTCACCTGGCGGCACTACCAGGTAAAACTCTTCGCGGGCCAGCACCGTCATTTGCCCCACGCTCTCGGCAGTCCGATACAAGACTGCCAGATGGAAGCGGCCAGCAGCCATCCACTCCTCCAGCGGTCCCGTCATGCCCTCGATCATCTTAAGCGAGATCCTCGGCAGTTCACTTCTTACCGATTCAAGCAGGGGACCACTGAGCACGCGTGCGGCGCCGGACGGGATGCCAATGGTCACTTCTCCGGAAGGAGCAGCCACCGAGTTGGTTAGTTCCGCTTCAGTGAGCTGAATTTCCCTTAGAATAATCCGTGCGCGCTCAAGCAGCCTGTCTCCGGACGCGGTGACACTGACACCCGTCCTATCGCGAACGAGCAGCTGGGTTCCGAATCCTTCCTCCAGTTGACGCACATGCAGGCTTAGAGCGCTTTGAGCAACGTGAAGGAGCGCAGCGGCCTTCGTAAAACTGCCAGCCTCCACGACGCCGACGAAGTATTTTAACTGCCTGATATCCACGGCTTAAACCCAACTGAGGCACTTTCCCAGTCCCTTCGTATTATCTCGAAACCAGATGGCCAGCAAGTGATACTTGCCTACCCCACACCGGGAAAGATGCGCGGTCTTATTGATCGGACGTAGGTCAGTTGCTGCCCGCGAGAGCCAGAGTATCGTGGGCGCGCCGAACCACCGCCCGATCAACCATCTACCATTAAACGAGAATGCAGACATCCCCGCGCGCGGCCGCATCGTTCTCAGCGGCGATGACATCACGAGCCCACTTGAGTTCCTGTGCGCTCGGCGAGAAGGCCTCATTATATCGCGACCTGTGTCGGATGGATCGCCAAAGCTCGGGTAAAGCCAAGCCGCCGCGAATGCGCCGCGGCCTCACGAAGTTTATCAGTGTCTGATACCTCGCCGATGCTTCCAACAAAGCCCAGAGGGAGCAATCCAGCCGCACGGGCGGCAAACAGAACGGAAAGGTTCGGCGTCAAGAGAAGGTCGAACTCCGGCATTCCGCCAACCCAGGCACTGAAGTCTTCAGGGCCAAGCGCCATTGCGACCATCCTGGGATGAGCCGAGGCTATGGCCGCGAGCTTTTGCAGTGCTGCCGGTGTCTCGATTTGGGCAACGAAACGGATGCGTCCCTGGACTGCTCTGATCCCAGAAAACTGAATCGTTCGAAAGTGGAGTTTTCCGCGGTAACATCCCGGCGGTCCAGAGAATGGTATCGCAGCAACGCCCGCCGAGGCTCTAACTGCAGCCGGATGAAAATTCAGTGGCAGGTCAGTGTCACACGCCGTTCGAGACGGCCCTTTTGCGAACAGTACGGCATCCGCAATCGGGAGCGTCAGGCCACTCGGCAGCGCGCGCCAGGTGTTGTTGTCGATAACGGCAGATCAAAATCCACTCCCTCGGCCTTCTGATGAGGGCCGCATGACCAGCTTCGTCTGGTTGCCGATCCGTTATCGCAATGTCATCGCCGTTCTCAAAAACCCCTTCTATGCAGGTGTTTACGTTTACGGCAAAAGCGAAAAGCGAACCTCCATTGTCGACGGGCGAGCGCGGCGAAGCTACGGGCATGACAAGCCTGTCGGAACCTGGAGGTGATGATCAAGGGTCACCACGAGGGTTATATCAGCTGGGATGAGTACGAGCGAAACCAGAAGCAGCTGGCACTCAACAACTACAGTCGCGCAGATGGTGTAAAATCGGGCCGCGGCGGGAAAGCGCTGCTGTCAGGCATCATGACGTGTGCACGATGCGGGCGGCGACTGAGCGTTGCCTATACCGGAAATCCGCAAAGTCGACCGGTCTATTGCTGCGACAAGCCAAACCTGATGATGGGCTTGCCCAGGTGCATGACCTTCGGCGGCTCACGGGTCGACGCGGCTGTTGCGCGTGAGCTGTTGCGAGCGGTAGAACCCTTGGCGATCGAGGCCGCGTTCGAGGCGGAGCGGATGCACCAAGCACGGATTCCAGTGATTTGGCAATAATGCAATGGTCAGCTCGCCGTCGTTGGAACACGCATCTCGCGCGTCTCGTGCACCCGCCGCCAGTCGAGGCCTTCCAGGAGTGCCTGCAACTGTGCCGCCGTCAGTCGCACGACACCATCGGTAATGCCCGGCCAGCAGAACTTGCCATCCTCCAGCCGCTTGGCGAACAAGCATACGCCCGTGCCGTCGAAGTAGACTCCTTCACGCCGCCCGTGGCAGCATTCAAATGCGCGTCGCCTGTTTCGAGGATCGTGCGGAAGCGGTTGCGACATGGCGGGGTTGAACTCGGGCGAGTCGCAGGTGCGCATCTCCTGCGCCACAGTCTTGCCACCCAGCTCGTCAAGCAGCGAAGGCCGATCAACGAGGTCGCCGATCTTCTCGGCCACCGAAGCATCAACACAACGGCATTGTACGTAAAGGTCGCCACTCGCAGCTCGCCGAGGTCGGACTCCCCTTTCCGGGAGGCGTCGCATGACCGCCTTTGCCCAATTCCTCGGCGAGAAGGCCGAGCGGTACATCGAGCTGCGCCACTCCCTCGGCTACGCCTTCAGCAAGCAAGCCGGCACGTCGCGGGCTTTCGTCCGCTACGTTGGGCGCGCTCAGCTCGATGCGCCCGCTACCCGGACGATGGCGCTGGACTTCGTCCTGTCGTTCAGCGGCGCCGCGAACAGCCGCGCAATTCCCATGGTGTGCTTCGCCGGTTTTACGAGTATCTCGCCGTCTACGACGCCCGGACCGAGGGCTTGGAGCGCAGAGCTTTCCCCAGATCCAGAGCGATTCCGCCTCCGCGTATTCTCAGCGAGGCTGAGTTGACGTCACTCATCGAAGCATGCGCCCGCGTTTCGCCTAGCATCCCTTTGCGAGGGCGGACGATGGCGACGCTGATCGGATTGTTGGCGAGTTCGGGGCTGCGATCGGGGGAAGTAGTCGGGCTTGATCGTTCCGACGTTGATCTCACCAACGGGGTTCTCCTCATTCGGAAGACAAAGTTCCGCAAGGATCGTCTCGTTCCAGTTCACACGACAACCCAGGGTGCCCTTGGTTGCTATGCCCGTGAGCGCGACGCCGCTTTCCCCATACCCAAGGATCAGGCCTTCTTCCTCAGTTCCCGGGGCAACCGCCTCTCGGCGACCGGCCTGCAAAACGGCTTTGCCGAGGTCCGTAAACTCGCCGACTTTGATGGCGGTAAGCCGTTAAGGCCGCACGATCTCAGGCACCGGTTTGCCGTGACCCGCCTCAGCCTCTGGCACCAACAGCGCGCCGACGTTCAGACGCTATTGCCTTTGCTCGCCACATATCTCGGCCACGTTAGTTACAGCGACATGGCCTACTACCTCACGGGCTCGGCGGAGCTCCTCGCTATCGCGGCTGAGCGTGCCGCCCTCGATGGAGGCGCAGCATGAGCGAACACCTGCTCCTGGCGCCGCTCCTGGAGTCCTATTTCCGCCGGCGCCTGACGAAGCAGCGCAATGCGACTCCCGCGACCGTGGCCAGCTATCGCGACGCCTTGCGCATGCTGATCCTCTTTGCCGCCGACCGGTTGCGTAAGAAACCGGCGGCGTTGGCGCTCGAAGATCTCGATCGAGACCTCGTTCTCGCTTTTCTCGACGAACTCGAGGAGAAGCGGAACAATTCCGTCACCACGCGCAACGCCCGCTTGGCCGCGATCCGATCTTTCTTCCACCACGTCGCTGCCGCCGACCCGGCGTCCTTCGGCGTTGCCCAACGCGTGCTGACGATTCCCATTAAACGGACGCACATTGAGGTAACGCACCATCTCACCAAGGCCGAAGTGGATACCCTCATCGCGGCGCCCGATCCAAAGACGCCTCGTGGTCGGCACGACCGAGCCTTTCTGCTCTTCCTGGCACGGACCGGCGCCCGGGTCTCGGAAGCCACCGGCGTAAACGCAAATGACCTTCAGTTGGAGCGCTCTCACCCGCAAGTGCTGCTGCGCGGCAAGGGGGCGCAGAGACCGCGTCGTGCCCATTCCTAAGGACCTGGCGCGAGCGCTGACGACCTTGTTGGGCGAGCGCGGGATCACCCATCGCGAGCCGCGACCGATATTCGTCGGCGCCCGTAACGAGCGCCTGACCCGCTTCGGAGCGACCCATGCGGCGTGCGGCGGCCGAGGCCGTGCCTATCAGGCCAGCCTTGGCCGTCAAGCCCATATCGCCGCACATCTTCCGGCACTCCCTCGCCATGAAGCTTCTCCAGTCTGGCGTGGACCTTTTGACGATCCAAGCCTGGCTCGGGCACGCACAGGTCGCCACGACCCACCGCTATGCCGCAGCGGATGTCGAGATGATGCGCAATGGACTCGAGAAGGCCGGCGTCAACGGCGATCACGGCGTGCGTTTCCGGCCGAATGACACCGTTCTGCAACTGCTGAACTCCATCTGAATATTATGTGGCGGAGGCAAGCTGGGTTTGGCCGGCCCGAAGGGGTCAGGGCGGCTCCGCCACATAATCTCGCCCGACGCATAAGAACGGATCCGCGCCCATCGCCTCGCTCACGAGCGCTGCCAGACCTTCCGCTCCCTTGCGGAAGTCGACTGGCTTCGTCGCCACCATGACCTTGACCGCTCCCATTGGCTCGATCACGATGTTGCCCTCAGCGCACGGATCACCGCTGCAACCGTCTTCGAATCCGCCCCACGACCCACCCGCATTGCGATGCCGTCGATCTCGAGTTCGATCACACCCGCGTCTCGAGCCGGCTCCCGCTTCCTTGGCTGTGGTCGATGCTTCGCCGCAGGCTTCGGAGGCGCTGCCGTCACCACCGCCGGCACGAACATGGATTCCGATATCGCTGCCTCCCCCATCGGCCGGCGAGCAGCCCGACGCCAGGTGAACAATTGCTGCGGGGAAAGTCCATACCGGCGTGCCACAGCACAAACCGTCTCGCCCGCCTCGTAGCTCTCCGCCACTATCCGGGCCTTCTCCTCCGGCGGCCACTCACGCCGCCAACCCGAGCCAGTGAAGATCTCCAGCCGACGGACCGGCTGCTCGTCCTTGACTTAAGCGTAAACTCTGAAATCGTCATATGTCGAAGCCCTCAAAGGCCCTCGAACATCGTCCCTTACATCCACGCGCGAAAGGTGCCGCCGGGACAGCGCTCTGATGTCCGCTGTCAATGCTGTGGGCGCACAAAATCATCCGATCCGGGGAGCGGCTGTTCGTGCTGATGATCGCGTATGGGAGGAGGCGGAACTAAAGGACGTCGGTGATCAAGCTCTGATGCGCGGGTTGGCTACCGCATTCCCGATTGTGCGTCCGGGGCTGTTCCTATCTTACTGCGGGCGTCGGTCAATTTGCCGGCCACAAAGCGTCTGACGGGCATTCCCCTGCCGTGGTCCCGCCTCCGCCCATGCGCGAGGTGTACACTGCCGCGGCGAGCGACTACGTGAGGCGTGCCTCCCTGGCGACGGCCCACATGAAGCCGACCAGTTCGCGGGCGATCGCCGTGCAGACCACCGTCGTTCGCTTGCCTCGCGCGACCAGCTTTCGATAGCGGGCCGTCAGTCGGGCCTGAGCCTTCCATGCGATCTCGCGGACTTTCGGCGGCGCTTGCTCCAACCGGTACAGCTTCGCCTTACCGATCCGGGGCGGATGTCGATAGGTCCAGGCGACGCTCTCGACCAGCATGTGGCGAACGCGGCCATTGCCTGCCTTAGTGATGCCGTCACGCCTGATTGTCTCTCCAGTCGATCGCTCACCGGGAACGAGGCCGAGGTAGCCCATGAGCTGGCGAGGGCTCTTAAAACGGCTCACGTCGCCGACCTCGGTAGCGAACGTCACGGCGACAATCAGATCGACCCCACGCAATGTCTGGAGCGCTCGTACGATCGGCGCCAGCGACCAGTTCGGAATGAACTCTTCGATCACGCGCTCAAGCCGTTCCACCCGCTCGTTCGACACGCGCACCGCTTCGACCATCTCCTGGAGCGCGATCTGATGTGCGGGATAATCGAACCGCTGCTCCTGCAACCAACGCAGGTAGCGCATGGTCCAGCTCTTTGTGCGCGGATAGGTACGACCATGCTTGAGCATGAAAGCGCCCACCTGCTGGCGATGGACCCGCAGCGTCTCGACCGCGGCCGCCCGCGCGCGAACGAGATCGCGCATGGCTTCGTGGTCTTCATCGGGAACCCATACCGCCGTCAGTTCGCCGGCGCGCAGCAGCCTTGCCAATGAAAGAGCATCCCGGCGGTTCGTCTTCACCCGATCGCCAGGCTTCCTTGGAATCAGCGATGGCGCGACGACAGTGCATTCATGGCCGAGGGAACGAATCAGCCGGTAGAGGCCATAGCCGGTTGGGCCGGCCTCATAGCAGAGGTGGATCCGATCGAACTTGGCGGCGATCCGTTGGATAACGCGGCGCATGCTTGTATGCGATGCGTCGACCTCGCCGAAGAAGCGAACCTCTCCTTCCCGGACCGGCGTCCGCAATCGCGAGGGCATTCCTCTGCTTCGCAACATCGATTCCGACAAATGCTTCCTTATAATCTGCCACGGCTCGTCCTCCTGTGATGAGGATCGGCTCGGCCCGCCCGAGATGGGGTATTCGGCTTGAGCCTTATCTTCGGGCGACAATGCATGGTGGATAGGTTGAAGGTGCTGCGCTTCGAGCTGATGGTTAAACGTGGTCTGCATACCCGCAGCCACAAGCATCAGAAGGAGAAGCGCAGCATGAAACATTATGTCGGGTTGGACGTCGCGGTAAAGGAGACCGCGATTTGCATCGTCGACGAAACCGGCAAGATCTGCCGGGAGATGAAAGTGGAGAGCCATCCCGAGGATCTTGTGCGGGTGCTCTCGGATGCTGCCTGGACCTTTGAGCGGATCGGGCTTGAAGCCGGGCCATTGTCGCAATGGCTGTTCAGCGGTCTGGCCGAAGCCGGCCTGCCGGTGGTGTGCATCGAAACCCGCCACACCAAGGCCTTCCTGGAGGCGCAACCGAACAAATCCGACCGCATTGACGCCCGAGGTATTGCCCAGATGATGCGGGTCAACCTGTTTCGCCCGGTCCATGTCAAGACGCTGACGAGCCAAAAGCGCCGGGCCCTGCTGATGGCGCGCAAACTTTTGCAGGATAAGGCGATCGCCATCGAAAACGACATCCGCGGGCTGTTGCGCAACTTCGGTCTCAAGGTTGGGATGGTCGGCGCCGTCAAGTTCGAGCCCCGCATCCGCGAGCTCACCGAAAGAATGCCCGATCTGGCCGAAATCGTCGAACCGCTGCTCGAGGCGCGCAGCAAGCTGCGCGAGACGTTTGCCGCGCTTCACCGAAAACTTCTGGCCATCGTCCGCGATGATGCGGTCTGCCGGCGGCTGACGACGATACCGGGCGTCGGTCCGGTGGTGGCGCTGGCCTATACGGCGACCATCGACATTCCGGCCCGCTTCCGCAACTCCAAGGCGGTCGGACCGATCTTGGGGCTGACGCCGGTGCTCCATGAGTCGGGCGAAAGCCGCCGCATCGGCCGGATATCCCGCTGCGGCGACGGCATGATGCGAACGCTGCTTTACGAAGCCGCGCAGACACTGCTAACGCGCGTGACGAAATGGTCGTGGCTAAGGGCGTGGGCGATGAATGTTGCCAGGCGGCGCGGCCGACAGAAGGCCATTGTCGCATTGGCTCGCCGACTGGCGGTGATCATGCATCGCATGTGGCGCGACGGCACAGAGTTTCGTTGGACGCGACAAGACATCATGCCGAAGGCCGCCTGATCCTGCGCCCAACCATTGCAGGCTGCCGGCGCGTGCAGGGGCCCGTCAAGGGCAAGTCGCGGCGCGCTGACCTTCGGCCACCCTTGACCGGCCACTGCACGCGCCGGCCGAACCAGGTCGGGACGGTCGAACACGGAGATGAAACATGATCGCAGAGCGAGCGTGACAAGGATCACCCCATAAGGTTCCACCAGCCGGTGGCAAGAGCGTCCTTCGCGGGACGGTGAATGAGGTGAGTTCGCGAGGGTTGCAGTGCCGGTCGCATCACAACGATCAGGACGCGTCCGAGATTGTTCCGCCTCATTCTTCTGATCCCATCAAGGCGACGGCCGAGCGCCGATCCCGCAGAGAAACAAGGCACTGCGAAAGACCTCAGACGCCGGCGAAGCGGAAAGCTCGAAAAGCGCTTGACTTCAACACGCCGAATAGAGAAGCAACCCTCGGACGCGCAGTGTAGGGCGAGCCACCTCACCGGCAGAAGCGGACATACGGTCTTACCGTTTTGCGGCAGGACCATACTTTTGAGGAGTTCGGGGCCAGTCACGTTCCGGTGCGGTCTAGGAGGATCTTTCAATTGCGCCATGTTGTGTCCGGCGACAATCACCTATCGCTTCGGGCCACCTCTGCAAGTGCGGCGACGCGAGAGACCCCGGACTGCTCCTATTCGCCAATGGTCGGAAACGGTGTGATCGACCAATGGATCAAGTCGACGGCTCGTTGAAGAATCGACCGGGTCTGCGCGAGGTCGGGTGAAGCAGCGATGACATGTCCAATAGCGTCCCGGAAATCGCCTTTCCTGATGATTGGCGTCTTGGATGTAACATGCAATTTGACCTCCGAGACACCTGGCACTGCAGCCGCCTGACCGTTGCCATCAATCCAATCGAGGGTACCTTCACAATCAGGTACCAAGATCCGCGCGACCGCAATCTGCGAATGCCTTTTGCGTAGATCCCATTCGCCGCCGATGGCAAGCTTGATGTGCTCCGTGATGAGATCGACGCCGCAGGCCGCTTGAACCAGCTGAGGATTGGTCCCACCCGCCAGACGCGGATTGACTTCAATGACGACGGGACCTCGTCTTGTCCATCGGAGATCAATGTTGGTTGGCCCCCAGCCAAGGCCGAGTGCTCGCAAACAGCTCAGCGAAACATCCGTGATACGCCTATGCTGATCATCGGTCAGCACGGCGGGATAAGTGTACTCAAGACTGACGAAATGCGGCGGGCTGCCGAAGTCCACGGCGGCAATTCCAAAGGCCTCGTCTCCCATTATCTCAGCGCTGTAATGGGAGCCTTGTGCGAATTCTTCGACCAATATCCTCGGTGAAGATGGCCATGTTTGCATCTCGCCCAACAGACAGGACGTATGTTCATCTAACTCGTCGGCGTTGTGGCACAATCGGACACCGCTGCTGCCAGCGCCTATGGCTGGCTTAACAACAACCGGGAGACCGATCTCCGCGGCAGAGCTTTTCACCTCGGTCGCATTCGCTGCCAAGCGATAAGCAGGTATTGGAACGCCGGCCTCCGCGAGAATCTGACGTTGCGTGAATTTATCGCTGCAACGTTCAATCGATGCGGGGTTCAGTCCCGGTAGATCAAAATGTCGGCAGAGCTTGCCGACTGTCGTCGGGACCGACTCGTCGAGGCCTGAAAAACCAGTAATGCCAGCGATGTCATATGTCTCACGCAGTCGACAACATTCGCGGATCAGCGCATCGAGATTGGTTGTATCGACACGGATTGCCTCAATGCCATCCGCCGCAAGATAGTCGTACTGAGTTGGATCCGCCGACAGGGTAATTGGACAGAGACCAAGGCGCTCGGCCGCGTTCACATAGAGAAAACCAATACTCCTATGGCCTTCAACTAGGATAAGCGCTCTGCTTGCCACTGACGTTGACCCTCCGTTGATGCTGGGTGGCGGTCTGAGCGTGAACAGGCATCAGCTTTTAATCCGCGCCTGACCTCAGACTTTGCGGTCAAGGTATCACTGTCAGCGGCCCGCAAACGTAAAGTTCCTGTAAATTTATTTGAAGGATAGGTGGTGTGAGTGCACCGGCCTACAAGAACCACCGCTATCCGATCGAATCGTAGCCCGTGCTTGTCTGGCTATACTTCCGCTTTAATCTGAGCCCGCGGGATGTCGAGGAAATGCTGCGCGACCGCGGGATCGTCGTTTCCTGCGAGACCATCCGCCGATGATGCCGAAAGCACGGACTCTGGTTATCCGCGCCGCATACCCCACAAGGCGCCGACGAAAGGTGATGTCCGGCACCTCGATGAAGTCGTGGTGCGTATCAACGGTCAGAAATGCTCGTTGTGGAGAGCGGTTAGTCACGGATATGTGCTCGATGAGATTGTCCAGACGCGCCGCAACCCAGGGCGGCCAAGCGCCTACGGACGCGACTTCTGAAGTAGCAGGGCATGCCGCCAAATCGTATAGTCACCGACAAATTGCACTCCTACGGGGCGGCCAAACGCCAGGGCATGCCGAACGTGGACACCGCTCGCATAAAGGCTTGAACAACCGGCGGAGAATTCTCACCTGCCGTTCCGAAACAGGAGCGAACGAAAAAGGGGCTCCGGCCGGTCGGCTCATTGCAACATTTCGTGTCGATCTTCTCCGCAGTCCGAAACCTCTTCGTCCCATCCCAGACCAACCGCTCGGCGGCACAAATTCGACCCATCGACGCCAGCCATGGCCACGTGGGAAGCCGTGAGTGACGGCCTGCCTGAAAAGCGCGGGTGTGCCTCACGCCGCCAAATTTCATACAACGTGAAAATGCCGTGCTTTCTCCATCACGCAGGCTCAGATTAAGCGGAAGTAGAGCCAGACCGCACGGGGCTACTATTTCGATCGGATAGCGGTGCTTCTTATAGAGCCGGTGCACTCACGGGGCGCGCTGCTACCTCAATTTCCTTACCGCTCAATGGATGTGATAGCAACCTTTTGGGGCCCGCCAAGCTTCACTCGCGTTACAGCCCATCGGATTGCTCAACCGCCCAAGGCCGTCTTGTCACGAGACTTTGACCCAGCCAGTTAACCGACCGAGCCGCTCGTCAGTTACCAGACCTATCGACTACTGTCGGGGAACCTTCCTCCACTTGTGATACGCGCCATCGGGGCGCACTGAACTTTACGGGCTAGCTCGGCGCTACAGGAGAGCATCGCGTAGGGCATGCTTGAGATGACGGTAGAAATTCCGATCGAGCCGTCTCGTGCGCGAACTCTTGTTCTTATGTCGCTGCCATCACATGTCGCGTTTGTCGAGGACGCGACCCAGCGCGGATCGGCCTGGCGGGCCGCCGCACTCTCATGGAAATCTCAAAAATCAACAAAAACGCTTCTTCTTCGGCGCGATCCGCCAAATTGGCACGAGGCTTGCGCCCTTCGTCGGTTGTGATGCGAAGCCGCAGGAGGAAAACGATGAGCGAACTTCTTGGCCTTTACGTTGATCACCAGATGACCTCGCCTTCCGCTATGGCGCGGCATTCGGCGAAGATCAAACCAATTGCGAACGATCTAGCGAGAAGCGGAGTTCTCTTGGTCGCAACCTGCTTGCGAGTTGAGGTCTATGGTGAGGAGCCCGCACTCAGAAATATCGATAGCACTATATTTTCTAACGTTTCGTGCAGACGCATTGAAGGTGCGGCCGCTATTGCTCAACGTCTTGCCGAGATTGCGTCCGGCGCTCATTCCCAGATACTCGGCGAGGCTTACATCAGCGATCAGATCGCGAAAGCTATAGAACTTCTTGAGCCAAACCTGCCGATTTTCAAGGTCGGGCGTCTAGCAGTTGAAATAGGCCGTGCCTCGCGGGAGCGACAGCAGTTCATTGCGTCGTTCAATTACGACCAAATTGTCAGAGACATCATAGCTCATCGATTTCAGGATGGAGAGCTACCCGACTGCCTTTACATGATTGGTGCGGGCATGCTGGGGCGCGAGATGATCAGAAGCGGTGTGGGAGAGCGATTCCGTTCAACGGTAGTCGTAACGCGGAACCCTAAAAACCTTCGCAAACGCCTTCGACCCTGGACCGACATCAAAGTCTCGCTCATGCGCCCGGCGGAAATTGGGTCTGTACGTGAACCTCGGTCGATCGTTGTGATCGCAACGGCCGATGTCAACAATCAATACCAAGCCGTTCTTCAGAACGCGATTCTGCGCTTGCAACCGCGAACCGTAGTGGATCTGTCGTCAATCCCAGTGCTTCCGAATGTCACAGTCAAGAAGATAGAATATGTGACCATGTATGACGACGAGTTTCTTCGGTTCATCTCCACAAACAATCACCAGATATCTACGAAACTGCCGCTCTTGTGTTCAGATATTGAAGCGGAACTCATGACGGCGCAAATAACATATACATAAGGTTTTAATACATAAAGTTTGGGGATCGGGCAGGGACATATTTACGGCCGCGCTACCGCATCGACTGCAAGGAAAGGGCAATGGTCAATGCCGAGAAGAACACTCATCATAGTTGAAGGTCATAGAACTAACGGTATACTTTACGTTCAGGCAGCTCAGCGTCTTGGGCTTCATCCAATTACCTTGGCGAGTGATCCAACACAGTACGACTATCTTGCGGCGGAAAGCATCGAGGCCATCCAGGTCGATACCAACAATTTCGATGCGCTGATGCACGTTTGCTCTCGGCTGCGTGCGACCTATGACATTTGTGGCATCATTGGTTTTGGGAGCCTCTATGAGTGGCGCCATGTGGCAGTTGCCAAGCTTTGCCGGCATTTCGCTCTACCGGGACAAAATCCCGTATCGATTGAAAGGTGTAGTGATAAATTCACGCAACGTCACCTCCTTGCTCAGGCCGGCGTGCCAGTGCCTGCTTACCGGTTGGCGGCGAATGCGGCGGAGATAGAAAGCTTCGCCGCGGAACTCGGCTGGCCAGTTATAGTTAAGCCGTCCGAAGGCAGCGGCAGCAGTGGCGTTCGATTGTGCCGCGATGCGGATGAGTTAGCCGAACATACAAGCTATCTACTGGGCACGACGTATCCATGGCTGTCTTCGCCAAATATACTCGTCGAACACTTCGCAGAAGGCCCTTTCTATGACGTCGTTACGATGGGGAATTCGGTTGTTGCGATCGGTGCCGCCCATTTCAACCGTCCGCCGCATTTCGTCCCTTGCCAGAGCATATTTCCGGCCCAGCTGACTGAAGAAGAGCATAAGCGTATTGTGGATGTTTCGCTGAGCTGCTTGCGAGCTCTAGACCTTGGCTGGGGACCTGCGAACATTGAATTCCGATGGACGAAGCGTGGCCCAGTCGTAATAGAAGTCAATGCGCGTCTTCCGGGTTGGACCACTCCTCGGCTGGTTCAACTAGCTTACGGTGTTGATATCATCAATGAGCACATCAACCTTGTAATTGGCAACGCATGTGATCTGCGCACAAGGCATTCGCACGTTGCGATCGCGCGGTTCCTAGTTCCTGATCGGGACGGCATCCTTGCTCCGATCGACGGCACCAGTCGGGCGGCGGCTGTACCGGGTGTCGCGGAAGTCAGATTTTATGTTGAGCCCGGGACCCCGATCATCCGGAAAGGCGATCACTTAGACATGATCGGACATGTCATTGCCACTTCGCCCGAACGCACTCGGGGCGAGGCCATACTTCAGCGTGCCATCGACCTAATCGGTTGGTCGATCATACAACTGGAACCGTAAGACCGTCGTCTAATAGCGAGATTTGCAAGCGCCTTTTAGGTGCGAGAAGTTGTCTACTGAGAGCATGGTCTTCTACGCGGTCGACAGGGGTCGCCGCATCATGGGGCTTCGCGGGGCGGTCCCTCCAATGTATGTCTCGCACGCTCCGAGCAAACTCGTGGTGCAACGGTCTTAACGGAATGCCAGCCTCGGTCCCGGCAGGGACTCCTCGTCACGCGATGGGCGCTGCAGAGCTCGAGAGTTGAGTTAGGCGGTGGTCGTCGCCCGGTTGATGAGCTCAGGGAGCGGAGCACGCAAGCATGATGACGGCGAGCTTGCGGGCGACAGCGGAGCGTTTGAAGCCGGTCTTCTCGCGTAGTTTTATACCCCAATTGCGTAGTCGCTGTCGGCCGGCTGCGAGTCAGGTCACTACTGCGGCTTCATAGAAAAGCGAATGCACATGGGTATCTCCGCGTCGGGAGATATAGCCGTCATAGTCTACTTCGCCCGACTGATAGCGCCGTGTCGTCAACCCCAGCCAGGCGCCCACCGAGCGCGATCGCTTGAACTTCACTGGATCCTCGACGGCAGTTTGGTATGCAGTGGCTGTGATCGCTCCAACGCCGGGGATCGACATCAGCAACTGACATTGCTGGTTTATACGCGCTTCGGCGAGGATCTGCTGCCCAACCTGGCCACCTGGATGCGCAGGCTACGCCACGCTTCGCACGTGCCACCCATACTGCACGGAACGAGAAGGCCGAACATCTTCATCAATCCCCGAATCTGGTTCACCACGTCCAGTGTCGTTCGCATGAGTTTCGTTCGAGTCGCGATCAATGTCCTAGAAAGCATGCTGTCGAAGCCCTTTACCCGGACTTCGCGGAGAAACCGACCTCCGCCAGGTGGGCGGGCCCATCGGCGTCATTGCATCGGTTTTGTTGGCGGCCATGTCGAGCGCCGCTTTGGCATGACCAGACGTCGAACGATGGCGCCGTTCTCTGCTGGACCCATGCCTGACCATTCTTCCGATAGCACGGGAACGGGTTACTTCCAACCCTTGACTTCGGTACCAGGAGACCACGAATTCATTCATGAAGGCACTGTCATTGTCGAAGTCCACGCCCAGCAGCGGAGAGGGAAATAGCGACCTGGCACTTTTGATGGCAGCGATCACCACTTTCGTCCGCACCGGCACGCATTCCGTCCACCCCACGGCGATATCAGTCAGCACCGTTGTCCCCGGTGCGTTCGTCACCAAGAATGCGAAGAAAAACCAAGGGCTGCGAGGTGCTACCCCACAGACGGGTGGTGAGAGAACATTCGCTTGGCTCGGCAGATGCCGCAGACTAAGCAAGGACTTCGAACGAACCATCGCGTCCGCCGAAGTCTGGGTTCATCTCCAAGATCCGCCCGCTCACGCCTCGCTTCGCAAGACTTTGAAAATTGCATCAGTCGTTTTTTCAGACACTAACCCCGACCGGAGGAATTGATCGTGGCAGGGTCAGCGCGACAAATAAAATGTAGCGCTGGTCCACCAGGATCTCGTGACAGTTCTGCACGAGTAAAACAGGCTTGTAATCAAACCGAAAAACTGTCCTCGGGCCGCCGGGCCACTGCGAACAAGGATAGCCCTATCGGCAATCGAACCCGCCCCACTAGGTGACGCTCAAGGGCGAAAATCCCGGCAAAGAGTTGGTTTAGAGGGGCTGGCGGCGGGATGTCGTCGTGGGTTTGTCCGCCGGTTAGCTTGCTGATTAGCCGCCGCAGCAAGCCCAGAGGAAACAGAAAGGTGCTGAAGTAGCCAATATCCGCCGTCACCAGGCCGGCGCGTTCGATTGCCAATCTCAGCGCGGCGCGGGTATACCGCCGCTTGTGGTGATGTACTTCGTCATGTGCCGACCACATCCACGGATGCGCGGGCACCGTGATCAGGATCGCGCCTGTGTGGCGCAGCTTGGACTTCAGCGCCGAAAGCGAGGCGACATCCTGCTCGATGTGCTCGACAACGTCGAGCAGCGCGATCAGGTCGTAACTGCCATCCTGGGCTTCAAGCTGGTCCGGCAGTGCCGCGAAGCCGATTCTGAGGCCGCTTTTGCGGCTTGCGGTCTCGCGCGCGGCAACGTCGAATTCGACGGCGTCGACCGCGCCAAATTTTTGCAAAAGACGGAGGTTGCCGCCAGTTCCGCACCCCGCCTCAAGGATTCGTGCCTCGCCCTCCGGCGGCAGACCAAGCTGGACAAGGAGACGTTCGATTATGGCGCGGCGGCCAGTAAACCACCAATGACTTTCTTCGTTGGCGGCCAAGCGCTCATAGATGATTCTGTCCATCGCTCATCTCCGGAATCAGCTTCCTTGTCGAATCGTAGCATCAATCCCCATGGTGGAGCGGACGATGAACAACGGCCTTCCTTTCACTTCGTTGAAAATGCGGCCAATATATTCACCGAGAATGCCCAGCGACAGAAGATTGAGGCCGCCGAGAAGCAGGACCGCGATCATGAGAGATGCGTAGCCCGGCGCATCGCGGCCGGCTATCAGCGTCAACAGGACGATGAAGAGCGCATAGCCAAACGCCAGTATGGAGACCCCCGCGCCGAGATACGTCCAGATGCGCACGGGGACTGTGGTCGAGGTGGTAACACCGTCGAGCGCGAAATTCCACAGTTTCCAGTAGTTCCATTTGGTCAGGCCGGCTTCGCGCTTTTCCCTCACATAGCCGACTTCCCGGGTCGGGAACCCGACCCAGGAGACCAGGCCCTTCATAAAGCGCGCGCGCTCGGGCAAGAGTTTCAGGACCTCAATCACTTCGCGATCGATCAGGCGGAAATCGCCTACCTGAGCGGGTATTGGTCGGTCCGCCATCCGGTTATAGGCAGAATAGAAGGCCCGCGCGGTAAGCCGCTTCAGCGCTGTATCCGCCCTGCGGTCCGCGCGGAGCGCGTTGACGATCTTCGCGCCTTCCAGCCAGTTTTCAACGAGCAGCGGGATTATCTCCGGCGGGTCCTGCAGATCCACGTCGATTGGAATGACGGCGTCGCCCAGGGCATAATTCATCCCCGCCGCCAACGCCGCGTCCTTGCCGAAATTGCGGGAAAGCACGACAACCTTGACGGCGGAGTTGTTTCGCCGTTCGGCGGAAAGCGCAGCCAGCGTAGAGTCCGTGCTGCCATCGTCCACGAACATGATCTCGTAAGCTCCCCGCTCGCCAATCCGCCGGGCAGCCTCTTCGAGGCACGGGATGACGCGCCGGAGGAACGGTGCGATCGCGTCCTGCTCGTTCAGCACCGGAACTACCAATGAAATCAGCCCAGATATTCTCTGCGAACTCATCACCCACCCCCAAACCCCGGACGAGGCGCCAATCCATGACTATTTCGCTTCACATCCGCCTTCCTTGAAAACGAAGAGACTATTCCCTAAGAAACCAACGATGAGATAGCTCCCTACGCCTAGAATTTGGGAAAGGTAGTCACCAACGCAAAGCCACGCAGTGGCCGCAATTACCACAAGGACATTTGCGCAATATGCGAGAAGCATGACTATCAAAAATCGACCAACTCCTGATGCGATCGGAATCTCGCTGCGGAAGGTGAAACGCCGGTTCAGAAGAAAGCTCAGAAATAAACCTACTGCATATCCGGAAGCATTCGCGGCAATGGATGGCATTCCCACACAGCCTATGCAGAAAAAAATCACCGACAGGCCGACAAACGTGTTGACGCAGCCAACGACAACGTAGCGAAGAGGCGGGCCAAGCCTTGCCAATGGCTCGATCTGCTCAAAAGACGTAAGTTTCACACCAGTTTGGGCTCGGCTGGAGTTCACCTGTCCATGCCTTCCCGGAGATAGATGACGGCGTTTCATCTTTGTATGCTTGCCGCCAACCTCCAGTTCAGCGAAGATGGGGATGCCACCGTCCTCGGCCGCGAGCAACGTCCAATCAATTTCGTGTTTCGCGATCATCTTTTCGAGAATTGGCTTTCCTGGACTGCTTTCAGATCCATGCTCTCGCACATAGGCGAGCGCGCCCGACGCAACATTTTTCGGCGCGGGCTCCATGATCATTCTTGATGGCGAGGAAGCAAGCCGCCAAGAGGAGCATCCCGCCGCTAATGCGGGTAGGATCGTCCCAGCCGTTTTGAGAGCGTCCGCTCGTCCCGGGCTGGAAGGTCGTGAGGGGCTGGCGGGGGGCCAGCTCTCCACTTTGATCAGAGGAGCGAGGAACTTCAAACGCACCGCCATGTTGCTCTCCAAAGCTATCACCAGACGACTGAACGACTTTCGTACTCGAGCTCGCTTCTCTCTCAGAAACAGGGCCCACCGTTTTCAAGGGAAGAAGGGCATCACTGGTTTGCGCGGGGACTCAGCCCTTACTCTGCAACGATCGTGCCATGGCCGTTCCCCGACGTTAAGCTTCTGATTCGCTTTGAAAAGTTTGTCCGCCGCCAACAGCCTTCCGTGTTTAAACCGGACAGCCGTTGTGCCGTTGTCAGATACCGGACAAGGAACAGCCGTGGTTCGCGTGATTTCCGCGCCTCGTCACTTTCTATGAGAGATTGGCTACGCGTGTGTCGAGCGATAGGTCACTCACCAGTTTCTTCTGCTTGCCGTTCTTTTCCCTCTCCTCGGGCTGCTTCAACCACCGCATCTCCGTCGGCATCAATCCGGATAATTCTTTGTTCTGTTGAAATAGGCCTGATTGGTCCCGGCTTTCCAGCAGATGTCCACAACCGACTCCGTCACGGCCCTAAGTCGAGGCCCTTCCGGACATTGCGATCGGACCACGAAGTGAGCGAGCCTACCAATTCTTGTAGGCGATTGCGGGACTCGGGTCGGTTAGAAGCTCCTGATCCTGAAACCCATGGAACGGGCCTTGTCTAGGAGGCTGGCAGGAAGGGCCTATGGCAAGAGAGAACCACTTTGCCAATGGAAGGACGTTGTCGCTCTTGCCGGAGCGGACCTTGCTGGCTCTGTCCGCCTTAACCACAGCGATCCTTTTCGCTTGGCTGCTGTACTACAGCAACTACGGTCTTCATCTCGAAGACGAAGGTTTCTACCTCAACTTTCTCGCGAACCCATTCCCCTACTCAATCAATTCTCCGCCGTCCCTTTTCGGATTCGTTTATCACTGGCCATATCTGTGGGTGGGGGGCGATATTGCAGTGCTTCGCAAAGCCAACGTCACGCTCACCATGGCGCTGGGGTGGATTCTTAGCTTCCTTGCGATCCGGCGCCTCTGGATAGTGGGCTGGCTGCAGGCGGCGGTGCTATCGGCAGGGATCGCCAGCATGGCATCAATCGTCTTTCGCTTTCGACTGACGCTCACCCCGAGCTACTATGCGCTAGCCTTTCAATCGCTCTTGATCATAATGATCGGTTTGCTACTGGCCGACCGCGCAGGGCGCATGCGCCAAGTCTTGGGGTGGACCCTGGTCGGTGTTGGCGGCTGGTGCTGTTTCATGGCCAAGCCGACCACCGCTGCGGCCATTGCCCTCATCGTTATGCTGTATGTTGTCGTTTTGCGCCGAAAGTCGCTGCTGCCCATGCTCGGCGCGGCACTGGTCGCTCTCGCTCTACTGATAATGACTGCCCATTTGATCGACGGCGGCATCACCGGGCTGGTGACCCGTATGGTCAGCAGCGCTGAGATGGAAATCCTACTAGGTTCCGGACACGAGGTGTTTGGCAGCTTTCGGATCGACTGGCTCGCCACCAGTCGCTGGCAAGTCACAATGGCTGTGTTACTGGCGGTAGCTCTTCTGCTCAGCATTCTCTTGGGATCCACGGACAAGTTGCTCCCATCGCTGACTCTCGCTGCAGTGTTGATCGTAACAATAGGGATTGCGTTGCTGGGGATTGACCCAATCAGCATCCAGCCCTCAACCCTATTCCTAGTGTCGGCCTTCACATGCTTGGGCGCGATGCTCTACCGTAAGGGATTGGTTCTGCGCACCCAGCCTGCCACCAGCATCGCTCTAGCGCTAACCTTTTTGGTCCTGCCGCACGTGTTCGCACTGGGCTCCAATATCAATTACTGGCATCTTGGCGCGCTCGCCGCCTTGTTCTGGATGCTCGCGGGCGTTGCTTTCCTTAGCCCTCTTGCGCAACAGGGACGCAGCCTCGCCACTCTATTGCCCCTGACTGTGTTCGCACAGTTGCTCACTGCATCAGTCAACAATGATAGTATCCTCAACCCGCCCTGGGACGTGAAAGATGTGCGCGCTTATACCGCTGTCATGCCCATGCCTGGTGGTGGAAAATTGGTGATCGCGGAATCGCTCCACAACTATCTGGCCACGGCCAGCGTCAAGGCTCGTGCGGCCGGCCTTGAAGTTGGTACCCCAGTGGTCGATCTCACTGGCGGCTCGCCAAGCCTGCTGTATGTGCTCGAGACACGAGCGCTAGGTCTTCCATGGCTGAGCGGATGGTTTCCCGGCGGTAGTGCTGTGGCGGTGGAAACGCTCGGATTTGAGAACTGCGCCGATCTGGCCAAGGCGTGGGTACTGATCGAGCCAGAGGGCAAGAGTCATCTCGACCAAGCCAGTGTCATGGCCTCCTTTGGAGCCGGGCAGGCGGACTACGTCGCCGCCGCTACGTTCGACCCCACCGTCGTTGACCGGGATTATCCGAATGGTCGGCAGTTTCTGTTAAAGCCAGTTCGCCCCGCCGCGCTCGCGGAGCAATCGTGTCGGCAAGCCAGGCGACAAACAGCCGGATAGCCAGAAAAGGAGCCAATAATGAAAGCTGTGCGAAGCCGCGGAAATGGAGACTGCGCAACTTACTTACTGCATCAGCTACTTCTGTTCCTGCCCGGTAAGAATCTATCAGTCCCACGACCCACCGGGCGTTCTGGGCGCGTGCCTAAAAGAAGATCATCGTCGGGTCTGCCGCGAACGCAAGACACTGACTGCTGAGGCGTGCCCCATATTTATCGCATTGCTCTCTCACGTTCCTTAACGCCGCAGAGCCCTTCGGTCGAGATTTTGGGCTGTGGACGCCCTCGGTGTGACGCTTACCGGTTTGTTTTCCGATCTGCAGTCAGCATATCCCCATCCTATGCGTCAGACGACCTTTTAAGAGATCGGAAGATCGATGCATTTTCGTATTGCGCGATTGGTTTGGATCATCCCAACCGGCAGATGTTGATGCTGCACGAACGATACGTTCCCGGCGCCGACAGCGGCGAGGAATTCGCTCATGCAGCGCCAGAAGCTAGCATGATTGTAGCGGGTACAGTCGAGGTCACTGTGGGGAAATCAAGCGTATCCTCAAGCCAAGCGATGGCTACTATTTCGACAGCCGCTTACCGCGGCATCGGTTCCGGAAATGTTCACGATGGCCATAGCGAAATTCTCAGCGCGATTACGCCCCCTACTTACTACCTGGAGGCAATTGCGCGGTAGAATAGTCGTGCGCGGCATCGGTGCTGCTCTCGCGCTTCTCTTTGCCGACACCGAGACCATGTACCTCCTCTCAACGAGATCAGCCGGCACGTCGAAAACGGCGCGCATGCCGTGCTCGTCATGATCGGGCTGGATGGCACACGACCGCCAAGCTGAAGGTGCCGAAAAACATCACGCCGGTGCTGCCGCCGTCGCGAGCCCCGGAACTCAACCCGGTCGAGAACATATGGCAATATCTGCGCGCCAACTGGCTCTCCAACCGCGTCTTCGACCGCCACGACGCCATCATCGAAGCCGCATGCGAGGCTCGCTCGTCGCCCCCGATGCTATCGCTTCAATCGGAATGCGGGAGTGGGCCCATATCGGTCCATCCCACGACTCTTGGTATGAGTGCACGGCCTCCTGAAAAGCGCGGTCGGCCTCACGCGCCCATTTTCAAACGACGCGAAACGCCACGCTGGCTCCTTCATCCTTCGTACATTGCCGCCTCAATCATAGCGTTCCTAGCAAGATTCAGCCTGCAACAAAAACTTAAAATAGAACTGCAGGATCTTTATACCAAAGTTTGTTGGTGATGGTAATTTCACGGCACAACCTGCGACCGGAATAAGAGAGGAAGGGAATGTGAATACATGCTCAGGTCGCTTTGTAGCAAATAGCCTCGGTATTGATGAATGGCAAGAGATGTCTAGCTCTATAAATAGGCCTAGCTCTACTTCAAATTGCAATGAACATTCTGTGGGCCTGCAAAGCGGCCCAGCGCCTGGTCTTTATCCAATTACCTGTCGACTGATCCGGCCCGTACGACTATCTCGCAGCAGCCGGAATTGAGGCAATCAGTGCCGATAAAGACGATGTAGCGCTGATCCGCGAATGTTCCCCGCTGCGGGCGACCCATGACCTTGCTAGGACTGCCATCAATGACGACGCGGTCGGGCCGGCCACGCCCCTTCCGCGTCCGCCAAAACAAGTGTTCCGCCGTCGCGGCACTCAGCATGCCGGAACGCGGCTACTTCGCCAACGCTGTTGGTGGGGGATGCAGATAGATCTACCGGCCAAGAGCCTTGTAAGAGACTACATCGATGGGGCATCTGCCGGTAGTGTGATCGACCGAGATGACTCGCTCGGCCATCTCTTCGAGGCCGCGCAGCCTCATATTACGGGCAAGATAACAGGGACGCAAAAAACTGGCGTCCCTTAGACATCGCAGCTCTCCGAATTTGGTCTTCGGGGCTGTGTGCCATCCCGCTGGCAAACAAGAGTTCGCAACAGATCAGTAGGAGTCGACGTGCAACGGAAAGCGCCGCCCCTCGGCTCCAGGTCACTCCAGGTCACCAACCGGCAGGTCCTGGCGATCGCCATTCCCATGGCGCTCGCATGCCTCACTACCCCGCTGATCGGCTTCGTCGACACGATCGTAGTCGGCCAAATCGGGGATGCCCGGTTGATTGGAGGTCTTGCGGCCGGGGGCGTAGTTTTCGACGTCATCTTAACGAGTTTTAGTTTCCTGCTCTCCGGTACGACCGCATTCGTCGCACAAGCTTTCGGGAGGGGCAATGTTCTGGAAGCGAGGGCCGCCTTCTGGCGGGCATTTGCTATAGCGGTGAGTTCAGGCTTGGCATTAGTCGTGCTCGCCCCGCTGATTGCCCTGATCGGCGAATGGTTTATGAATGCAGAAAAGCCCGTGACCACCGCAATGGACCTCTACATCCGCATCCGCCTAGTCTCGGCGCCTGCCTCTCTTATCAACTATTCGATTCTCGGCTACTTTCTGGGCTGCGGCAATGCAGCCCTCGGACTTATCCTGCAGCTTTTTTTAAACGGGGTGAGTACCGCGTCATCCATCTTCCTGGGTCTTTACCTCGGGTGGGGCGTTGCGGGCGTCGCTTGGGGAACCTTGTGTGGAGAGGCCGCCGCCACGATCGCCGGCATGACCATCCTCTTAGGGCGCTTCCGCGCGATGCCAAAAGTTTCGCGCCAGCCCACGTTCAACATGCTGGCAATGAAGCGAATGCTTCGCCTCAACGGCGACATGATGATCCGTTCCTTCGTGCTGACGGGGGCATACGTCCTGTTCGCGCGGCAGGGCGCCCAATTTGGCACGTTGACCTTGGCCGCCAACGCAGTGCTGATGCATTTTTTCATAGTCGCGTGTTATTTCCTCGAGGGGTTCGCGACGGCCGCCCAGCAACTCGCCGGTCGGGCCATTGGAGCCCGTGATCAGCGGGCGTTCTTGCGCACGGTAAAGCTGACCGCAGGCTGGGGATTTGCGCTTGCTGGCCTTACTAGCGTCTTACTCTTCACGTTCGGCGAACAGTTACTGAGCGTCATAACGAAGACAGCAGACGTGCGTGCGGAGGCGGTTATCTATCTACCTTGGGCGGCGTTCGGGAGTTTGAGCGCCGCCCTGGCTATGCAGATGAACGCCATCTTCATCGGCGCCACCTGGTCGCGTGACATACGCAACATGATGCTCCTATCTTTCGCCGCCTTTATCGCTGCCTTGTTCGCGTTCGGGCTGATCTTCGGCAACCACGGGCTCTGGGCTGCCCTTCACATTTTTCTGCTTGTGCGTGGCATAAGCTTGCTGTCGGTCATGTGGCGCCGTGTCCGCTCTGCGTTCGCGGGATGATTGTCGATCGGCTACCTAGCAATATCGGAGCTTGGTTGCCGGGAGCTGGATAGGCGCATGAGAGGGTGGTGTGCTGCGGATCGGCGGCGATACAGCGACGGCGGACTATGCGGTTCTGATGGTGCTGGCCAAGTTTGGCCTCCGCGACAGCGAGATCGCGGCCCTCTGTGTTGATGACATTGACCCGCGGTCAGGCAAGATCCTCGGCCATGGCAAGGGGCGGCGACAAGCGACGATGCCGCTACGCCCAGACGTCGGCATAGCTATCGTCGCTTACATTCGGAATGGGCCACCAGCTTCACCGTGCCGCCGCACAAGAGCGAACTGTGCCTGCTCTTCGTCACCGGCGGCCTCGATCTGTTCAGCCTCTTCGAACCCCAGCAGCAACTGATCCTCGAGGAGCGTCTCAGCTCTTCGGCCGAGGCGATGGCGGCTGATCTCGTCGAGGTGAAGCTGCATGGCCGCAGGGTCGGCGCGCCGAGCCGAGTTCGGCAAAGCGGCAAAGACGGTGCGGATGGCATGGGCGACGGCCTCGAGTCGTTTAGAGATGATCTCTGCCCAGCGTGATTGTCCGGCCTCATCAGAGATGAGGTCATTTCGGATCTCGATGAGAACATGCGGAAGCCCCCGTTGCTCCCGTGCACAGGTATCGCATAGTCGCCGAGTTCATCGATCTGTGTAAGGTTCGTTGAGGGCAACCTCAATGTTCGTATATTCTGCCCTCACTTCCGCGAACATCGCCTTTGTTGTCCCGTCACTGACCTCGGGGATGCTGTCAATGGCTTGAAGGGCAAGCCGACTATAGCGCTGGATATGCAACGGTGCCTCAAAGGGCAGCGGAGAGTTTCCATGCAACTGCCTTTGCGCCAACATCATAGGCTATGTGACGCTCCATTTTCGCTCCGTTCTATTCCGAGGTCCGATAGACAAGCCGGCAGCGCTTTCCCGGCGTGCATGCACATCAGAAAAAATGGTCCACTTTGCTTGGCGCCCCCGATTTTGTGCGGCGACGGGTCGATATCGGTCAGGTCAAAGCCGGATTGCTGATGTTTTAACATCTCAGCATTTGTATTCTTTGGGTCTTGTCATCTTATGAAGCGCAATGATTTAGGTCGATGACTTCAGCCACTGGAGCGCCAATTCCGCCCAATAGGTCGATCCAATCGTAAGCATTTCGTCGTTAAAGTCGTAACTCGCATTGTGGAGCTCACATGGACCGGAACCATGCCCACTAGCGCGGTGTTCACCGGATCCAATGCCGAGATAAGCGTAAGCGCCGGGACGAGCCTGCAGCATGTAGGCGAAATCTTCGACGCCCATGTCCAGTTCGATATCGGTATCAACACCGGCTTCGCCAACTATCGACTTCATCACTTCAGCAGCAAACCTCGTCTCGTCCGGCGTGTTGACCGTAGGAGGGCAGCCGTGCACGAATTCGTAATCAAGTTGGCAGTCATGCGCCGCGCAAAGTCCCTTAACGACTGTCTTCATTCTCGACGCTATCACATCAAGGATAGGCGTGCTTTCAGCACGTACGATCCCGGCGATGGTCGCAACTTCGGGGATTATGTTCGTTGCACCGCCATTGGCGTCAAATTGCGTGACGGAAAACACAGCTGTATCGACCGGCTTCTTGTTGCGCGTGATTATTCCTTGCAGCGCACTTACAATCTGGACGCCGACGAATAACGGATCTTTGCCAAGATGAGGAGCGGCCGCGTGCGAACCAACGCCTGTCAGGCGAATACGAAACTCGCCGCTCGCCGCCATGGTCGTGCCGGCCCGCACACCGAACTTTCCAGCGGGCAGTCCGGGCTCGTTGTGCAATCCAAATACCGCATCAACCGGGAAACGCTCGAAAAGGCCCTCATCGACCATTACCTTTGCGCCCCCCCCCGCTTCCTCGGCAGGAGAGAAAATGAACACCACGGTACCGTCGAAGTTACGTGCTCGCGCTAGATAACGCGCTGCACCGAGGAGCATTGCCATGTGCCCGTCGTGGCCGCACGCATGCATCTTGCCGGGATACTGTGAACGATGTTCGAAATCATTGCGTTCCTGGATGGGCAACGCGTCCATATCTGCTCGGATACCGATAGCCCGTTTACCGTTTCCAACTTTAAGGACCCCGACCACTCCCGTCCGACCCAACCCTCTATATACCTCGATGCCCCAGCCGGCCAAAGTTTTAGCAATAAGATCGCCGGTTTCCTTTTCTTGAAAGCTGAGTTCTGGATGAGCATGCATCCAGCGCCTCATTGACTGCATTTCCTGCTGTGAATGCGCAATTTCTGGGATGATTTTCATAGGTTAACCTTCGATTCATCGGTCTCGCACAGAGCTCGTCATTTTCTGGAACTCTGCTGCTGTCTGCGCGTCGAAATAGCTCGCACGCAACTTCGACCGCCGCGCCAGGGCTACGCGCTGCCAAAACCTTACCGCGGCTCGTCGAGAAGACCGATCAGTGCTTCAGTATCTGACTGAGGAAGAGTTTTGTCCTGTCGTGCCGCGGATTGGTGAAGAAGTCGTTTGGTTTACCCTCTTCAACGATCTGGCCCCAATCCATGAAGATAACCCGATCGGAGACAGCGCGGGCAAAGCCCATCTCGTGGGTGACGCAGACCATGGTCATGCCGTCGCGCGCCAAACTTGTCATGGTTTCGAGAACTTCCGACACCATCTCCGGATCGAGTGCCGAGGTAGGCTCGTCGAACAACATGACCGCAGGTTCCATGCATAGAGAGCGGGCTATTGCCACGCGCTGCTGCTGTCCTCCGGAGAGTTGAACCGGGTATTTGTTCGCCTGTTCTGGAATGCGCACGCGCTCGAGGAACTTTAGCGCGGTCTTCTTGGCCTCGGCTTCGGGCACGCCCTTGATCCACATTGGCCCGGCCATGCAGTTCATCAGCACGGTCATGTGGGGGAAGAGATTGAAGTGCTGAAAAACCATACCAACATTCTTGCGAACTTCAGTCACGTTGCGCATTTTGTTGTGTAATCTGATCCCGTTGACGGTGATCTCGCCTTCCTGATGCGCTTCGAGCCGGTTGAAGCAGCGGATAAGCGTCGACTTCCCGGATCCGGAGGGGCCGCAAATAACGATGCGTTCGCCTTTGCGGACAGTGAGGTTGACATCAGTCAATGCTTTGAAGGTGCCGTACCATTTGGAGACGTTCGTTGCTTCGATAATGTTGTCCGCACTCATTGGCACCTGCTTCGGACTGGAAGACTCCTGGGATGAAAGTAGCTGCACGTTCGGTATGTTGCCCATCACTTGCGAAGGGCTGCCTCCACCAAAGCCACCTTCCAGCTGACCTATATTGATAGCGTTCATCGCACCTTACTCCTTCCGAAGTGACGCTCAAGCCGCGATTGAACAACCTCGAGGCAGGCAGACATGATCCAGTAGATGATCGAGGCTGTGATCAGCATCTCCATGTGATGGAAGGTCGGCTGACCGAGGGTGCGAGCAAGAAACGTCAGTTCCCAGACGCCAAGAACGGACACAAGCGAGCTGTCTTTCAACATTGAGATAAAAGTGTTTCCCATAGGCGGAATAATGACCGGCAGTGCCTGCGGCAAGATGATCCTGCGCATGGTAAGGCCGAAGCTGAACCCCATCGATCGTGACGCTTCCCATTGGCCGCGGTCGATGCTCTGGATACCCGCGCGGAAGATTTCCGTCATATAGGCTCCCACGCAAAGCGACAGTGCCAATATGCCGGAAGGAACTGCATCGATGACGATACCCAGTTGCGGTAACCCGAGGTAGACTAGGTAAATCTGCATGAGAAGCGGCAGACCGCGAAAAAACGATGTGTAAAAATTGGCGATCGCGTAGGCGAAACCATTGCTCGAAAGCTTTGCGATAGCCGCAATAATCGCGATGAGTGATGCGCATATAATTGAAACCGCCGAAACATAGATCGTGGTCACCACCCCCTGCGTGATCAGGTATGGTAGATTCTGCCAGATGAACGGCATGCTCAGGTTAAATGCCTTGAAGAAGAAAAAGAACAGGGCTAGCAGCTCGACCCATACAATGCCGATCTGCGCCCTCAACGGAGCAAACCCGATTAAAACGATGTTGATGCAGAACATGACTGCGATCACGAATGCGATCGCGACACGGCCATAGATTCCGCTTTGCATCGGGTCGCCGATAACCGGCCGCATGAGTTCGCCGAAGGTGGTGCCCGTAAGGTTGACCACAAGAAAGACCGCGAGCACGACGGCAAAAACCGTGGCAACAAACCATGGCTTATGGACAAGCACCTCGGATTCGACCGTATCCTGATAAAGCATAAGAAGTCTCTCATAAGGGGGCAGCCCGGGCAGAGTCCAAGCCGCCTGGAGTTCGCAGCCTCACTGTTGCTTGGAATAATCGACTCCATACCACTTCATTGAAAGCTTGGAGAGCGTGCCGTCGTCCTCCATTTGCTTGACGGCCGCTGCGATCTTAGCGCTGAATTCCTTGTCGCCACGCTGAATTGCTATATCTCCAGGCGAATTAAACAGCGCTGGCTCCAGAATCCTCAAAGGATAACCGGCCTTTATCGCATCGAGCGCTATAGGTGTGTCTGCGATCACAGCGTCAAGGCGCACCCCATCGCCAAGTCGAAGGTCATCAAATGCAACGTTGCTCGTTCCGTAGGTTTTCACCTGAGCAGGCTTGAATTGATATGTAATAGGGTCGGCGTTCAGCCAACCTGGCTTGAAATTGTGATTGGCATACGCTTCTCCCGTGACGCCTGCTGTTACGCCGACCACCTTCCCCTCCAGGTCGGAAGGCTTCGTTGCCTTGCTGTCCTTGTGAACGACCGCCGAAGTGGGCCCCCAAATGTAGGTAGCAGGGAAGTCTATCCTTTCGGCCCGTTCCTTCGTCGGCGTCATCTGTCCCATGGCGACATCCCAACGGCCGTCCCACTTGCCTGCAGCGATGAGATCCCAGCCCGGCGTCACAAATTTGATATTAACCCCGAGTGACGCGGCAATCTGTTTGGCGATAGCCACGTCATAACCAGCGAACTCATGGTTTTCGTCCAAATGCGAGCCCGGCCCCCAGTCCGCACCTACGGCGACCGTTAAGGTTTTCGTCCGCTGCACTCGGTCAAGTACTTCACCCGCTGTTGCGGCGCCGGTCCAAGCGGCAATGGTAAATGCGGCGGCAAACGCCGCCGTCCCCAGTCGTTTTAGCATCGATCGTTCCCTTCTTGATACGCTGGCCAACGCGTATTCGGGACGTCGCAGCCCAAGACGCCGCACGTTGACCGTACTGCCGTTTGCCGAAGCCGTTTATGTTATAAAATTTCAGCAACTCATGTCGTCGAGGCGCTTTTCTCCTTATCGTTGTACTGTACGCTCGCTTCTGCCAGAGAGTTTCCTTGCTCGCACCAGTTGTTTTCTGGTCCGGCACAGCTTTTTTGAGCACCTAATCTATGAAACTTGGTGAAGCACGATACAACTGCAAACTTAGCTGGCTTGTGAAACGTGTGAACCATTTTTGACGCCGTTCTGAAATGCGGCCCGAGCTAGGTTTGAAATAACCGCGCTGGTGAAAATGTATGTCGGTGGTGCGGCCATCCCACGAAGCCGCATCGCACTAGAGCACGTCCTGTGATCGACGAATCGATTGTGATGTGTCGGCGGCCTTGGCAGGTGATTCAACATCCACTTTGGTGACGTGGATGATGGGAAGATCACCGAGCGAGGATCTCCGGCTGCGGGTCCTGAAGGCGTCTGACGCGGGCATATCGGCCCGGCAGGCTGCCGCGCGGTTTTGGGGTCGGGATATCGAGTGCGATCCGCTAGATCGCGCGGGCGAAGATCGGCGAACTGGCGCCGCGGCCGCAAGGCCGCCGCCGCGCGTCCAGCCTCGATGCGCATGAAGCCTTCATCGTCGGGCTGATCGATGAGCGCAAGGACATCATGTTGAACGAGATGGTGGAGTGGCTGGAAGGCGAGCGGTCGGTGCGGATCAGCCGCAGCGCCTTGAGCGCATGGCTTCGCGGCCACGGGTGGACGTTCAAAAAAAGTCCGCACACGCATTGAAGCAGGGCCGCCCCGACATCCTGAAGCGCCGGCGCCTGTTCGACGGCCAACTCGATCTCGATCCGGCAAAGCTCGTCTTCATTGACGAGACCGGGCTGTCGACCAAGATGGCCCCGTCTTGCGGGGGCGTGCGCCATGCGGTGCGCGCTGCCGGGCCGGCGTGCCGCACCGACCACCTTCACCGGCGCGCTGAGGTTGACGGGTATGACCGCACCATCGTCTACGACGGTGCCATGAACGGCAGTGTGTTCCTTGCCTATGTCGATCAGGTCCTGGTCCCGACCCTCGCGCCGGGCAACGTCGTCGTGATGGACAACCTGCCGGCGCACAAGGGGGCAGGCGTGCGAGCGGCAATCGAACAGGTCGGCGCCAAGCTCTTGTTCCTGCCGCCGTACTCGCCCGACTTCAATCCGATCGAAAACGCCTTCTCAAAACTCAAGGCTGTCATGCGCGCCAAAGCCGAGAGAACCATCAACGCCCTGTGGGACGCCGTCGGTTCGATCCTCGACCAGTTCACACCCAGACGAATGCGCAAACTACTTCAAGGCCGCAGAATATGACCCAAATTAAACAGGATGTGCTCTAGCCTAGTACCGTTTCACAATGATTGTGACTCTTTGACTGCCTGAGGATAGGCGCGGCCATCTTGGCTCGGGCCTTATCGGCTGTGAACATCCATTTGATTTGGGCGCCGGCGGCATTTCGCTGGTGTTCCCATGCGGCGATCTCGCTGATTAGGCGCTTGGCGTCGTCAATACCTCGTCTAGGCACTGGCCGTTAAGGACGCCGATTTCGATCTCGACCATGCTGAGCCAGCTGGCGTGCTTGGGCGTGTAGTGGAACTACAGACGGCGCAGGATGCGGCGGGCCTCGGTGGGCGGGAAGGCTTAGTAGAGGGCACCGGCCGAGTGGGTCGACAAGTTGTCCTGGACGACGCGAATGCAGGTGGCCTCGGGCGACGATGTCGCGCATGCAATGGGCATAATCTCGTGCCGTGCGCCGTTGGATGACTTTGACCTTTCGCCAAGGCCGGTTCACGTCGAGAAAGACGAAGCGATTGACCGTGCCGTTGCGGCGGTATTCGTAGTCGTAGCGTTCGAGCTGGCCCGGCGCGGCCGGGATGGGCTGACGGACCTCGCCGATGAGCTGCACCGGGGTTTCGTCGAAGCAGATCACCGGGCGCTCTGGATCGGGCGCTTCGGCATAGAGATCGAGCACGTCTTCCATGCGCGCCACGTACTCGCCATTGACCTCGGGAATGCACCACATGTCCCTGCGCCAAGGCTTGAGGCCGTTCTCGGCCAGCCGGCGGCGCACCGTCTCGTGCGACAGGCTGGCATGATCGGTGAGCCTTACCATGGCATCGGCCAGCAGCTCCAACGTCCAGCGCGCGCGGCCCGCCGGCGGGTTCGCGCACGCAGTCGCCACCAGCAAGGCTTCCTGTTTGCCGGTCAGCTTGCGCTCGGCTCCAGGGCGCGGCTCCTCGCTCAGCGCGTATTCCAGATTACGTTCCACAAAGCGTCGCTTGGTTCGATAGACGGTCGAGTCGCCCACCGCCACGACCCGCGCAATCTCCTCGTCGCTACTGCCCGCATCGGCTGCAAGCAGATTTGGGCTCGTTTGAGCTTGCGGGCGGCATGCCTGCCTCCGTTCAGCAGCGCGCTCAGCTCGTCGCGTTCGGCTTGGCTCAGCTCGACCCGGTAACGTATGTTCATCGCAGCCTCCTCGTTGGAGGCTCAGGACGAATCGACAGATGAGTCAAAGATCAGGCGCTGCGCACCGGTCCATCGACCAGGGCTTCACCGAAAAGCAAGGCCAGTACCTGGCCTTTATCTCTACACCTATTCGCACATGTTCCGACGCCCACCCGCCGAAGCCGATCTCCAACGCCATTTTCGGGTCAGCCCGCCATCGGTCCACCAGATGATCATGACCCTCGAACGAAATGGGCTCATTCGCCGTCAATCCGGCATATCCCGAAGCATCGAAATCCTCGTCCCGCCCCAAAAGCTGCCCATCTTGCAATGGCTCGAAATTAACCAGTCACAATCACTGTGAAACGGTACTAGGAGCAAAGAGTGTAGGCCACGCTAGAGACGAGTCATACCAGAGGCTCTGAGGGCTGACCCTCTACCTAGGTGGCGAGCGTCGAGGCTCATAGTGGAGACGATGCTCCCCGGCATGAGCGGGATGGTTGAAGGCCAATGTCGAAAGCCATCGCCGGTAAGCCTTTCGCCAGGCCGTCCACGCTCATGCTTGCGCCCGTGACGCAGAAGAAATCCTTGAAGATGTTGGCGCGCTCGCGTCACCACCTGTCGCACGACGCTGCGCAGCCGGATCAGGTCGCGCATGGCTTCATGATCGGCGTCGGGCAACCCAGACGGGCGTCAACTCACCAGCCCGGTTGAGGCGGGCGAGCAGGGTGGCATCGCGGCGGTTCGTCGTCACCCGATCGCCAGGCTTCCGCGGAATCAGCGTCGGCGCCACCAAGTCGCACCGATGGCCGAGGCGCGTGACTTGGCGATGAACGCCATAGCCTCACGGGCCGGCCTCATAACAAAACGGCAGCGGCTTGGCGGACCGCCCGAGACGGTCGCACAGCTTGCTGATGGCATCAGCAGCATTGGCAATCTCGCCGAGATATTCCACTGCGCCGGAGTGTCCGCTCTCCGCAATCGCGACCGAGATCCGTTCCTTGTGGATATCCGAGCCGACAATCTGATATGGTCCATATGGCCCTCTCCTATGCATGAGGCTCTGCGCCGGCCAGCCGGCTTAACCCTCGTACCTTTGCACATTGGATGAAGGGCCGCCCTCAGGCCCAGCGACATTTTGAGGGACCGCCAACGTCGTGGACAGCAGCCGTGGCCTATAATCGGCTACTCAATGACGGGCATTTCTCGGTGAGCCCGCGAGGTAAGCAGTTGCGGCCCGTTTTCGGTCACTAATATAACCTCTTCGTGAAGCATTAGCTTTGAAGAACCATCAAAATAAGAGGGATAGGCTATACTGGGCTCGATATTGATGATCATGCCTGGCTTGAGCATCGTGTTGTCATCCTGCTGAACAGAAGGTAGCTCTGGCATCCAGAGACCCATGGAGTGTCCCATACGGCCGATAGTGGTGCGCTTTCCCCGTTTTGTCGAATGAGATAGGGCATCGGACATTGCAGCCCACACATTACAGATTGGAACACCTTGCTGCGCAGCAGCAATTCCTACTTCTGTCGCTTCCCAAACCGCCCGGTAGGCATCCTGTGTATGCGGATCAGCTTCTCCGAAAGAAAAGTTGCGGTTGAAGTCGCTCCAATAAAAATTAAACAAACAGCCAGCATCAATGAAAAGCACATCCCCACCAGACAGCACTTTATCCGTCGGCTCACCGTAGCATCGCGAATATCCTCCACGGCCTGAAGCACTGTCGATCTTTGGAGTTTTATCTGCACCGTGAATAAAGCATCCTAGTTCGAAAAGGCGGCAAGCCTCTCGCTCGGTGATTCCAAGGTGCAACTGCTGAGCCAAATTGTCAAAGACCTTGGAAACAATTCTACATACAGTTCTGATGCGATCAATTTCCCTCTCTGACTTAATCATTCGCAATGGGGTCAGAATTGGTCCTGATGCATCGGCAAATATCCGGGGCCTTATTGCTTCGCTCAAACGTAAAAAGTCTCCTCCAGGCATTCCAAGTCTGCTTTCTGGGCCAAGCTCGATCCCGATCCGGGCATTTTCTGGCGCCAGTTCATTTAAGAGCTTCGCAACTTCGGAGACGCCTTCATCTTTCGGATTCGGACCCGGCCAAGTGCGGAAATCTCTTATCCAGGTGGTCTCCCTGAAAAATTCATCTAGACCAGTTGGAACAATTGCTATCGCCTCACCAGACTGCAGGAGCAACAAAAAGCGCGGTCGCGTAGTCTGAATGGGAGTGGTGCTGGTGTCGTCAACAAAATAGCGGAAGTTATGTTCGGACGTGACGAGAAGCGCGTCAAAAGCATGCTGCTTCATTAACTGCCGCGCATTCAGGATCCGGTTTTTACACTCAATACGCGGAAACGGGGCGCGCGGGATGGTTGTAATGCCAGAACAATGTGGATTGGGCATGAATTCTCCTGCAAACTTACTTGGCAATCTAGAATGTCGACGATTCACGATTCGGCTCAGGTTCCTCTCAAACCGGCAACACTGTCTCTACCAGGCTGAGCCAGAACCCGATGCCATAGGCAAGGGCCTCATCGTCAAAATCATAAGCCGGATTGTGTAGAGAAGGCGATGATCCATTTCCAAGAAAGATCATCGCCCCCGGTCGCGCCTCAAGCATATAGGCGAAATCCTCTGCGCCCATACTCATCCTGACCTTGTCGTCCACTGATGCGGCTCCCACCAGTTTACGAGCCGCCGTGGTCGCAAAATTTGTCTCTTTAGCGTGATTGAAAGTAACCGGAACGGATCGGCGATACGTGAACTCGATATCGGCGCCGAATCCACGCGCAATGCCCTGAGCGGAAGCAAACACCTCTCGCTCGGCAAAATCTCTGAGCTCGGATGAAAGCGCCCTAACAGTTCCAGCGATTTCAACTTTATCGGGAATGACATTGTAGGCTTCTGCGGCCTTCAACTTTGTCACTGAGATCACGAGGGAGTCCATAGGATCAGTCTTGCGCGAGACCAGTGTCTGGAGGCCCATGATGATCTGTGCTGCAACAACCACAGGATCTATAGTTCGGCTTGGCGAAGCCGCATGACCACCCCTCCCCTTTACGATTATGTCGAAGTCATCTTGCGACGCCATGATGGGACCAGCGGAAATTGCGAATGTGCCGATCTCCACCCCTGGCCTGTTGTGCATGCCGAAGACCTGGGAGATGTTGAAACGATCCATGATCCCCTCTAGGACCATTTTCAGCCCCCCCGATGGCAGCTCAACCTCTTCGGCGGGCTGGAAGATCAGAGCAACGGAGCCTTTGAAGTTGCGCGTTCTTGACAAATGTTTCGCGGCGCCTAGCAACATGGCCGTGTGCCCGTCATGGCCGCATGCATGCATTCGGCCCGGCTTTTTTGATGCCCAGGGCTTGCCTGAAGCCTCAACAATTGGCAAGGCATCCATGTCAGCCCTCAACCCCACAGTCGGCCCGTCGCCACCTTTACCCTGGACAATCGCTACTATGCCCGTCTCGGCAATCCCCTTCTCGATATGATCGATGCCAAACGAGGCTAATTTCTCCGCAACAAATTGTGCTGTGTTATGTAGCCGGTAATCGAGTTCAGGATGTTGATGAAGGTACCGGCGCCATTCGGTTGCTTCGTGATGCAGTTCCGGGAAAATTTCAAAGCTTGTCATTCTGTATTTATCCATATTTGGAGTTTTCTGCCGGACCGTTTTGATGCAAAGTTCAGCGCCATTCTGCTCGGACATGGGCAAAAGGAATCAATGGACCCCTACTTTGAGTGATATCTTACGAGGGAAAAATAATCTCGTTTTGGTCAGCATAAATCAATATACTGCATTATGGCGAGGGATTTACACCAAACTGCGTTTCCTGTTGAAACATCAGCTACAGCAAAGGATGAGTTTTGAATTGTCTTCAGCGTTTAAGGCGCCTGGATCGGTCGTCAGATCAGCTGCCTGAGAAGCTGATGGAGATAGAGGGTGGGGCGGCGGCCACCGGCTCCGCCTGTGGCGAGAAGAGGCGTTGTCACGTTGTTTAAAATGTTGGCCACGTGGGGAGCCGTGAGTGCACGGCCCGCCTGAAAAGCGCGGTGCTGGCCCACATTTTAAACAACGTGTTAACGCCCGCAAATCTCCTCATCCAGCCAGATCAGCGCAGAGCCGCGCTTGCGTAGCGCGGTGTTGCAACTGGACATCGTCCGCAGTCAGGTCAAGCTGAGCGGCGTAGCAGACAACCGTTCGCAACCGGTGTCGGTTACAATAAATGGCTCGCCCAAGCACAACTCCGTAGTCATGTTGCCTACTTGTTTGACAGCCCAATAGGAAACTAAGAAGAAAGTCATGTTTCGTTCAAACACATGGCGGTCGCTTTCCATGATGCGCAGGGTGTCCAGCCAAGTGGGAGGGTAACCAATTCCCGTGCCGTAGCCACTATGGGTTCCCGGCTTGTACAGCTCAAAATGCTTGAGTACGCGATTGATCTCACGGGCCGCGTCTGCCGTAGAAACCCCCGGTCGTATCATAGAAACTGCAGCTTCCTGAGCTTGGATAAGGTCGTCGAACGTCTTTTGAACTTTCGCTGTCGGCTCGCCACCAACCCACCGCGTCTGTACACCAACTGCATGATATCTGTAGCGTGAACCGCCGGGTTCGATTGTCACTGCCTCATTGGGCGAAATGCGGCGATCCACGGCGTGGCCATGGGTCCATGAAGGCAAGCGAGGTCCGCTTGCGAACGGAGGAACGATGGCCGGCACGTGACCGCCCGCCCTGAACATGCCGGTGAGCGCTGCAGCAAGAACCTCGGTTTCAAGCACGCCCGGACGCAGCGCCTCGAACGCGCCTGCGTAAGCAGCATCGAGTACTTTTCCCGCTTCCCGCATATAGACCACTTCAGCGTCCGATTTGCGAATCCTCAGTTCAGTTATCACGTCAGAAGCGTCGACCAACGACGGCAATGCTTCGTTCAGCCGTTTATGGTAGAAGGGCAAGAGAGCATGCGTTTTTAGCTCGATACCTATGCGCTTACCAGGCCCTAAGACGCCGCGTTCCCGAAGCAAATCGACAGTGATCGCAATCGGGTCGTTCGCGGAATCGTCTTTCCACGTCCGAACATCCCCAACGTATGGGAGTCCGTGGACCATATGTTCATCAGCGGTACGAACAAATACCGTAATCTCTGGACCGTCGGCAGTCAGGATCGCAGTCTGGTAGATCCAGTAGCCTGTCTGCTCATAACCAAAGAGGTAAAACATGCTTTCTTGATGAAATATCAGGAGAGCGTCGAGCTTCTCCTCGACTAACCGCTTGCGCACGGCATTAATCCGCTGCCGGTATTCGCCATTCGTGAACGGCAGCGGCATACCTATCATCGACGAGGTCTCTTCCGGTACAAATCCTGTCATTGAGTTCTCCCATAGTAGATCAAATCTCCAGTACCCGCGCGCGAAAAAATGCGAGATGAAGAGACGATAAGAGGTCCTCCGCCGCTGGGAAAGCTAGCTAGCGCTGGCTGGTCATAATATTCACCGCCAATGACTCACGCCGTGCACCGTCGCCTCGACGGCGTAGACCGTGGCGATCTGGCCGCACGGCGGCTTCGGCGATCGGGGACTTAGTGTTGCGCCAGCTTCACAAAACGCCGGCGCAGATGGCTCCAGCAATGGACGAGCATCCCGGTCCAACTTGCACAAACTGTCCGCCGAAACCTTACAGGAAGCGTTTAGCATGGTCGCCGCCGCGCCCTGGCGCATAGTTGAACAGCACGATGGGCAGGCCTTGGCCACCATGGCCGCGGGGTCATCGGAAGCGATCGTCCAGAAGAAGCCCCTTCTTCTCGCCCCCGCGCGGTGCTTCTGGCCCATGGTCGGGACAAGACTCTGTTCGACGAAATCACCCGCCAGCTGAAGGCCAAAGCGATCCGTGTGAAGACGTGAGGATGATGAAGATGTCATTGGGTCAAGCATAAGAGCCGGCCAGCGGTTCATGGTTTCCAGGCCTATGTCGGCGCCGACGCTGACACAGCTCTGGTCGAGGAGATCGCCGTCACGCCTCCCAAACATCAACGATGGTAAGGCCGGTCCTGATGCTCTGCCGGACGATCCCGGCGAGGTGTTTGCCGATAGCGCTTGTCGAGGCAACCATTTCGACGACGCGGTGCGCACCAAGGGTGCGACGCCACGCATCGTCGCCACCGGTATGTGGGGACGGGATGAAGCCGAAACACTGGCGCGTCTTGAGGCCTCGAACCAACCGATCCACCGCATTTATGGCCGGATCGAGAAGATTTTCGGTACCTGGAAACGAAGCTACGGCCTTCGCCGGATGCGATGGCGAGGGCTTGCAAAGGCATGCGTTCAAATTCGCCTCATTGCCATCGCTTACATTACGATGAAACGCAGTTTGAAGTTTATCGTCATCGCTGGATAATGACAAAAACACCATTGACGCCCACACGAGAGCGCCAGAAGACACAGCCGACCATGTCAGCGCTGACATGGTTTCCCCCTTACGCTGAAGCCGATAGATCAACAAAATCAACGCAAGATTGCTTCCCGCGAACAAGCCTCCATTATACCAACGGTCCTGGTTGCTGACTCTTTCGTGATTTGTGAGCGCCTCATCGATCGCCTCACGGATGTGAGCTTGACGTTTTCCGGAATCGCCAGGGCATGAGATCCTCGATCTCGCTCTGGGGGTGGCCGTTGATGATGGCGTCGAGGGTTTCGGCGAGGGAGGCGACGTGATTGACGTCGTTGAGCATGCAGGTGGCCACGATGGATGAGAGCAGCGCCCAGTTTTCGGCCCCGATCTCATTGCCAGCAAACAGAGCATTTTTTTCGGTCAAGCATATGGCGTTTTCGACTGGGTTGGTGTCGAGTTCCATGTGGCCATCGTCCAGGAAACGGGTCAGCCCCTGCCAGTGAGCAAGCCCATAACGTATGTCTTCGGCCAGTCCAGAGCCCGAGGAGATCATCGGTAGCTGCTTTCGAACCATAATTCCAGGGCCGCGATGACCGGCGCGGAATGCTCCCGTCGGGCGCAAGTCGGACTTAAGGCGATGCGGGCTTTTCGAGAAACGCACGAAAGCGTTCGCTCAGGTGTCGGCTCTTGAGCCGAGAACCCGCAGAACCGGTAGGAACGATCCTCTGTCGTCCAGCGCCTCGGCAAGCTTGACGTCGGACAAGTCGTACCAGACTGTAAGCAGCATCGCCTTGAACAAGGCCATTGGCGGCCAGGCAGGCTCGCCGTTCGCAGAGCAGGAAACACAAAGGGAAAGGACTTGATCGGTCCGCACCCAGTCGCTCAGTCTGGCAAGCTCATCCAAAGACGAATGCTGGCCGCGATCAATATCCGCTCGCTGACCAAGGTGTATCGGGTCGCTTAGCGTTACTGGCGCAAGATGCTGTGCAGTCTGGGACGCCTTCCTCCAGGTCAAAGAGCGGACCCACCACTGCATCCGAAACTGTGGCTCCCATACGGGGGCTGCAGGGCACTTGCGGTGCTGTGAGGCAACTGCCGAAAAGCGTGGTGCGGTAGCTCCGCACGCCACGTTCTGTGGGAACCGGGGGCGGGCGACCGCCTTCGGTGACCCGTCGAAAGCCGAATGGCTGAGCTACTCGACCAGGACCGCCATGAGTGCACGGCCTGTCTGAACAGCGCGGTGTCGGCCATACGCGGCCACAATTTCAAATAACGTGACAACGCCCTCCAAGAGCCTCGCGCCTGGCTACGAACCGCATGGTTGATGGCGCCTCCGGGTCATGAGAAACACGCAACTCGAAGAATCCGAGGAAACTTTTGGGCAAAACACGCATTCGGGTGAAAAGAACGATTGCGTCTCCATGACGATCGCAATCATGGCACCCTTTGAATGCAGGGGAATCGCATATGGCGATTTTGGGGTTGAGTTTAGGCTGAGAAAGGATTCTTTGGAGAGGCAGTTGAGCGAAGGAGCGACTGCCATTTCCTGCCTTTAGAGCTACTTTGGCGCGGTGCCTGATCCACGCGCGCCCAACGCCACGCACCGGCTTGGCGACCTGATCGTGATGATGATCGCGGCAAGCCTGTGCGGCGCCAGCAATGCGACGGAATTTGCCCTGTTTGCGCAGGAGCGCAAACAGGCGCTGTCGCGGCTGATCGACTATGACGCAGCCCCCAGCCACGACACCTTCTCGCGGCTGCTGCGCCTGCTCGACCCGGAGGCCTTCGGTCGCGCCTTCGCTGCCTTTGCGGCAGCTTTCGCCCGAGCCAGCCGAGAGACGCCCGAGGTGGTGTCGCTTGACGGCAAGGCTTTGCGGCGGGCCTATGAGAAGGGGCTTGGCAGCCAGTCCGCCGTTGACGGTGTCGGCCTTCGCCGACGGGACCCGGCTGTGTCTGGCGGCAGTCTCGCCGAGCGATGGTAAGAACGAAGTCGAGGCCGCGCTCAAAGTCATCGAACTCATTGATCTACGGGCCGATTGGTCACCGCCGACGCGCTCCATTGCCACACCCGCATGGCTGCGGCCATTACCCAAAGAGGTGGCGATTACCTGGTTGCGCTGAAGGGCAATCGTCGTCATTGGCTGCGCCGTGCCAACTGCAACTGGCCGATGCCACCCCTTCCATTGCCGAGCGCACCGAGACCAGCCACGGCCGCAACGAGTGGCGGCAAGCCGAGATCGTATCGGCGGCCGAGCCGCTGATGCCCGGCCACCGGGCCTTCATCCGCATCACCAGCCAACGCGACAAGGCCAAGCCGTTGATGCGTCTGTTCATGGCCTCCACGCTTCTGTCGCCGCAGCAGGCGCTCGACCTCACCAGAGCTCATTGGCAGATCGAGAACGGCCTGCATGGATGCTCGATGTACATTTCGATGAGGATCTCAGCCGTGCCCGCAAGGACAATGCTCCCGCCAACACAGCCCTCCTCAAGCGCCTCGCCAGAAACATCCTTAAAGCCGCTGATGCTCCCAACGTTCCTATCAGCCATCGCATCAAGAAATCCGCCTGGAATGACGACTACCTCATCAATGCCATCACTCATGTGCGATAGCCCTGCCTTTGAATGGGGTAGCGTTTCATTGAGCGTCGATATTGCAACGAGCGTTTCGGATCGCTAAAGCCTGATTGTCGTTTCGCCTCTAGGGTATTGGGATGATAGATGACCTTGACCGGCGGATACTCGGCACCCTTCAAAAGAACAACAGGTTGTCGTTCGCCGAGCTTGCGGATCTTGTGGGTTCGTCTGCTGCCTCATGCATGCGCCGCGTCAATAAGTTACGCGCCGACGGCGTTATCACCGCTGATATCTCCCTAGTCGACCCTAAAGCGCTCGGGAAGTCGCTGACCGTGGTGGTAGCGGTGGAGCTCGATCGCGAGCGTTTGGATCTTGTCGATGACTTCAGACGAGCAATGAGGGCGGCAAAAGAAGTCACTCAATGCTATATGGTGACAGGTGATGCTGACTTCGTTCTTATTGTACTCGTCGAGGACGTCGAGGCCTTTGACGTTTTTGTAAAGACCAAACTCTATACAAATCCCAATGTTCGCAAGTTCAAGAGCATGATTGCGCTGGACCGCGTAAAGTTCGAGCCCAGGGTACTAACGTCGCCCTTTTAAGGCTGAATGTTTGCGCCACTCCCATCCCGTTTTTGAAACGTGCATTGCGGCCGGGGAGGCACTTTGATCGCGATCAGTGCATCGAAGTCTGCGATCTAATTGCATCACCGGGTGACCGGCGGCCGGCCGCGAAAGGGCTTACGGCCCCGCTCAAGGGGTAATCGATCGCGCTGACGACATTGGCACGCGCGGCGTGCTGGCGGTCCGAGGTGAGCCAACATTCGAACTGCTGAGATGGGGCCGCTTGGCGGTTTCGCGGCGGCAAACTCGTGACCGGGTGTGCGGAGCGCCTGGAGTGCAAGATTTGGAGGATCCGGGAATGACACTTGCTGCAGCCGAACCTGGAACGGCTCTCCCAACCATAGAACAACGCCACCGGGATCAACGGCATTATCCTCACGGCGTAGCCTTCATGGATGGTCAGTACCTGCCGATGTCCGAAGCCAAGGTGTCCGTTCTGGACTGGGGCTTTCTGCACTCCGACGCCACCTACGATACCGTTCATGTATGGGACGGGAGGTTCTTCAGGCTGGACCTGCATCTGGACCGCTTCTTCCGCGGAATGGAAAAGCTCCGCATGAAGGTTCCCTACAGCCGCAGTGAGATCGAAAAGATCCTGTCGACCTGCGTGGCGCTCTCCGGACACAAGTCGGCGTATGTCGAAATGATCTGCACGCGAGGCGGCTCACCCAACTTTAGCCGTGACCCGCGCCAGTCGGAGAATAGGTTCATCGCATTCGCGGTGCCTTTCGGGTCGGTCGCCAACAAGGAGCAACTTGAGCGCGGCCTGCATGTCGCCATCAGCAACACCGTTCGGATCCCGCCCAAATCAATTGATCCGACCATCAAGAACTATCACTGGCTCGATTTGGTGAAGGGCCTGTTCGATGCATACGACAACGGTGCCGAAACTGCATTGATTGTCGACATTAACGACAACATTGCCGAAGGGCCTGGTTTCAACGTTTTCACCCTGAAAGACGGCCGCTTGAAGACACCGGCTTTTGGCGTCCTCGCAGGCATTACCCGGCAGACCGTTTTTGATCTTTGCGACGAACTGGGCCTGTCCGTCAGCGCCGGCGACATTGATCGCAACGAGCTGAAGGGCGCCGATGAGGTTTTCATCACGTCTACTGCGGGCGGAATCATGCCGGTGTCCAAGATAGACGAGACCGTTGTTGGCGACGGCAAGGTTGGCTCTCTAACACGCCAGCTGACAGACCTGTATTGGGAGAAGCATGCCGATCCGGCATGGTCGATCGCGGTAGATTACAGATAGTGCCGCGACATATATCGAGTGCTCCTCCCCAGCGCGGGGGAGTCTGTGCTGCCGTGAGTCTGCCGATGACCGACGCTTTTATTTCTCATCTCTCGAACGAACTCGCCGGCCTGAAGGCGGAGGGCCTGTACAAATCAGAGCGCCTCATCTCGTCGACGCAGTCGGCGCAGATCGAGGTGGGCGGCGAAAAGGTGCTGAATTTCTGCGCCAACAACTATCTAGGGCTCGCAGACAGCGCCGAATTGCGCGACGCGGCCAAGCAGGCGCTTGACCGCTACGGGTACGGCATGGCGTCGGTGCGTTTCATCTGCGGCACGCAGGAAGAGCACAAGCAGCTCGAGGCGACGATTTCTGGGTTTCTCGGCATGGAGGACACGATCCTCTACGGCTCCTGCTTCGACGCCAATGGCGGTCTGTTCGAGACGCTGCTCGGCGAGGAGGATGCGGTCATTTCCGACGCGCTGAACCATGCCTCGATCATCGACGGCGTGCGGCTGTCGAAGGCGAAGCGTTTCCGTTACGCCAACAACGACATGGCCGATCTGGAAGCGCGGCTGAAGGAGGCGATGGATTGCCGTTTTCGGCTGATCGCCACCGATGGTGTATTTTCCATGGACGGCATCATCGCCAATCTGAAGGGCGTCTGCGATCTCGCCGACAAGTACGATGCAATGGTGATGGTCGACGACAGCCATGCAGTCGGCTTCGTCGGCAAGAACGGCCGAGGCTCGGCTGAGCATTGCGGCGTCGAGGGCCGGGTGGACATCATCACCGGCACGCTCGGCAAGGCACTCGGCGGCGCGTCGGGCGGCTACACATCGGGCAAGCGCCAGGTGGTCGACTGGTTGCGCCAGCGCTCGCGTCCTTATCTGTTTTCCAACACGCTGATGCCGGCGATCGCCGGCGCCTCGATCCGGGTTTTCGAGCTGATCAAAAACGGCGACGGTCTGCGCAACAGGCTCTATGCCAATGCGGCGCGGTTTCGCTCCGAGATGGGCAAGCTCGGTTTCACGCTGGCCGGCGCCGACCATCCGATCATCCCGGTGATGCTGGGCGACGCAGCCCTTGCGCAAGAGATGGCCGCACGCATGCTGAAGCGCGGCATCTATGTCGTTGGCTTTACCTTCCCGGTTGTGCCCAAGGGCCAGACACGCATTCGCACGCAGATGTCAGCGTCGCATTCCACTGCGGACATTGACCGTGCGGTTGAGGCGTTTGCGGCGGTAGCAAGGGAACTTTCGATCACATTCGTTGGGCGCCGGCAGTGATCATCCGTCGTGATGCAAGGCGGGGGTTGCAGGTTGCGGTCGGCGGGTTCGATTCGGGGCGTGTGCGCCCCGCCGGGTGCTATCACATTGGTTAAGCGGTAAGGAAATTGAAGTAGCAGCGCGCCCATGACCGTGAGTGCACCGGCCTACAAGAACCACCGCTATCCGATCGAATCGTAGCCCGTGCTTGTCTGGCTATACTTCCGCTTTAATCTGAGCCCGCGGGATGTCGAGGAAATGCTGCGACCCGTCTACGCCAAATCAGAATTTGCCGGAACCTTCTGCAGGACTTCGATGTGCAAATCGGACGCTGTCATGGCTCAACCAACTGAGGTCAGCTGCTTTGGGCCAAGGCGCAACGCAGCTGCGCGGCGGTGGCCTTCCAGCTTTTCGGTCGCGCTCTGGCGGACAGCGGCCGGGGCGACGGCGGCAACGCCGCGCTCATCCAGCCACTGATGGGTGGCAATTTTCACGTAGGAGCCGACCCAGAGACCGCCGGTGTAACGGCCTGCTGCCATAGTAGGTAGGGTGTGATTCGTGCCGCAGCACTTGTCCGAATAGACGACGCTGGCCAGTTCGCCTATGAATAGCGAGCCGTAGTTCCGAAGCTTCTTGGCGGTTGCCTGTGGGTCGCGAGTGTGGACCTGCAGATGCTCCGTTGCGATATAATCCGAATAGGCAATCATCGCGTCTTCGTCTTCGACGACGGTAATCTCGCCATAATCCTTCCAAGCAACGCCTGCGACCGGCGCCGTGGGCAGGTCTTCCAACTGCCTTTCGACTTCCTTGAGAACGTCTTCAGCAAGCTGGCGGTCAGTCGTCACGAGCCCAACACGGGCGCGGACGTCGTGCTCGGCCTGCGCCAATAGATCGATCGCGATGGTTGCTGCATTGCCGGTTTCGTCGGCGACGATGAAGATCTCGCTCGGGCCAGCGAGCTGGTCGATTCCGACCTGGCCGAACACCTGGCGTTTTGCTTCGTTGACGAAGGCGTTTCCCGGGCCGACGATCTTGTCGACTGCCGGAATCGTCTCAGTGCCGAAGGCCATTGCGGCAATTGCCTGGGCACCGCCAACGCGGAAAATGCGGTCCGCACCAGCAAGGTGGCAGCCGGCGATCATCGCTGAATGGGCGTTTGGCGGTAGACAGGCGATTACCTGGTCACAGCCTGCGACCTTGGCCGGTACGATGGTCATGACTGGAGCTGACAGAAGCGGATAGCGACCGCCCGGCACATAGCAGCCGACAGTCTCAATCGGAATTACGCGGTGACCGAGGTGAAGACCGGGGAGGCTCTCGACTTCAAGCGGTAAAATGGTACCCAATTGAGCTTCGGCGAAGCGGCGGACGTTGGCTATGGCAAATTCGGTATCTTCTCGGGTCTGCGGATTGAGATCGGCGACAGCTTTCTTCTTCTCCGCCTCGGTGACTTCGAAGTTCGTGACGTCAGCCTTGTCGAAGGCAAGCGAATATTCGCGAACCGCAGAGTCTCCGCGCTCACGGACGTTCCCAATAATCTCCCCTACGGTTTTCTCGACTGGGGCCGAGTCTGAGACAGCGTCTCGGGTCGGCTTCTTGATGTGGGTGAATTTGTCTTTCTTCAGGCCTTCGAGACGTGACGACATCAAAACCTCCTTTCGTGCGATGATGGACGCCAGCATCGTGCAACAAAAGCAGTCCCACAATTGCCCAGCGAGCGCTCGTTCAATATACTCACCAGCCGGTCAGCTATCCGGGTCATCTTGGTATCGTTTTCATTGCGGGGACGGCATGATCTCCAGTCAATCATTCAAGGAACTGACGAGTGCCAAAGATTGGAAGCAAACTGCGCGAACTGCGTCGCCGACGGGACCTTAGCGTCAGAGCGTTGGCGGCTCGTTCGGGAATATCTCATTCCACAATATCTCTCATTGAGCGCGATCGAATGAGCCCTTCGGTCGACACTTTGGGTGCTGTGTTGGACGCGCTTGGAACGACGCTTACGGGCTTCTTTTCCGATCTACAGTCAAGCCTCCCGTATTCCCCATTCTATGCGTCGGCCAACCTGGTAGAAATTGGAAAGGTCGACACAATCTCCTATCGCGTGATCGGCTTGGATCACCCGAACCGCCAACTGCTGATGTTGCACGAACGATATGCACCAGGCGCGGACAGCGGCGAGGAATTCACTCATGCAGCGCAGGAAGCTGGCATGGTTTTATCCGGCATGGTGGAGGTGACGGTGGGAAACCAGAAACGAATTCTCAATCCGGGAGACGGATACTATTTTGATAGTCGGTTGCCGCATCAATTTCGAAACGTTCACAACGGCCATAGCGAAATTGTGAGCGCTATAACACCACCCACTTATTGACCATCCGATCCTCGCCAAAATCTGAGCCCGCGGGATGTCGAGGAAATGCTGCGCGACTGCGGGATCGTCGTTCCTGCGAGACCATCCGCCGATGATGCCGAAAGCACGGACTCTGGTTATCCGCGCCGCATACCCCACAAGGCGCCGACGAAAGGTGATGTCCGGCACCTCGATGAAGTCGTGGTGCGTATCAACGGTCAGAAATGCTCGTTGTGGAGAGCGGTTAGTCACGAATATGTGCTCGATGAGATTGTCCAGACGCGCCGCAACCCATGGCGGCCAAGCGCCTGCGGACGCGTGTGATTTTTCGTGGAATGAGGACCCTGTTTGAGGGGTGATTTTCAACGAGAGCTTCATCCGTGGCCTCGCCGGCGGAGCCTTCGTCGCCGATCAGCGCAGTGTCGTTCTGGTCGGCGGGCACAGGCACCGGTAAGTCGCACGTGGTCGTCGGGCGCTGATCCGCAACGGCGCTCGAGCAAATCCGGAGGGGATCAGCGACGCGCTTACACTTCAGCGTATGCATACGTCAATCAACGAATTCTTTCACTCGTCGTTTGCGGTGCACCTCGGCGCCAGCCCACCGCTCCCGTATCTCCTCACATTTCAGCTGCATTTCCCGAAACAGTGTTTTTGCTACAGAAATCTGGTCGTCAACTGATCTTTTTCCGGGTCCACCTCCGAATTGCAGAGCATCCCTGCACTCTTCGAGGCTCCCTGGCAGCACGCCACCGAGCTGGCTAGCCAGTTGGCTTCGGCGCTCCGCCACGTGCCTATTCTCAGCCAGGCGCCTTGCGAACTCGCCAATTTGTGTATGGGCCTTCCTGAAAGGAATGCATCGCGACGCCATCCGTTCGGCGGCGACGGCCGTCATAGATAAGCCATCTTCCAGGTGTTCGCGCATTGACCTCACGTTGAACGACATGTCCTTCACGATAAGCGACGTGAGGATGATGGCCCGCTTCAGGGCATCTTCTGCAAGGCCTAATGGAGAGCAGCCGTAGTTGCTTGCTTCGATCGAGTTGCTGAAAGGCGATTTACACGTAGCCGTTGCCGCAGAAACGTATGCGCCGATTATGGTGCTTGCCGATCCCTTGATGTGTTCAAGCAGAAACGGGTTCTTCTTCTGAGGCAGCATGGAAGAGCCGCCGGCAAGATTTCGAGGAACGTCTATGAGAGCGAACTCACGCGTTGTCCAAACCTGCAGGTCCTGGGCCACCCGACTGAGCAAGATTGAAACGCCAGCAAAGATTGAAAGCCCTTGCAGATGATGATCGCGGCTTGCGACCGCATCAAGTGAATTGAATGACGGTAGTTCGAATCCCAGAAGATTTGCAGTCTTCAGGGGATCTATAGGCATGCTGGTGCCTCCGCCGGCACCAGCTCCCATAGGGCAGTTCCTCATGTCTCCCAGCAGGCAGTGGAGACGCTGACGCTCGCGCCCCAGAGCGAAGAAAACGCTTAGTAGGTAGTGCCCTGGCGATCCGGGAAGTGCGATCTGGTACTGACTGTACAGAGGAGCCACAAGCCTCGATGCTTCCTCCACTCGCTGAAGCAGGGCATCTTGTAGGCTCTCCATTTCTTGAGAGATGGACCACGCGGCTTCCCGAAGGACCAGGAGAGAAATGGTCGCGTTCAGGTCGTTCCGGGATCTCGCCAGGTGCAGCCAGCCGGCCTTTTCCGGACCGGCTCTGGCCTCAAGTTCAGCCTCGTAGGCCAAATAAAGTCCACGCGGAGCATCGCGGCCCTCCAAAGACTGAAAGCGCTCGTCCTGAAGGTCCAAGACGTGCTTGAGGAGATCGGCAGCGGCCGCCTGGCTGACCAAACCCTGGTCCGCAAGCATCACCAGATGTGCTTCGTCTATGGCCGCCTGGTGCTGCAGAAAGCGGCCATCGCGTGAGATTTCGATAGGCGGGGCGAGCAACTTCATCGCTTCGGGATGTAAGTTCCAGCTGCCCTCGCTCGACCCAAGGTCTTGCTTGTCCGATTCGCCAGCAGCCGTCTCGATATCGATCACAATGGAATCGATCATCCGATCAGCTGCGGCGGCGGCGGCATCGAGTTCATCAGCGACGCCTACGGCGTAGGCTACTCTGTCTCTGAAGTCGCCCTCTATTTGAACTTCGTCCCCTTCAGATTTCAGTAGCCCGGCCTCTGGCACAGTCGGGTCTGGATTTCGAGAAAAGCCCAGGCGTTTGAGCTTGCCGGATTTATGAACGAGTTGGAAACGGATGGCTCCCGCCCTTGCGCTCGCGTGGGGAGGCGTGAACCCTTCTCCCGCGTAAAGTCTAATCACCATGTCAAGGATTGACGTTCCCAGGGCGTGGGAGAGCATGACTGGAATCATCCCTCCAGCCAGTCTGGGGTTGACCTCGATGATGACGGGGCCCGACTCCGTTATCACGAACTCCACATGAGACGGTCCGAAATTCAGGCCCAGAGCCGAGACCGCGCCTGCGGCAAAAGAGGCCAGTTCCCGTAGAGATGGCTCCGGTAGCGATGCCGGGAAGTCGTGCCCCACCTCGACGAAGCAGGGAGGCGGCCCTTTATGCTTGGCAAGAATTCCAAGACAATGCAGCGTCCCATTGTAGGCAATTATCTCTGCGGAGTATTCCTTACCCTCGACATATTGCTGGATGAGGATGTCGGGACTGGGCAGACCTACTTGTTCAAGCAGTGCGCCCCTTGCGCTCTCAAACGCTTTGACGGCGGCTGTGGCAGTATCGCACAACCTCACGCCGCTACTACCACTACCGGACACCGGTTTGACGACCACCGGCAGAGTAGCTTGGGCAAGAATATTCTCGACATCTCTGACGGAAGTGGCCAGCCGTGTTTCAGGAATCGGGATTGATTGTCGCTGTAACTCGGCCGCTTGCTTCCATTTGTTCCGGCATGTGGCGATAGCCTCCGAATTCGCTGCTGGTAGCCCCATCTCCATCGCAGCACTTGACGCTGCTTTCACAAAATAATCCGACGACGAGTATATACCTGCCAGGCCTGTTAATTTGGCAGCGACCCTGAGGAGTTCGTGCGGACTGCGCGTTTCAGCTTCAATCACTTTGGCGACCGAGTCCTTGAGAAACGGATAGCGCGCAGGATTGCGCGTAACGAGATAGGTCTCAAAGCCCAGGAGTCGGGCCCGCTTCATCAATAGTTCGCCGGTGCCAGTCGTGTTGCTTTCCACGAAAAGGAAGCTACCTCCGTTCATCAAACCTCCTCCAAAAGGGTCAGGACAGCTTCCCGGCTTTTCCGCTTCCAAAGATATCGGTTCCATGGCGGGAGAGCCGTCGAAGGGTGATTTTCGGTTGCCGGCGCGTCCAGCAGAACACCTTCATGTAGACATCCGTTCTTCTTCAGCCACTCGTGGTCGTAAACGGCTTCGACGTAGCGGTGGCCTTCATCAGGACATATGACGACTACGGTCTCTCTTGGATACTGTCGAGCGCGCCAACGCCCGACGATGTAGCTCGCTCCGGAGGTGGGACCGGCGAAAACGGCGTGCCGCGCGTGCAGGGATCGCGTTGCAGCAAATGCGAGCGGAGCCGAGATGAGATGCACCTCGTCGTACAGCTCATGCTTCACGTTCTTGGGGACTAGACTGTTCCCCAGCCCCCGCAGTTTCCGTTCGCCATCCCGTTGGCCAAAAATGACGCTGTTGAAGGTATCCACTCCAATCAGGCGCGCCCCAGGGGCTTTTTGGCGGAGGCGCTCGATCGTTCCACAGGTAGAGCCGCCGGACCCGACAGAACCGACCAGAGTTACGTCGGCGTCCAACATCTCTGATATTTGGTCGGCCAAGACCCAATAGGCGGCGGGGTTGTCCGGTGTTTCGTATTGCCGGGGCCAGAAACAGGAGTGGCCCAACTGTCTCATCCTGGCGTGCAATGCGTCAAGGCGGCTTCTTTGATAGCCACCGCGCCTCGCCTTTTCAGTTATTATGAAGACTTCAGCTCCCAGGGAGCTCAACCTGTTTTCCAGGCCTTTTTCCATCACTGGGTCTGTGAAGATTTCTAGCTGGAATCCACGTTCCAGGCACACCACGGCCAGACCCAGCGCGAAGGTTCCGCTCGAGGTTTCGAGAACTTTCATGCCGTGCGTCAAAGTCCCCCGAGCCAGCGCCTGCTCGATAATGTACTTTGCAGGTAGAAGCTTCATGAACGCGAACTGCGCAAGATAAAGGTTTGTCTCACATCTAATGATGCTGGGAAGAGCATAGGCATCAGAATAGCCGGAGAATGGCATGCATTTGCGATCAGCGTCCATATTGCTTACCTCAGCCAGTCATGGTCAGATAAATTTTAGGCGAGTTGTCGAACGGCGATACGTGGGCGAGCACAGACCGAAGCTTCTGTGGAAAGTCAGCCGCCATTCGATCAAGCAGGATTCCAATCATTGTGCCGCTGTGCGCGACTATGACCCCAAGAGCGTTAGTAGCCTCGGATGCATTCAACATCGAATTCAGATGCTCCTTTGGAGTCCGCTCCTGATGCAGGAGAGCGCTGGCTGTAGCTATTCTGCCTATCGTGGCAGTGTCACCGCGCGGAATTGCCATGCGGGCGCGGTCGAGTAATTCCTGATACTCTGCTCTGCGAGTGGCGGAGATTTCACCTCGCCGATGATCATAGTCGACGGTTTCGACCGTTCCCCCTTCATCGATACCAACGATTGCAAGCGGCGGCATTTGTCCGAGAAATGAGAGAAGGCTACATGCTCGCTGCTGATATGCCACCACGCCGGGGTACATTACTCCGTCGGACGGCTCAATCTCCGCCATTAGCTTCTCGATCAACGACGTCCGGACTCTATGCTTGAAGCAGCAGGCGATTGACCGTGCAGTCGCAACAAGATCCGCAGACGAACTCGCCAGCCCTTTGCCTTCCGGAAGCTCAGATTGCAAAAAGAGGATTCCTCCCGAGGAGCCGAGCGCAATCACGAGACTCTCAGCCAGTCGTTTTGCTTTGACTTTGTGTGACGGATAAACGGCTACGGACCGTGTGCCCGAGATCGGCATGAAGTGGGCACGCGCAAAGAGCGCGATGGGCATCGTGACCAAAAAGTGGGAGTCACGGGAAAGGGAGCCGATTGGCAATTGGCCTTGCAACAGCTCGCCGAATGTGCCGCAACAAAGAGCGTCGCCAGAGTAAACCCTTGGCTGCTGCCCGTTCTCGGCGATAATCTCAGCCGCATCTGCGCCATCGAATGTCTGGTGACACATGAATGGCCTCCAAACTTCATCTGTAGCCGCTTCTACAAGTTCTCTCGTCGCAATGCTCGCCCTGCCTCCTGCAGGTTCGATGGAACTGGCGGAATGCTGAGTCGGCATGTTACTTTCCTAGGTGCGCTGATGTTGCGAGGACACGAGACTTGGACCATTCAGAGCGCGACTCCTGTCTCAGGCGACACTTACTCGTGTTTGAGTCGAGATACTTATAAGTGGCCGGATGCCGATTGCCCAAACCCCGAGCGGCCTAAAACCCCCGACTGTGGGTGAACGTACCATTCGTCGCGATTAGCGGTTGCAAAGATTCTTTGAAGTTACTTGTAGGATTCGTTACACCGTTCGATGACTGGGGCGTATGGCGACGGTGGGTGCGATGTTCAACGGACCATTTTGGCGTCGTGGCGCCCTCCGGAAGGGTGGATGCGCCCGGGGATGCGCCCCTTGCCGGCGCCGACGCGCTCTTGGAACCATCGCGCGAGACCGCTATCAAACTGGTGGCGCGTGTGCCGACTCTGAATGCCTCATGTAAAAAAATTAAGAAATTGCAAAACTTGTAAGGTAAATATTAAATTTTGAGGTAAGGCCAGCATCGGACCGCGGACGACCTAGACAAAAGGATCCCAACAGCGCTACACAGGAATCGGCAGTCTTTGCCGAACTCTCGTTTCTTCCGTCTCTATAGAATCCGTCGAGTGAAAAAGTTCCATGCAGAAGATGTCATTGTGTATATGTCGATACTCGATCCGAAGGCTTTTTGCAAATCGATTACCGTTGTTGTGACAGTAGAGCTTGACTGTGAACGCCTGGAGTTTGTCAACCACTTCAAGCGCGCGATGCACTCAGCCAGGGAGGTCAAGCAATGCTATATGGTTACAGGCGAAGTCGATTTCGTCCTCATCGTGACGGTCGAGGACGTCGAGGCCTTTTACGTCTTCGTCAAGAAGAAGCTCTATAGCGACCCCAACGTGCGAAAATTTAACAGCATGATCAATATTGATCTTGTTAAGTTCGAGCCAAGGACAACAGTATAGCTTTTGACGGATTTCGCTGAAGTCACTGCCACACAGGAATATTGCTCACTGTTTCTTCGATTGACTGTCAGCGTTTGGGCGCGCTGATCAGAGATCGCAATGCGCCGCAGAAGCACATTTGGCGCGCCGAGATCATTCTGTTGCGGAGCTACGGCGTGGGCACCATCAAGATCATGCGGTAAGCTGATAAGTCCAAGCGTAACCGGTTAGCTGATGGCGTCTGGCTTGAAGTTCCAGGGCATGAGCATTTCGATTTCGGCTACGGGCCAGCGCCGGGCGATGCGGTCAAGGTCTGTGAGATCAGGCGAGCGGATCGATGCCATTCATTTTGGTCGTTTGCAGAAGTGTGGCTACGGTCGCCCAAGTTCGTCCACCGCCCTCGCTGCCGGCAAATAGGCTGTTTTTGCGAGTAATTGTCTGGGGCCTGATGGCGCGCTAGACGATGTTGGAGTCGATCTCGATGCGACCGTCCGTCATAGAAAGCGTTCGAGCGCCTCTCGTCGGGTGAGCGCATACCGGATTGCCTCGGCGGTCTTGGATTCCGGAGAGACCTTGCCCAGTTCCTTCCCCCAATGCTCGAAGAGGCTCTCGAGGATGGCCGGACTTTTCCTGACGCAGCGCAGCGCGGCTATCGGCATCCTTGCCGCGGACCTCGTTCTAGACCTCCCACAGTTTGCTCATGGTTGTGACCGAAACCGTCGCGCCCTGCGGGATCCCACGGATATGCAGTTCGTAAAACTTGCGCCGCGGATGATGGAACCTACTCTGTACAGGGCGCAGCCGTCCGGGACTTTTCCGACCGGTTACACGAAGAATCAAACGTTCTACGGCTCCCGGTGGACGTCGCCATCCAGCGGATAGATGGGCCGGGCGAGTTTCCGAAAAGAAAGCAGATTGTAATTGGAGCTGGTGATGCCGCCGCTTGCGCACTCTATAGCTGCTTTGCAGTGCCTTTCAAAGACAGGCTGACAATACATTCTCGACTTGAGAATGGGTTAGCGTGCGTTTAGCGGATCTATTGCCGCACAGTGAAAGACGCCAAGATCTGAGAACGATCGCCGCGTCAGTTTAAAACGGCCCTCCGTATATGGCAAAGCTGATCGGAATAGATCGGTCCGGACACGACATAGTTGCCATCGCTCCCAGCAACAACCTTCCCCCACAGTGCACGGCGCTGCAATCGTCCGCTTTTACTTCTCAGATTGGCTCGCCGGTCGTGGACATGTCGAAATGGGGATATGTCTTGAAAACCGACCATGCAGTCGCAATTGTACACCATGCGCTGCGTGATGTACCATGCAGATCGAGCGCCACCCCGAGAGAAACGTCAGCGGCAGCCCTTCTGGCTCGTGCCAGCAGTTCTCCCTCGCCGACATCGAAACTGCGCGTCACCATAGCCCCGTGCAAATCGAGAGGAATCGCGTCGCAACCACATTCGACAGGCGGCAACAACGGCGGCGGCCATTTGCCGTATTCAAGCCGATGCCGAAGGCGGCGCTAGGCGCCTTTTACGATTGCACTCTTAAAGGGAGCGGAGGTGATCACGCCGCTCGCGGCCACCGCCAACCCCGGCGGACTCGTAGAAGACGAGGCTTTTGAGACGGCTGAGAATGTATTGGTTCATGATTGAGGCGGGCAATGACAATGCGCACCGTATGCTCTCCGAACAGTTCCGCGCCCGGTCAGCCCTTCCTGCCAACCTGTTGCTAAAGGCCAGGTTTAGGACCATCCGGGCAGCCCCTCAAATCTTAAGATCAGCAGATAGCGGCGTGGGGTATCATGAACATCCCTGCCCGACCGCCGTGACGAACGGGCTGAACTCGTATCGGCCTGTAAAATCGAGCTCCTTTGCAGGAGCGCGAAAACCGGATTCGGAGCGGTAGCTGGTGAATGGTCGGGACGGAGGCAAGATCCGTCCCACATCACTCGAAGGCGCTTGTGGTCGGTGGCGGGCTGCCGAGCATCTAATGGAGCTCGTTTGGATCGGAAGCGCGGCCGTCAAAATAGTGCCGCCCGTCGAAGTCGACCATCCCCATGTTTTCTCTCGTTCGCCGTGAAACTGCCGACGTGGCGCAGTTTCTGACAAACTTTGCTCTGGCCTGCACAGCCTAATTCGTCCGTATCCTAGAGTTTGATGTCGTCAAGTGGCCAGATCGGACGGCGGACATGGCGCAACCTTAACAGGAGTTCTGAACCCAACATCCCACCGCCGTCCACCATGAGCACTTCGCGTGCGATCGGTTCGAAGGCCGCGCGGAAATGATGAGATGACTTGAGCGCGATAGTCGCGCAGTGAAGCGGGTCCACGCCAAGAGAGGTAAGTTGCGCAAGGTCGACTCCTTGGATATTTCGCGAGATTACCGCGACTTCGATGCCGCCCACACGGAGCATCAGGCTCGGCCCGAAGCTGTTCCACCCGCCTCCGCCAAGAACGAAGGACCATAGCAGCGGAAATGTCCGCTAGTTATTGACACCACCTGCGCTTCGACTTCGAGCGGTCCACCGCCCATCTCAGGGGCATGCTTGCCACCAAGAGCCATCCGCCCGCTGTTCCCCACACCGATGGCGATGCCGGCCTGAACCGCCGCCGGATCGAAGATCGCATGGAAGGCCGCGTTCTGGAGGTCGGCCGCGATCATAGCTCGCAGCAAATCCGTAGCGTCTCCGTATGCACCGCCGCCCGGATTGTCGCTGTTATCAGGGAGCACCAAGGGCTTTTTGGCATTCAATTCGCCGGCTTTTGCTTGCTCCACTGCTTGGGCAGCGGTGGCTGATGTCCAAGGGGAGGAGAGAAACTCACGTGTCTGCCATGCGTAATCCATAAATTCCTCTGCAATGCGCTGCGCCGCGGTGGTGTCGCCATCGACAGTAACGGTGACGCTGGGCCCGACATCGTAAATGTCACTCAGTTCGAATCCAGCGCAGACGCTCACTACCAGTGCCTTTCCGGAGGACTCCAACGCCTCTCCGCGGTTGATCAGCTCGCGCATCGGGCCGACCTGAGTACGCCCGCCATCGAGACCATGCGCCATCGGGCGCTTGGCGATGACCGTCCGAGGACGAATCTCACCACGCAGAGCGCGGTCGAGCAGTTCTGCGCCCTGCCAGGCGCGTTCATAATAGTCAATGTGAGGATACGTCCGCACGGCAATCAGCGCCGAGGCGTTTGCCGCCATCTTTGCCGTGACGTTTGCGTGCAGGTCGAGCGTAGCGACGATCGGCGCGTCCGGCCCGAGCACAGTACGCAGTCGTGCAAGGATCTCGGCCTTCCGGGTCTTCGCAGCCCTCGGCAACCATAGCCCCAGGCAACTCGAAGAGCGCTCCATCGCAGCCTTTGGCCCCCGTAAGGAACCAGTCGCAAAGCTGCTCAAATGTTTGACTGTCAAAGACCACGGAATCGGGACCCTGTTTTTTCGCGCAAAAGGGGCCCCGGTATTGGGGTATTGAAGGGCACGCCGGTAAGCGCCCGATCAGGCGAAGCTGGTCGGGGCTGCACAGCCTGATCGGGCGCGACTGATTGGCTTTCGGACTTCAGCTTTGAGAGCGGCTCTTGAAGCGCCAGGATTCGTTGCCAGTCTCGGCGATCTCGCATGATGGGTGAGGCGGTCGAGCAGCGCGGTTGTCATCTTGGCGTCGCCGAAGACGCTCGCTCGGCCATTCCCCGAAGGCGAGATTGGTGGTGATGATGACGCTGGTGCGTTCGTAAAGTTTCGAGACCAGATGGAAGAGCAACTGCCCGCCGGCCTGGGCGAAGGGAAGATAGCCGAGTTCATCGAAGACGACGAAGTCGAGCCGGGTAAGGTGATCGGCAATGCGGCCCTGCCGGCCGGCACGGGTCTCGGTCTCGAGCCTGTTGACGAGGTCGACAACGTTGAAAAGCGCCCGCGTGCGCCGTGCGGATGAGAGAACGGGCAATGGCGATCGCCAGATGCGACTTGCCGGTGCCTGTCCGGCCGACCAGGACGACATTGCGCTGATCGGCGACGAAGGCGCCGGCGGTGAGATCGCGGATCAGGCTCTCGTTGACCGGCGTGCCGGCAAAATCGAAGTCCTCGATATCCTTGGCCCAGCGGAAGCTTGGCGACGGTGAGCTGGTACTTGATGGGGCGGGCCTGCTTCTCCGATATCTCGGCCTGCAACAGATCGCCGACGATCTTCGGCGGTTCGTGCTGCCGCTTAATGGCGACGCCCATGATCTCGTTATAGGCCGCGCGCATCCCGAAGAGTTTCAGCGCCCCCATCAGTTCCAATACTTCGGTGCGTTCCATGGCTGTTCGTCCTCCTGAGGCTGTCATAGCGGGCGCAGTCGGCGATCGGCTCGTGAGCCAGCTTCAGCCCCTGGGGAATGGAAAGGATCGTGCCCGGCGCCGGATCGCGGCTGCGGGCCAGAATTTTGAGGATCCCCGCCGCCGACGAGACGCCGTGCTCGATGGCTTCTGGCAGGCGGCCTCGACCGCGCTCAATCCATCGGTCAGCACGCAGGTGAGGATCGACACCATCTGCCGATCGCCGCCATCAACCGCCTTGAGCTTGCGGCGCACCTTCTCCATTGCCGACGGCAGGACCCAGCCAAGGAACGGCGCGCCGTTGCGCAATCCGCCCGGCTTGCGGGCCAGCACCGGCACGTAGTGCCAGGGATCGTAGATGACCCTCGTTGCGGCCGAAGCAGCGGGCATGCTCGCCCACGACCACACCGTCCTGGCGGATAATGATCCGGTCGGCATAAGCATGGATCTCGACCGGCCGGCCGACGGCTGCACCGAGTATTTGTTGTTTTCGAAGCGCACCGTGCAGGTCTTCGACACCGACGCGGGAATGCAATGGAAGCCGTCGAAGCGACCGGCATAGGGAATGAAGCTGGCGCGCTCTTCTTCGAATACGTCCCAGATCGTGCGCTCGCCCTGTTCGGGGCCTTGGCATAGGCAACGCATTTGTCGGCCAGCCAGCCGTTGAGATCCTCCAACGTCTTGAAGCGCAGCCTCGGTGTGAAGAAGCGCTCGCGCACCAGCCCGACCTGGTTCTCGACTTGCCCCTTCTCCCAGCCGGCCGCCGGCGTGCAGGCCTCCGGCTCGACAAGGTGCCCGCACATCTGCGCAAAGCGGCGGTTGTAGCGGCGATCCCTGCCGATGAAGATCGCGTCCACCGCCGTCTTCATGTTGTCGTAGATGCCGCGCGTACAGGCGCCGCGGAAGAAGCCGAACGCCCGGTCATGGGCGTCGAACACCATCTCCTGCGTTTCGCGCGGATAGGCCCGCACGAAGAACATACGGCTGTGGCAAAGCCGCATGTGCGCCACCTTCACCGTTACCGTCACGCCGTCGAGCAGAACGATCTCGTGGCTCCAGTCGAACTGGTAGGCCTCGCCCGGCGCAAAGCTCAACGGAATGTAAGCTTCGGCCGCGGCGCTGCCGCGATCCGCCTCCCAACTCTGAGCATGCCGCCACACCGAACTGCTGCCGTCATAGCCGAGGCCGGGAAGCTCCTCGAAGATGCGGATCAGTGTCAGCCGCTCCCGCTGAGACTTGGCCGCATTCGCCGACAGCAGCCGATCCAACTCGTCACGCCAGGCGCCCATCCGGGGAACAAGGCTGATGCTTGCGCTCGTAGCGGAACTCTGTCTCCTCGGAACGCAAAACCTTGCGCACCACCTTCCGGGAGATCTTCAGCTCCCGGCAGATCGCCTTGATCGACTTTCCCTGCACCAGCGACAGCCGGCGTATCTTTGCAATCGTCTCCACAACCAACATCCAAATCGGCTTCGCTTCGCTCGCTGTGACCGGCTCACGAGAGGACTTCCACCTCCTAGTCGATGCCCATGCCGGGCGCACAACACAAATGCCTCCGATCAAACCGGAGGCATCTTGATGACCCCACCGTTAAGGGGTCCCGTTTGGACGAAAATCACCCCTGAAACAGGGTCCTCATTCCATAAAAAATCACACTCGAGGTCGAGTATGATGCCGTCCGCCCCCCTTTCATGAGCCCTCCCCCACGAAGCGGGAAACGTGAGCGGCAACGAAGAGCAGGGATCTCCAGCGGGGCACAGACCTTCGGGCTCTCAACGGCCGAAACGGTGTCCTTGATCACGGAGTGCCTCTGCGGTTGATTTTTGCGAGGGCGGTAGCAGCCAGTTTGCAGAGTGCCCGGACTGGATGGCGAGGAACCGTCACGCGTTCTGTAAATCGCGAGCGCGTCCCGACACGATGCGCGCTCATGCTGACGCGGCCCTATCGCGCAGACGCCCCAGAACCTCTTCCCGGACAGTCTGCGTATGAGCACCAAGAGCCGGAACCGGGCGCAGCGAAGGACGCTCCGCGTTGAAGATCGCCGCCGGCGCTATCGTCTCTATAGTTCCTTCGGGTGTGCTAACGGTTGCTCTGCGAACGTGTGGATGTCTTGAAACATCGGCCACCTCGTTCAGTCGACCATATGCCAGACCGGCTGCCTCAAGCTCCTGCATTGCTTCGGGACAGGACAGTTCGGAAAAGCGCAGTGCGATAATCTCGTCAAGTTGCACCCGATTATCGAGGCGCTCCATGTTGTCGGAAAAACCAGGTGCGCGTGCCAGCTCGGTTCGTTTAAGGAACTTCTCGCAGAAATTTACCCATTCACAGTCATTTTGCACCGAAAAAACAACCTCCTTGCCGTCGGCGCAACGATACGCCCCATATGGCGCCAGCGACGGGTGTTTCACGCCGGCGCGTACCGTGTGATACCCACTGTAGTCGCTTTGCAGAACCGGCACGTTCATCCAATCGGCCAGGGCATCGAAAAGTGACACCTGGATGCTGGCCCCTTCGCCGGTGACTTCGCGGTGGTACAGCGCCTGAAGAATGGCGCTATGCGCGGTCATGCCCGCCGAGATGTCGCAAACCGAGACTCCGACACGTGCGGGCCCTTGTTGGTTCCCGGTGATCGCGCACAGACCCGTTTCAGCCTGAACGATGAGATCATATGCCTTCAAATGGGAATACGGGCCTGTCTCCCCGAAACCAGAGATGTCGCAGGTGATCAGCCGTGGAAAACGCCGACGGAGATCCGCAGACCCAAAACCGAGTCTTTCTATGCTGCCCGGTTTCAGATTTTGGATGAAGATGTCAGCACTGGCAATAAGCGTGTCCAGCACGCCGCAGTCAGCTTCCGATCTCAGGTCCAGACAAACCGACTCCTTACCCCGGTTGAGCCAGACGAAGTAAGCGCTCTGTCCCCGCACCAACTTGTCGTACTTTCGGGCAAAATCCCCTTCCGGCCTCTCGATCTTAATGACCCGGGCCCCAGCATCCGCAAGCCGTGATGATGCGTAAGGCGCCGCCACCGCCTGCTCTACGGCTACGACCGTAATCGCCTCAAGAGAGTTCTGCATGCGACACCGTGCTTTTCATCCAATTTTTTCGTTTTGAGCCCGACGACGGTTCAGTATCGCCAGCAACCGGTTTTGTTCATTCCCAACAATTGAGAATGCCTCGTCGACACCCATTCCGGGCTTTGCAAGCATCATGTCGGCTTGGGTCGCTACAGAGACGTGGACTGAAGCCTGCGCGGAGAGATCCGTTTCGGTACAGCTCCCACCGACATAAGCCCCTACTTTGTTTTCCTTGCAGATAAGAACCGCGCGAGCCGTATCGGCGATTGAGCCGACGTCTGGCGTCTTGATTTGGAGCAGATGCGCGGCCTTCGCTTCGGCAAAGAGCCGAATATCTTCTAACGTATTGCATCTCTCATCGACGACAATACGAGCGCTGGAATCCCGCTTGTCCAAAATCGATACGATCTCGGCATAATTCTCAATTTGCGCTTGCGTGGAACCAAAATCCGCCGGGGACTCGATGTTGAGCGTGAAGCCCGCAACGGTATCTGCAACTTTGGAGATGAAGTCGGCGATGCGTTGCGGCTCCAAGCCAATTTCCTGGCCGATCCAGCCATACACATCGAAATGCAAGACCGGATGATACCCCGGGCGGCTGATTTCGCACGTGCGTGTTGCAACCCATTTCACGAAATCCATGAAGGTCTGGCCGTCGACGCCGAATTTCTGCCGCGAATTGATCAGACCGTGGGGAAGCACATCCACCGCTTTCAGGATCATCTTGTCGACGTTGATTTCGCGAGCATCACCGCTCTGGCAGTAAATCGGGACCTTGCGGGTCGGCAGCACCAGACCGAACTCCGTGCATATGATCTCCGCCATCGTTTTGCGCTGAAGATGGGCGGCTGCGCGAAGGAGAGCTTGGCTAACGCCATATTCAACAGCCGAAGGTAACCGCTGTTCGAGCGCTTCCAAGACATCCGTGCAAGAACCACGAAAGCGAGAGGCATCCACATCAAGGAGCCGCGGCGCGACAACGCGTGACGTTAAAGATGAGATTTCATTGATATCGAACACGGGATCGCGCCCACCGGCACCAGAGTATTGGACGTTCATCATGTCGCCCCAGACAACGGTGTCGTCGGCAAGGACGAGCCCGACGCTGAGCGAAGATGCTGGAATGCGTATCGAGTTGAATCCGAGCGTTGTCGGTCCACCGACATAGACGAAGCCGTCCTGGATAGCGCCAGACCTAATGGCTTCCTGATCGTCATAGAAAAATGCGCCGGTGCCAGGCGCGAGCAGGACATCTTTGATCTGCACTTCACTTCACTCGATTTTTACGGACTGCGTTGACGGGCGGTTGCGGTTCGTTCGCTGCCTGCCAAGTATGCGCCACTTGATGTTGAGTTCACCAATATAATGTTCCGGACGTTGCCATCGCGTTTTCAGATGGATGCGGGCTCATCACGCTCACAGCAGGCGTAGCGTAGTACGCTCAAAAACCAGAACGCGTGCGGAATGGCGTCATTCCGATCCTTGATAGACGCCGAGCCCTTGCCCCTCTTCGAGCCGAGAAGCTCAGAGACATAGCATACCCTGGGCCCGCATACCGCCCTCGGCGCACCTGAGTACGAAAGAGATGGAGTTGCCCTCGTCGCGCGCGATGCGCCAATAGAGGCGATGCCCCCGACTTCTTTTTGTATGCTTGCAAAGCACGGGGTGTGCCGAGCGCTGTTGGGGTGCGTGCCCTTCTGCCCTTCAACACAGCGCTGCGACATCGTTGAGACATCATCCCATCATCCGTCACATGTCGAAGGAAAGCTAAGCATAGAGCCTCAGCGGGACAGTGCCGGAACCCCGAGCGGCCTTTTTATTGATGTCGACGCGGCTTGGCCGCATCGTTGCGAAGAGACGCGGCGCGGATTGAAGCCGACGCTGCTGCCGTCGCGATGGAGGTGGCTCTCCACACTAGGGAGGTCCGGATCGTGCAGATGGCTACCAACTCCTTGCAATTCCAGAACTGAACGATTGAAGATAAAAACGCCAGCAACGCCACTCTCCGCAACGGCTATTCGAAGAAGTCGGTTCTGACGGGCACTTGAAAGCAAGACTACGCTTGATCTAGAACGCTCGGGCGGCCCGAAACATTGGATCTGAAGTTAACTGCCAAATACCCAGTGCCGAGTTCGACAGCAGCATCATCTCCATGTAGCGCGGCATGGCGGGTCGCGAGATCAGCGGTGATCCAACCGGCGGGCCCAGAGACTGGATTCGGATCAAAGATCCCCGAAGCGCTCCTTTTTGTCGTCTTAAGATTAGTCTAACTGGCAGGTCACGGATTACGAGGTGGTTCGACGGTAAACTGAGATTTGACGTTTGGAGACGTTGGTGAACGCACCTCTCCCCCAATCTCCCCAACGCTCCGCTAGCTCCAGCCCAACGAATTCGGCCATCGTATCGAGCTCCTGATGATAAACGTAACGAATACGTTGTGGAAAACGTCTGACCGAGCTGCCAGAAAACCACAGGAGGGATGAAAGCAAGTTCTGGCTTAGTGGGTCGTGAATTTCCACATTAACGATTGTATTCTCGCGATCCACGAGCGTAGTAGTCGTTCTTTGGCCGCTGACGAACCCATCCAAGGCTGGCACACGCAGCTCTATCGCCAAAACGCCCTCATCGTCTAACGCCTTCGCGGCAGATCGGAGACAAGTTATTTGCTGTTCGCGGCGGCAGAGCAGCGTAAATGTACTATGAACACAATAAACAAGATCGTAGCGTTGCTCTGAGCTGAAATCGGCAATGTCCACCTTCCAAGCCTTAATCAGATCGGTACGCTTGGCGAGGAGCTTCAACATGCTATCCGAATTGTCGATACCTTCGACCTTTACGCCGCGCTCGCTCAACGGCACCGCTACGCGCCCGTTGCCTATGCCTAGTTCGAAAGCACTCCTTCCGCTGGAAAACCGCTCAAGAAAGATAGCTGTTTCATCTGCCTCGGCGACCTTGCCTACCATACCAGTTAATTTTTCATAGACGGAAGCCAAATTCTCATCATAGCTAAACTCTGCTGTCAATTTCGGTTCTCCTGACCCTATCTTCTCATTGCGTTGCTAAACGTATTAATCTTATTAATGCCTACAACTGTCCCTTACGAGCACTTTCAACGACGGGCAATATTTGACTTTCCGACGGCGATTCACCAGGCACGTCGGCTCGGGTTTCACCGAACACGCAAACCTCCGCCACCCCTGAACTATCGTTGGGCCTTGGCGAAATCGCACGTCTTTAACAGGATACATTCTAAGAGCGAATGCATAACTTCCGCTTCGAGAGCAAACATAGTTTGTTACCAAACCTCGTTATAGCTACCAATGTGCGTAGGTGGCACTAGGCCGCAGAGGTCTTTGCTTGGCGTCGCGAGGCGTGCTTCAGTGCAGCAAATTCTCCTACCTTTGTGCCGGCGGTCGTCTTCTGAGAGTTGATTTTAGCCGCCGAAAGTGCCACCCTTCGCCGTTCGCCGCATAGCATCTACGCCCGTGACACGACTTCTTATCCGCAAGTGGGGGGAAAGGGTGTGATCGACCAATCGATTAAGTCGACGGCACGCTGAAGTATCGCCGCGGTCTGAGCACGACTGGGTGAAGCCGCGATGACATACCCGATGTAGTCTCGGAAATCCCCTTTCCTGACGATAGGCGTCATGGATTCAGCAAGGTATTTGACCTCGACGACACCAGTTAGGGCAGCGGCCCGGCTGCCGTCATCGCTCCAATCGAGGATGCCATCGCGATCAGGAACTAAGCACCGGGTGGACGCAGCCTGCGAATGCCTTTTGCGCAAATCCCATTCCTCGCCTATCACAAGTTTGATGTGCTCGGCGATGAGATCGACACCGTAACACAGCTGAATCAGTTCAGGGTCTCCACCAGCCATACGCGGATTGACTTCGATGACCACTGGGCCAAGCATCGTCCACCGGAATTCAATATTTGATGGCCCCCAGCCAAGGCCGAGAGCTCGCAAACAGCTCAGCGACACATGGGCGATACGTTGATGCTCGTCATGAATTAGCGGGGCCGGACAGGTGTATTCATGAGAGAGGAAATGCGGTGGCGGGCCGAACTCATAGGCGGTAATTCCAATGACCTCATCTCCCATTAAATTGGCGACATAAAGGGGGCCTTGTGCGAATTCTTCGACCAGTATTCTCGGCGAGGACTCCCCTGTGTGCTTGCCGCCCGACAGAAAGGTCGTATGTTCGGCTAACTCCTCGAGGTTGCGGCACAATCGGACACCGGTGCTGCCGCTGCCGACCACTGGTTTAAGAACCACCGGCAGGCCAATCTCGGCAGCAGAGCGTTCTACATCTGTCGCAGTCACTGCCAATCGATAAGCAGGGATCGGAAGGCAGGCCTTCGCGAGGAGCTGACGTTGAACGAGTTTGTCGCAGCACCGCGCAATGGATGTGGGATTCGGTCCCGGTAGATCGAAATACCGGCAAAGCTTGCCAACTGTCGCATAGAACGCCTCCTTGAGGCCCGTAATGCCAGCGATGTCATAGCTCGCATTCAGCCGGGAACATTCGGTGACCAGCGCGTCGAAATTGCTTGTATCAACACGGATTGTCTCAATGCTTTCCGCTGCAAGATAGTCGTACTGAGCTGGATCAGCCGACAAGACAATTGGATGAAGTCCAATGCACTGGGCCGCTCGGATGTAGAGGGGACCATTACTCCTATGACCTTCAACCAGGATGAGCGCTCTTCTTACCATGGTTGTGGACCTTGCATTGCGTCTGTACAGCGTCGAATTAGTGGGGTCTGACCCCGGACGTGGTGATGAACGTACTACTGTCCGGGATTTGCCGCCATTAAGGTTCTGTAAAATTTTGTTTGAGTGCCCCCGGTGATCGAATCCCGGCTTGGGAGTTTGGAGGCCGACGGAGCGATTCTCGACCGAGGCCGCGAGCTCGGCATTCCTCCGCGCTGCCGCTAATATCAGCACGTTCCCACCTAGTCGGCTAAAACCGCTTAGGGTGACGGGAACTTCGTCGCGAGCTCAAGCAGGCGGCGAATCGCTACGCGCTACAAGAAACCTTTCGCCAAGTTCCTCGGCTTCATCAACCGCCGCCATCATCCTCGGGATTAAACAAACAACTTAGCTCGGCAGCGCAAAAAATTTACAGAACCTTTGCGATCGTAAGTCGCCGCCAATGGTATGTTCACTGCAACTCTGAGGTCGAAGCATGGTTGAAAACAAGAGGAGCGCTTAGCATCGTGGGGATTATGTCGCTCGTGAGTCAGCCAGCTGATGCGCAAAAAACCTGGGGGGTGCCGATAGCGAACATTGCCAATCAGGAGCTTTGTCGCTACGAAAGGGCTGTGCTTGCGGTGCAACGTTTCGGCAGGTGAAGCTCGCTCTTGCATCGAATGCCGAATGATCGCCACCGAGGTTGGCCTGCCACACTACAGCAAGCTTGGATTCAACGAGATAGAACCCGATATACCCATGGGTGTGTAGCGCCGTGCAGGTGCCGGACGACGTCATGGGCAACCGATGATGATTTGGATCAGATATCCGAAGTTGACCGCAGCGCCACAGGGTTTGATCACGGGCACTCATCTCGGCTCTTCGGCTCTTTGGAGTAGGGGCGCTTCGCCGTCATGCGCCATTCCAGAAAAGTGATTGGCTATGCGGCACTATTCAAACACAGGCGCAAAAAACACAGGACTGGTCGTCGCGCGCAGCAGCGTTGAATCACGGTGCCTGCTGTCCATGATCTCTTCGAATTGTGCCGGCGCGGCTCTCTCCATCGATCTCCGACCGGTGTAGGAGCTCGCGGATGGCTGCACTCGATAGGGATAACAGCGACGTTCAGTTCCGCCGCGATGGGCCGTGGTAGCCTCCAGTAGATGCCGAAAGGCCCTTCCACACCTATGCGCTGGCGACCCTTAGGTTTGGTTTCCGTGATCCACACTTTGGAATTTGCGTCGAGAGATTGTCATGTTCCCCCTTTTCTTCCTGCGGCGCCGGTTCTTTGCTTTTGGTTTTGTTTGATCGAATGCCACTCCCCGCGGATCTTCTGGGGGGACGGTCCCAGTTATGGCGACTATTCTAAACCATCTCGCCCCTGCCGGCCTTGGATATGTCGCGCTCCTCCACGGCATGATAATCCCCCCATCGAGGAGGAGCTATAGAATTGAACTGGAGAGATAGCAATGACCAAAGGATCCGGCCCAACGCTTGGCATTGCTT
>NZ_JBVVQT010000018.1:0-59288 GCF_055811595.1 Mesorhizobium sp. WSM4814
ACACGATCGACCATCCGAATCATCTCCCTCTCTTCCTTACCCCCGGAATCATCAATCCGATTCTGTGCAAAGGCCTCCTTGTGGGAGAAGGTGGATTGGCCCGTAGCGCCAAGACGGAAGAGGGGTGTTGGACGGAGCGCGGCTTTTGCCAGCTGGAACACCCCTCATCCGTCGCCTTCGGCGACACCTTCTCCCACAAGGGGAGAAGGCAGAGCCGCGCGAGACCTCACGCTGGCGCTCGCCCCCCGGAATGGGCAACTCAAGCCTGAAGGGATTTCATAGCCGCTGTTATCCATTGACCAGCGCCAGCATTTCTTCGGTGTAGCGCTTGCCGACGACCTTCTCCGGCGACAGGGCTTCGCCAATGGCCGCCACTTCCGCCTGGCTCAGCGCAATCTGTGCTGCTGCCGCATTCTGCTCGAGATGGCGGATTTTTCGCGCACCGGGAATCGGCACGATGAAATCGCCCTGATGCAGCACCCAGGCGAGCGCCAGCTGCGCCGGCGTCACGCCCTTGTCCGCCGCGATTGTCTCCAGCGTCGCGACAACGGCCGCATTGGCGGCCATGGCGTCGGCCTGGAAGCGCGGTAGTCCACGCCGCCAGTCATCGGCACCGAGCACCTCTGGCTTGGCGATTGCTCCGGTCAGCAGGCCGCGGCCGAGCGGGCTGTAGGGGACAAAGCCGATGCCGAGCTCGCGGCAGACAGCAAGCACCTCTTCCTCCGGATCGCGGCTCCACAGCGAATATTCGCTCTGCACGGCTGATATCGGATGCACCGCATGCGCCCGGCGGATGGTCGCGGCACTCGCCTCCGACAGGCCGAGCGCGCGCACCTTGCCCTCGCACACCAGCTCGGCCATAGCGCCGACCGTATCCTCGATCGGCACATTGGGATCGACGCGATGCTGGTAGTACAGGTCGATCACCTCGGTGCCCAGCCGCTTCAGCGACGCTTCGGCCACCGCCTTGACGTGTTCGGGGCGACTGTCGACACCCGCCATGCGCTCGACGCCGTTACCTTCTTCAAGAATCCTGAAGCCGAATTTCGTCGCGATCGTCACCTGGCCACGCACCGGCTTCAGCGCCTTGCCGAGCAGGATCTCATTCTCGTACGGGCCATAGACCTCAGCCGTGTCGAAGAAATTGACGCCGATATCGACGGCGCGGCGCAGTGTGGCGATCGCGTCCACCTCTGGCTGGCCGCCATAGCCGAAGCTCATCCCCATGCAGCCGAGGCCGACCGGATAGACGTCAAGTTCATTTCCAAGCTTGCGGGTTTGCATCACGCGTCTCCTTGTTGTGATGCGGCAGAGATAGCGTCTTGCACTGCGTTCGATAATCGGCGCTTACTCGCACGGGCTGTTCTAAAAGATAGATCAATGAATCGAACACATCTCTCGCAACTTGCGGTGCTGGCAACCGTCGCCCAGTGCGGCAGCTTTCGTGGTGCGGCCAAGGATCTCGGCATAGCGCCCTCCGCAGTCAGCCATGCGGTTTCCAGCCTGGAGGCGCGTCTTGGCGTGCGGCTCCTGGCGCGCAGCACGCGCAGCGTCGCCCCGACCGAGGAAGGCGCACAGCTGCTCGAGCGGCTGAGGCCGGCGCTGTCGGAAATCGATCTGGCGCTGGAATCGGCGGTCGAGGCGCGCGACCGGCCGGCTGGCAATCTCCGGCTGACCGTGCCACGCACCGCCGCCCACCTGGCGCTGACGCCGCGGCTCGGTGCCTTTGCATCGGCCTATCCCGACATCGTGCTGGAGATCGTCATCGAAGACCGCTTCACTGATGTGGTCGAAGGCGGCTTCGACGCCGGCGTCCGGCTCGGCGAGAGCCTGCAGCGCGACATGATCGCTGTGCGCATCGGTCCAAACCTTCGCGGCGCCGTCGTCGGCGCGCCATCCTATTTCGCAACCATGCCCAGGCCGCGCCATCCACACGATCTCGTCGGTCACCGTTGCATCCGCTTCCGTTTCTCCAGCGGCATTCTCTACCGCTGGGAATTCGAGAAGGACGGCGAGGAGATCGAGCTGGCGGTGCAAGGGCCGCTGATCCTCGACGAGGACCATCTGATCGCCAATGCGGCGGCCGACGGCGCTGGGCTTGCCTTCCTGTTCGAGGACTATGTCCGCGAGGCGTTGGCCACCGGCCGGCTCATTCGCGTGCTGGAAGACTGGTGCCCGCCCTTCGACGGTTTCTTCGCCTACTACCCGAGCCGCCGCCAGATGCGGCCGGCGCTGCGAGCCTTTGTCGATTTCTTCAAGATAGAAAGCCGGCTTGTGGGAGCGTCGTCGACTTCGACATGACACATACAGGTAGAAGGGGATAGCCTTTGCAGGACCTGGTTTCCTCGCCCCCCCTTTGCGGAGACGAGGAACCCAAGCTCTGCGGAGGGCAGCGCCGGCATCCGAACAAGCCGCAGACGATCGCCTTGCTCGCTGCCATGCTTCGCATTGGCTTTTTTGCCGATTTCAGGCAAACCTCCACGTCTGCAATTGTGAGGGAGAAGCCTGATGTTCCGATGGGGTGTTTTGTCGACGGCCAAAATCGGCCGCGAGCATCTTTTGCCTGCAATGGTCGAGGCGGAGAACGGCGTGCTGTCGGCGATCGCCAGCCGCGACCTGTCGAAAGCCCGTGCCCTGGCCGATCGGTTCGGCGCCCCCCATGCCTTCGGCTCCTATGACGAGCTGCTCGCATCCAGGGATGTCGACGGCGTCTACATCCCGCTGCCGACCGCCCAGCATGTCGAATGGACCGCCAAGGCGATCGAGGCCGGCAAGCATGTTCTGGTCGAAAAGCCGCTGGCGCTCGACGCCAGGGACATTCCGCCGCTGATCAAGCTGCGCGACGCCAAAAACGTGCTGGTCTGCGAAGCCTTCATGGTCGTCTACCACCCGCAATGGGTCAAGGTGCGCGAGCTGATCGCCAGCGGCGCCATCGGCCGGCTGCGCCATGTCCAGGGCGCGTTCTCCTACTACAATGTCGATCCCAAGAACATGCGCAACCAGCTCGACCTCGGTGGCGGCGCGCTGCCCGACATCGGCGTCTACCCGACGGTGTCGACGCGCTTTTCGACGGGTAAGGAGCCGCTGCGCGTCCAGGCGACGATCGAGCGCGACAAGACATTCAGCACCGACATCTACTCCTCGATCCGCGCCGATTTCGGCGACTTCGAATTGTCGTTCTATCTGTCGACGCAGATGGCGGCGCGGCAGGTGATGGTGTTCCACGGCGAGAAAGGCTTCATCGAGGTGCTTTCGCCGTTCAACGCCGGCATCTACGACCACCATCGCATCGAGCTGCACAACCAGAACCACAGCGAGGCGCAAGTGTTCCGCTTCCCCGGCATGCAGCAATACCGGCTGGAGGTCGAGGCCTTCGCGCGGGCGGCACAGGGCGGCACCGACCGCGTCTTCACGCTGGAAGAGTCCGTGCTCAACCAGAAGGTCATCGACGCCATCTTCCGCGCCGGCGAGAAGGAGGGCTGGGAGACGGTCTGACAATCGTCAGCCGGGGAGGAGAGCCGGAGGGAGAAAGTGGCTGACGATGCGGATGTGATCATTGTCGGCGCCGGCCTTGCCGGGCTCGTCGCGGCGGCCGAGCTGGCCGAAGCCGGCAAGAAGACCATCGTTGTCGACCAGGAGCCTGAACAGTCGCTCGGCGGCCAGGCGTTCTGGTCGCTTGGCGGCATCTTCCTCGTCGATTCGCCCGAGCAGCGGCGCATGCGCATCCGCGATTCGCATGATCTGGCGCTCGAGGACTGGCTTGGCACCGCCGCCTTTGACCGTGCGGAAGATTTCTGGCCGCGCCGCTGGGCCGAGGCCTATGTCGGCTTCGCCGCCGGCGAGAAGCGCTCCTGGCTGACGCAGCGCGGCATGAAGTTCTTCCCAATCGTCGGCTGGGCCGAGCGCGGCGGCGGCAACGCCGTCGGCCACGGCAATTCGGTGCCGCGCTTTCACGTCACCTGGGGCACCGGGCCGGGCGTGCTCGACCCGTTCGTACGGCGCGTGCGCGAGGCCGAGAATAGCGGGCTGATCCGCTTCAAATTCCGCCACCGGGTCAACGAACTGACGCGGACAGGCGCCGTCGTGAATGGCGTGCGCGGCGACATGCTTGAGCCGAGCGATGTCGAGCGCGGCCGCAGGAGTTCGCGCGACATCGCCGGCGACTTCGAGCTCAAGGCGCAAGCGGTCATCGTCGCCTCCGGCGGCATCGGCGGCAATCCCGAGCTTGTCCGCAAAAACTGGCCGCAGCGGCTCGGCAAGCCGCCCAGACGCATGATCTCTGGCGTTCCCGATCATGTCGACGGCCGCATGCTGGCGATCACCGAACAGGCCGGCGGCAGCATCATCAACCGCGACCGCATGTGGCACTATGTCGAAGGCATCAGGAACTGGGCGCCGCTCTGGACCGACCATGCAATCCGCATCCTGCCCGGCCCGTCGTCGCTGTGGCTCGACGCCCGCGGCAAGCGCCTGTCGGTGCCGCTCTATCCCGGCTTCGACACGCTGGGCACGCTCAGCCACATCATGAGCACCGGCTTCGATTATTCCTGGTTCATCCTGACCAAAAAGATCATCCAGAAGGAGTTCGCGCTGTCGGGCTCCGAGCAGAACCCCGACCTCACCGGAAAAAGCTGGCGCCAGGTGCTTGGCCGCGCCACATCGGGCGTTCCCGGTCCGGTAAAGGCGTTCATGGAGAAGGGCGAGGATTTCATCGTCGAGCCTGGTTTGCCGGCGCTGGTCGCCCGCATGAACGCGCTTGTCGGCGGCGAGCCGCTGCTCGAACTGGCGCAGGTCGAGCACGAAATCCGCGCCCGTGACCGGCAGCTCGACAATCCGTTCTCCAAGGATATGCAGATCACCGCCTTGCGCGGCGCCCGAGCCTATCTCGGCGACCGGCTGATCCGCACGGCCAAGCCGCACAAGATGCTCGACCCTGCCAATGGGCCGCTGATCGCGGTCAGGCTCAACATCCTGACCCGCAAGACGCTGGGCGGCTTGCAGACCGATCTCGACAGCCGTGTCCTGGGTACCGATGGCCAGCCGGTCGAGGGATTGTACGCGGTCGGCGAAGCCGCCGGTTTCGGCGGCGGCGGCATGCATGGCTATGCGGCGCTGGAAGGGACGTTTCTTGGCGGCTGCATTTTTTCAGGCCGCGGCGCCGGCCGGGCGGCGTCGCGGGCAGTGGGGTAGGACCCTCACCAGATCCATTCGCCGCGTCCCAGAGCCGATACCGCGTCAACGATCCGGGTAAAGCTCGAGCGCGCACGACCGACCGTGTGCCGGCCTCTGAGATAGCCATGCACCAGCCCCGGCTCTTCGAACCAGTAGGCGTGACCCTCCTCCGCGACGAGGCGGTCGCGATAGGCCTCGCCGTCTGACGACAGCGGGTCGCATTGGGCGGTGATCAGCACAGTCGGCGGCAGATTGGCAAAATCGGCATCGGCCAGCGGCGACAGCGTGAGATCGCCGGTGCGGTCTTCGCCGCCGGTCCTGGTATTCGTGTAGAAATCGAGGTCGCGGACCGTCAGCATCGGCGCCTCGGCATGGGTCACGTAAGAGCCTTGCGAGCGGTCGCCGCCAAGGCCGGGATAGATCAGAACCTGGCCGATCGGCCTTCGTGCATGGCCGCGCGTCGCATGGCTGACCGCGGCGGCAAGATTGCCGCCGGCGCTGTCGCCGCAAAGCAGGATCGGGCGCTTGTAGGTCGTCGCCGCCCATTCGAAGGCGCTGATGGCATCGTCGAAGCCGGCCGGATGCAGATGTTCCGGCGCCAGCCGGTAATCGACCGAAACCAGCTCATAGCCGGTGCGGCTGCAAAGCTCGGCGCAGAGGTCGTCATGGCTGTCGAGCCCGCCGAGGATATAACCGCCGCCATGGAAATAAAGCACCATCGCCGCCGCTTCCGGCGCGGGTGTGCGGTAGATGCGGATCGGGATGGGATGCGAAGGCGTGGCAATGGCGGTGGTCTCCGCCGTAACGTTGTCTGGGTGGCCGGCAGAGAATTCACGGCACATGCGGTCGTAGATGTCGCGCTGCTGATCGATGGTGTAGTCGATCGCATCAGGCGGAAAATAGGAATTGGTCCGCTCGATGAAGGCCCAGGTCTCGGCGTTGATGAGTTTTTTGTAGTCGGTCATGGACGCTGGATGGGCTGCCAAGGTTGAGCCTGGGCACCCCCCTCTGGCCTGCCGGCCATCTCCCCCGCAAGGGGGGAGATCGGATATCGTGTCGGCTTTCGCCAATCTTCAACGTCGCAGGATGGGATGTATGGCCGAAGCTGCCAATCTCCCCCCTTGCGGGGGAGATGCCCGGTAGGCCAGAGGGGGGTGGGCCGGATCGCCATCATCTCCGCGATACCTTCACTTCCCCTTCCACACCGGGTCGCGCTTTTCGGCAAAGGCGCGAAAACCCTCGAGATTGTCCTCCGAGCCGTACAGTGCGTCAACCGTCGCCAATTGGCGGCGCGTCACCCGGTTCATCGCGTCCTGGAAGGTGAGTGCTTCGGCGATCCGCGCCGTCTCCTTGATCGCGGCAAAGACCAGCGGCGGACCGCCGGCGAGCAGTCGTGCGATCTCCCAGACGCGATCCTCGAGCTTCTCCTTGGGCAGAACCTCGTTGACCAGACCCCAGCGATGCGCTTCGGCGACATCCATCCAGCGGCCGGTGAACAAAAGGTCCATGGCGACATGATAGGGAATGCGCTTCGGCAGCTTGATCGTCGCTGCATCGGCCAGCGTGCCGGCGCGAATTTCCGGCAGCGCAAAGGAGGAGTGATCCGACGCGTAGATGAGGTCGCAGGACAGCGCCAGCTCGAAGCCGCCGCCGACCGCCATGCCGTTGACGCAGGCGATGACCGGCTTGTTGAGATCGCGCAGCTCCTGCAGCCCGCCGAACCCGCCGACGCCATAGTCGCCGTCGACAGCATCGCCGCTGGCCGCGGCTTTCAGGTCCCAGCCGGCGCAGAAGAACTTGTCGCCGGCGGTCTTGACAATGGCGACCCGCAGATCCGGATCGTCACGGAACGCCTTGAAGGTCTCGCCCATCAGCCGCGAGGTGTTGAGGTCGATAGCGTTGGCCTTGGGCCGATCGAGCGTGACTTCGAGGATGGTGCCCTCGCGGCGGGTGGTGATGACGTCAGACATTCTAGTTTTCTCCAAGCACCAGCAGCGCGTCGGCGATCCAGGCGCCTTTGCCTTGCGCGCAGACGATCAGCGGGTTGATGTCGAGCTCCTCGATCTCGCCGGCATTTTTCTGCACGAAGGCGGCGATGCCTGATATCGCCTCGATGGCCGCCGCGAGATCGGCCTTGGGCCGGCCGCGATAGCCTTCGAGCAGCGGGAACAATTTGAGCCCGCGCAATGCCGCCTCGATGTCGTCGCGGGTCGCCGGCAGCATCAGCGTGACGCTGTCGCGCAGCAGCTCGACCAGCACGCCGCCGGTGCCCAGCGTCATCACCGCGCCGAACATCGGGTCACGGGTGAAGCCGACGAGCAGTTCGGCGACGCCGTCGCGCACCATGCGCTCGACATAGAGGCCGGTGCCGAGCGCATCGAGATCATGGGCGGCCGTGCTGACGGATTCGGCGTCCCTGAGGTTGAGCCGAACCGCGTCAAGCTCGGATTTGTGGGTGACGCCCAAAGCCTTCAGCGCAACCGGAAAACCGAGCGCCATCGAGGAGATGACCGCCTCGACCGCATTGCCGGCGCGTTCACCCCTCGGCACGGGGAGCCCGGCCTCGATCAGCCGCGCTTTCGCCTCGGCCTCATCAGGCGTGACATGGTCGCCGGCCGGCGCCCCGGAAGCGGAGGTGTCGATCGGCTGCGCCTGCGGCTCGCGCCAGGCCCAGCCGATGAAGGCGGCCGCCTGGGCGGCGTCCATGGCCTCGGAAATGCCGAACAACGGCACCATGCCGCGTGCCATCAGCCCGGCGGTGTATTCCTCAGGCAGGTTCTCCGGCAGCGAGGAGACGATCGCGCCCTGCGCCTTGTTGGTCTTCAGCGCCGATTCGAAGGCGCGCAGCGTCGTCCACCAGTCGGTGTCGGAGCAGCGGTCGGGGCGCGGGAAATCGAGCACCAGCATGTTGAGGTCGAAGCCGCCCGACACCATGGCGGTGAAGGTGGCGGTCATCGCCGGCTCGTTGTTCCAGATGAAGGTGTGGTAGTCGAGCGGGTTGGCCACCGCAACCAGCGGCCCGAGCGTCGATTTGACGTGGGCGCGGTGGGTGTCGGTCAGCGCCGGGAAATTGACCCAGCGGCCTTCGGCGCTGTCGGCCATGACAGACGCCTCGCCGCCCGAACAGCTCATCGACGACAGCCGGTAGCCGGGCAGGGGGCCGGTGACGTGCAGCAGCTTGAGCGCCTCGATGAAGGCAGGGATGGAATCGACGCGGGCGATGCCGAGCCGCTTCAGGAAGGCACCCGAGGCAGCGTCCGAGCCGGCCAGCGACGCGGTATGCGACACCGTTGCTTGCCGCGCCTGCTCGGAGCGGCCAACCTTCATGGCGATGATCGGTTTCTTCAGCTCTCGCGCCCGCGCGGCCAGCCTTTCGAAGCCGGCTACCGAATCGAACGCCTCGATATGCAGGCCGAGCGAAGTGACCCGATCGTCCTCGATCAGGCCGAGCGCCATTTCCGAAAGGCCGGTTTGTGCCTGGTTGCCGGCGGTCATCAGAAAGGCGATCGGCAGGCCGCGCTTCTGCATCGTCATGTTGATGGCGATGTTCGACGACTGGGTGATGATGGCGACCCCGCGGCCACCCTCGGCCAGCCTGATGCCGCCATGCTGGTCGGGCCATAAAAGCGCGCCATCGGCATAATTGATCAGGCCGTAGCAGTTCGGCCCGATGATCGGCATCTGGCCCGCCGCAGCGACCAGTTCCGCCTGCAATCGCTCGCCATGCTCGTCATAAGCCTCGGTCTCGAGAAAGCCGGCGGCAAAGCAGACGGCGCCGCCTGCGCCGCGTTCGGCCAGCGCCTTGACCACCTCGATGGTCAAATGCCGGTTGACGCCGACAAAGGCGGCGTCGGGCGCGCCGGGCAGGTCGGCCACCGAGCGGTAGGCCTTGCGGCCAGCGACTTCATCCTTGGTCGGGTGCACCGGCCAGATCTCGCCGGCAAAGCCCATCTTGATCGACTGCGCGACGACGGCGGCGGCCTGCGCGCCGCCGAACACGGCGATCGTTCGCGGGCGCAAGAGGCGCTCAAGTTTGTGCATTTATCAGCCCCCGAACGGGCGCAGCAGCGCCCGTGAAATGATGTGGCGCTGGATTTCCGACGTGCCTTCCCAGATGCGCTCGACGCGGGCGTCGCGCCAGATGCGTTCCAGCGGCAGATCATCCATCAGCCCCATGCCGCCATGGATCTGGATCGCCTCGTCGGCGACGAAGGCAAGCATTTCGGTGGCCTTCAGCTTGGCCATGGCCATGTCCTGATCGGTGACGGTGCCCTGATCGTACTTCCAGCCGGCTTCGAACACCATCAGGTCGGCCGCTTTCAGTTCGGTCGCCATATCGGCAAGCTTGAATGAAACGCCCTGGAACTTGCCGATCTGCTGGCCGAACTGCTGGCGCTGCGCGGCGTATTCGATGGCGTGGCCAAGCGCCCGCTCGGCCCGGCCGAGACAGGTCGCGCCGACCTGCAGGCGGGTTGCGCCAAGCCACGAATTGGCGACGTCGAAACCCTTGTCGACCTCGCCCAGAACCTGGGCTCCGGGTAGCCGGCAATCGTCGAATTCGAGGATGGCGTTGGTGTAGCCGCGGTGCGAGACGTTGCGGTAGCCGTCACGCACCGTAAAACCCTTGGTGCCCTTGTCGACGAAGAAGGCGGTGATCTTCTTGCGTTTTCCACGCGGCGTCTCCTCTTCGCCCGAAGCCATGAAGACGATGGCGAAATCGGCAAGATCGGCATGGCTGATGAAGTGCTTGGTGCCGTTCAGCACCCAGTCGTCGCCGTCCTGCACTGCGGTTGCCTTCATGCCGCGCAGATCGGAGCCGGCACCCGGCTCGGTCATCGCCAGGCAATCCCACTTCTCGCCGCGAATGCAGGGATAGAGATACTTTTCGCGCTGCTCCGGCGTGCCGGCCAAGAGGATGTTGGATGGCCGCGCCACGCAGGTCCAGTGCAGTGCGTAATTGGCGCGGCCGAGCTCCTTCTCGTAAAGCAGCCAGGTCACCGTATCGAGGCCGGCGCCACCGACCTCCGCAGGCATGTTGGCGGCATAGAGCCCGGCTTCGATCGCCTTGGCCTTGATCTCATCGATCAGCTCGCGGCGCAGCACGCCGGTGCGCTCCACCTCGCGCTCATGCGGGTAAAGCTCGTTCTCGACGAAGGCGCGCGTCGTCTCGACGATCAGTTTCTGTTCCTCGGAGAGGCCAAAATCCATGGTCTCAGCCTTTCTTCTTTTTCTTCGGCTTTTCGGCCTTGGCCTTCTCGGCCGCCCTGGAGGCGGTGGGCTTCTTCGCCGCAAGCTTGGCGAGCTGCTTGGTATAGTCCTTGTGCAAGGCGCCGGCGCCCCAGCCCCTGCCTTTGTTCTGCTTCGAGAGCGCATCCATGATGGCGACCAGATTGTCGTCGCGGATCTTTTCGAGCTCGCGGATCGACAGGCCATCCGCCTGATCGTCCGACTGCGTGGCGATCAGGTCGACCAGTTCGTCGTTGAACTCCGGCACATCCATCAGCTTGGTCCACGGCCATTTCAGGCACGGCCCGAACTGCGCCATGAAATGGCGCATGCCGGCCTCGCCGCCGGCGACGCGGTAGACCTGGAACATGCCCATCTGCGCCCAGCGCAGGCCGAAGCCATAGCGCATGATGTCGTCGAGTTCCTCGACCGTGCAGATGCCGTCCTTGATCAGCCACAGCGCCTCGCGCCATGCCGCCTCCAGCAGGCGGTCGCCGACGAACGCCTCGATCTCCTTGCGGATCACCACCGGTTTCATGCCGATCGAGGCGTACATCTCCTTGGCGACCTCGATCGCCTCGGGAAAGGTCTGCTCGCCGCCGACGATCTCGACCAGCGGAAGCAAATAGACCGGGTTGAATGGATGGCCGACGACCAGCCGTTCCGGATGCTTCTTCATCGCCACCTGCATGTCGGTCGGCTTGATGCCGGAGGTCGAGGAGCCGACGATGGCATTGGCCGGGGCATAGAGGTCGATCTCGGCCAGCACGCGGTGTTTCAGGTCGAGCCGTTCCGGCACGCTTTCCTGGATGAAATCGGCATCGGCGACGGCGTCGGCAATGGTCTTGGCAAAGGCCAATTTGCCTTCTTTTGGCAGGCCGTCGGGCAGCATCTGCTTGTAGGCGCGGCGCGCGCCTTTCATCACTTCGCCGACCTTGCGCGCGGCTTCGGGGTCGGGGTCGAAAATCGACACGTCGATGCCGTTCAAGAGCAGCCGCGCCACCCAGCCGGCGCCGATGACGCCGCCGCCGATTGCAGCTGCCTTGGTGATGATGCTCATGCGGAAGCTCCGGTTCTTGTCCTGGCTTTTTCCAGGTCGATGAGAGGCACGCGCTCGCCGGCGCGGATCACGGTGGGGTCATAGGCCCTGCGCGCAAACACCTCGAGCACGAAGGGCCGGAAGAAGTCGATCGGCAACGTCTCGTAGTCGGGGTCGAAGCTCGACTGGTCCCAGCGCTCACAGAACTGGTCGCAATCGTCGAAATAAAGGTGGCCGGCGAAACGGTCGCGCGCATGCGGATTGCCGCCGAGATGGTGGGCGTAATAGAGGCGCTGGAAGTCGCCGTGCTTTTCCACAACCCAGGTGCACTGCTCGCGCACGAAAGGTTTTAGGACCGAAGCTGCATATTCGTCGTGATTGTACGGTGCGTAGACGTCGCCGATGTCGTGCAGCAGGGCGCAGACGATCCAGTCGGTGTCGGCGCCGTCGCGCCATGCGCGCGTCGCCGCCTGCAGCGAATGGCCGAGCCGGGTGATCTTATAGCCGGACAGGCCTTCGTCGAGTTGGACAAGCGCGTCAAGCAGCCGTTCGCCGGTCTTCGCCGCATAGTCGATCTCGTGCTCGGTGAGGAACGCGTAATCGTCGCGGTCGCCATCCTTCATTGCGGTGAATTTCACGGTCTTCATCGGCGGCTCCTCCCTACCGATTGCTTGTTCAAAGCGGCGCGCGCTTTGTCAAATTGAGCTTCTTGCGCACTTCATCGGGGCCGATGACCCTTGCGCCCATGTTCGACACGATGCTGACCGCCCGCTCGACCAGCTGCGCATTGGTTGCCAGCACGCCCTTGTCGAGCCAGAGATTGTCCTCGAGCCCGACGCGGACATTGCCGCCGGCCAGCACCGCGGCGGCGGCATAGGCCATCTGGTTGCGGCCGATGGAGAACGCCGACCAGGTCCAACCTGACGGCACATTGTTGACCATCGCCATAAAAGTGTTGAGATCGTCCGGCGCGCCCCATGGCACGCCCATGCACAATTGCACGAGAGCATCCGGGTCCAGCACCTTTTCCTCGACCAGTTGCTTGGCAAACCACAGATGGCCGGTGTCGAAGGCCTCGATCTCCGGCTTGACGCCAAGCGCCGTCATCATGCCGCCCATGGCGCGCAGCATGCCTGGCGTGTTGGTCATGACATAGTCGGCCTCGGCGAAATTCATGGTGCCGCAGTCGAGCGTGCAGATCTCCGGCAGGCACTGGCGCACATGTTCCACGCGGTTGGTGGCGCCGCCCATATCGGTGGCTTTCTCGTTCAGCGGCAGCGGGTTTTCTGGCGAGCCGAACACCATGTCGCCGCCCATGCCGGCGGTCAGGTTCAGCACCACGTCGACGTCTGCCGCACGGATGCGCTCGGTCACTTCGCGATAAAGCTGCACGTCGCGGCGCGGCCTGCCGGTTTCGGGGTCGCGCACATGGCAGTGGACGATCGCGGCACCCGCCTTTGCCGCGTCGATGGCCGAATCGGCGATCTGCTTGGGCGAGCGCGGCACATGCGGGCTGCGGTCTTGCGAGCTGCCGGACCCGGTTATGGCACAGGTAATGAAGACCTCACGGTTCATCGCAAGCGGCATCGACTTTTCTCCCAATCAGCACAGATGGTCCCGATCAAACATGGACCCAATCGAACAGATGGCAACAATGCCTGACTTGCCGGAAACTGTTTTGCATTTTACGAAGTGCGTATGATGAAAAACGAAAAGTCGTCGATCTTTCGCGCCGAACGGTTGCCGCTCAAGGTGACGCTGCTGGTGTTTTCCGGGTCGTCGATCATGTGTGTGGCCTCGGCCGTCGATCCGCTGCGCGCCGCCAACCGTATTGCCGGCGAGACGCTGTTCGATTTCAGGCTGGTTTCGGTGACCGGCGAAGCGCCGGTCACCACATGCGGCCTGCCGGTTGCGGTCAGCGGCCGCTTCGATGCGGCGGATACGACGGATGTGCTTGTCGTCGTCGCCGGTTTCGGCACGCAGAACTATGCCACGTCGGCCCTGCTTGCCGGCCTGCGCCGAGCGGGGCGCGCCGCACGCGCCTGCGGCGGCGTCGAAGCCGGTACCTGGCTGGTCGCCCGCGCCGGTCTGCTGGAAGGGCGCAGCGCCACCACCCATTGGGAGGACATGGAGGACTTCTCCTCGGCCTTTCCCGAAGTCGACGTTCGCCCCGACCGCTATGTCATCGACGGGCCGGTCTTCACCTCCGGTGGCGCTTCGCCGACCTTCGACCTGATGCTGCATCTGATCCGCACGCGGCTCGGCATGGCGGTCGCGCTCGATGTGGCAAGCGTCTTCATCTACGACCAGGCACGCGCCGCGACCGACGCGCAGCCTTTGGTCTCGCTCGGCCGCCTCGACGGCTACGATCCGCGGCTTGCGCAAGCCATCCGGCTGATGGAAACCCACGTCGACCAGCCCTTGACCATCGCCGCGGTGGCAAAGCGTGCCGGGGTGACGGCACGTACGCTGGAAAGCATCTTTCGCAAGTCGATCGGCGAGACGCCGGGCGCCTATTATCTCAGGCTGCGGCTGGGTGCAGCGCGCCGGCTGGTGGTCGACACGCGCGTGGCCATGGCCGATATTGCCGGGCGAACGGGGTTCTCGTCCGCCGCGGCATTTTCCAGGGCGTTCTCAAGGGCTTTCGGCGAAGCGCCGGTCAGGCTGCGCAGGAGATAGTCGGGATCAGGCAGCGTCCTGGCGGTCGCTTTTGCCGTCGATCTGCGAGCGCATCTGTCTCGCAAGGTGGGTCTCGAAGCGGCTGGCGACCGCGCGGTCCCATTCGTTTGCACCGCGCGCGCCATCCTTCGGATGCGGCAGCGCCATCAGCCGGTCGATGATCGATCCCTCGCCAGATGAGAGCAGGGCGTCGATTTCGCGTTCGTGCTGCATATCGTTTCGCCTCCTTCTTTCTGTTCCCGCCACGAACCACATATACGAGATTCGTGACGGCTGTTTGAAGGCAAGAGCGAGGCGATTGAGGGGCGGTGCGAGGCAAAACCTTGTCGTCGGTTCCGCCCTCGCGCAAAGCTGTTCCGGGCCGGCGGGTCGGTCAACAGACCCGTCGGTGCGGCACCTCAGACGTACCGGTTGACGATATTCTCGAGCAGTTCCTGGCGGCCGGATCTCGGCTGCGGCTCGATCTTCTTCTTGACGACGCGCTCGGTGATCTCCTCCAGCGTCCGCTTGCCGGCAAGCATCGCCTTGGCCTCGGCCGAATTCCAGCCGGCATAGCGCTCGGCCAACGGTCCCGACAGCGCCTTGTCCTCCACCATTTTAGCAGCGGCCTTGAGGCCGCGTGCACAGCAATCCATGCCGCCGATATGGCCAATCAGCAGATCCTGCGGATCGAGCGACTGTCGCCGAAGCTTGGCGTCGAAATTGGTGCCGCCGGTCTTGAAGCCACCGGCCTGCAGGACCTGATAATAGGCCAATGCCATCTCCGGCACGTTGTTGGGGAACTGGTCGGTGTCCCAGCCCGACTGGTAGTCGTTGCGGTTCATGTCGATCGAGCCGAAGATGCCGAGCGCATTGGCCAGCGCCAGTTCATGCTCGAAGGAATGGCCGGCCAGGATCGCATGGCCCTGCTCGATGTTGAGCTTGACCTCCTTCTCCAGCCCGAAGCGCTTCAGGAAGCCGTAGACCGTGGCGACATCATAGTCGTACTGGTGCTTTGTCGGCTCCTGCGGCTTCGGCTCGATCAGGATGGTGCCCTTGAAGCCGATCCGGTGCTTATAGTCAACGACCAGGTTGAGGAAGCGGCCGGCCTGTTCCTGTTCGCGGGCAAGGTCGGTGTTGAGCAGCGTCTCATAGCCTTCCCTGCCACCCCACAGCACATAATTCTCGCCCTTCAGCCGCTTGGTGACGTCGATGCAGTGTTTGACCGTCGCTGCCGCATAGGCAAAGACGTCCGGGTCGGGATTGGTGGCGGCTCCCGCCATGAAGCGGCGATTGGAGAACAGGTTGGCCGTGCCCCAAAGCAGCTTGACCCCGGTCTTTTTCATCTTCGCCGCAAAATAGTCTGATATCTCGTCGAGCCGCGCGACACTTTCAGAAAAGTCTTTTCCCTCCGGCCGCATATCGGCATCGTGGAAGCAGAAATAGGGAACACCCAGCAGCGAAAACATGTCGAAGGCGACATCGGCCTTGAGCTTGGCCAGTTCCATCGTGTCGGTGCCACCGGCCTCGGCGAACCACGGCCGCTCGAAGGTCTGGCCGCCGAACGGATCGCCGCCCGGCCAGGCGAAGGAATGCCAGTAGGCGACGGCAAAGCGCAAATGGTCTTCCAGCCGCTTGCCGGCGACAATTTCATCGGGATTGTAGAACCGGTAGGCCAGCGGATTGGTCGAATCCGGCCCCTCGTATTTGATCTTCTGGATGTCGCCGAAAAAGCCGCTGGTCATGTCTGTCAGTCCTCTCGCAGGGTTCGGTCCTGATTACCTCAGGCGTAATTGGTTTCGCGCTGGCGCTGGATGAAAAAGGTCATGTCAAAGCCAATCAACAACGGAGACAGACCATGACCGACCTCAACACGATCGCCGAAAACTACATCGCCACATGGAACGAGAGCGATGCCGCGCGCCGGCAAGCCTTGCTCAAGGCGGCCTTCACCGATGACATCAGCTACCGCGATCCGATCGTGCAGGGAGACGGCCACAATGGCCTCGCCGCACTGATCGATGGTGTCCAAAAACGTTTTGCCGGGTTCCGGTTTTCGCTGAAGGGCAAGCCGGATGGGTTTGACGACACGATCCGCTTCTCGTGGAATCTCGGGCCGGAAGGCACCGATTCCGTCATCGAAGGCACCGACATCGGCGTCATCGAGAATGGCCGCCTGAAAAGCGTCACCGGCTTTCTCGACAAGGTCCCGGCACAGTGAGGTGATCTCGGGCCGCGGCGGGGGTGGGAAACCACTCACGCCGTGGCCGCCTTGATAGCCGGGTAAAGCAAGCGGTAGCGCTGATAGGCATCCGCATAGGCGTTGCTTAGCGCGGCGACCGGCTCGATTGTGGCATCGGTGGCCGGCGCCGTGCACACTCTGAGCGGATCGGCGCCCGTCGCCGCGATCAGGCCAAGCCTCGCTGCACCGAAGGCGGCGCCGAAATCGCCGTCGGCGGGAATGTCGACGGGCAGGCCGAGCGCGGTAGCGATTGCCTTTAGCCAGTAGTGCGAGCGCGAGCCGCCGCCGATCGCCGTCACCCGCGTCAGCGTCGTGCCGGCTTTGGCCAGGGCTTCGAGACTGTCGCGGAAGGCGAAAGCCACGCCCTCCAGCACGGCCTGGGTCAACACGGCGCGGCTCGATTCATGCGCAAGCCCGGTAAACGAGCCGCGAATGGCCGCATCATTGTGCGGGGTGCGCTCGCCCGAGAGATAGGGCAGGAAGGACACGCCGGTCGGCGCCTTCAGCGTATCGCCGAGCTCGGCGGTCAGCTCGCCGGCGCCTTTGCCTGAAATCTCGGACAGCCAGTTGAGCGAATCGGTTGCCGACAGGATGACGCCCATCTGGTGCCAGGTGTCGGGCAGCGCGTGGCAGAATGTGTGCACCGCGCTTTCCGGGTTGGGCAGATAGGACGCATTGGCGGCAAACAGCACGCCTGACGTACCAAGCGAGACAAAGGCCTGGCCGGCGGCGACCGTGCCCATGCCGCAAGCCGACGCCGCATTGTCGCCGGCGCCACCAGCGATCGGGATGCCCGCCTGCATCCCCCATTTCGAGGCCAGTTCGCTGCGCAACGCGCCGGCCTTCTCAGTGCCTTCGACCAGTGACGGCATCTGCTTCTCATCGAGCGACGTGGCGGAAAGCAAGTCGGATGACCAGCCTCGCTTGCCGACATCGAGCCAGGACGTGCCGGCCGAGTCCGACATCTCCGAAACATGCTCGCCGGTGAGCCAGAGCCGCAGGAAGTCCTTCGGCAGCAAGACCTTTGTCAGCTTGGCGAAAATATCCGGCTCGTTGTTTTTCACCCAGACCAGCTTTGGCGCGGTGAAACCGGGAAAGACGATGTTGCCGGTCAGCTTGCGAAAGCGCGGGTCGGCGTCGAGCTTGGCCGCCTCGGCATGGCTGCGCGTGTCGTTCCACAGGATGCAGGGGCGCAGCACCTGGTCGCCGGCATCGAGCAATGTAGCGCCATGCATCTGGCCGGAGAGGCCGATGCCCTTCACGGCGGCGAGCTGTTCTGGATGAGAAACCTTGAGCTCGGCGATCGCTTCCTCGCAGGCGCGGATCCACTCGGCGGGGTTCTGCTCCGACCAGCCGGGGTGCGGCCGCGACACGTCGAGTGACGCGTGGCCGGAGCCGATGATGCTCTGCCCGGCATCGATCAACAGCGCCTTGACGCCCGACGTGCCCAGATCGAGGCCGAGATACATGGTGTCCTCCCATTGCCATTAATTTTTTCGGATCTCGAAAAAATCTGACTTGGCAGTTTTTAAGACAAGATCCGCCTGCGGTCAATTCTCCGACCAATCGGCAGCGCGCCGCGAAAGCAGCGCCGAGAGCGGGTTGGCGGGCCGCGCCAGCGCGCGTTCCGCGGCAAGTGCCCTAGCCAACGCACGGTCGCCCGACCGCAGCGCCGCCTCGATCAGCGTCAGGTCGATGACGTCGCGCTGCGCATGACTGCCGCCGAAGCGGTGGGCGATCGCCCGGATGGGTCGGATCAGGCGGACCGTCTCGGCAAAATTGCCGTCGCCGAACGCCTTGATGGCGAGCGCCAGGGGGTAGCCGACATCCCGGGTAAAGGCGGCGTTGTCGTCGTTGGCGTGCATGGCCTCGCGCTGTGTTTCGAGCAAGGTGCGAGCCGGCGCTTCCTGGCCGGCGCCGACGAGGGCCATCATTGCGTGGGCATCGTTGAAGGCATAGTTGCCGGCGCTGGCCTTGGCCCAGTTGGCGGCGAGGGCCGCCCAGCGGCCGCCGACATCGACGCCGCCGAGATGCAGCCGCCACAGGATCGCCGAGGCGTCGACCATGTTGAGCGCCAGCGTCGAGTGTTCGCCGTAGATTGGGCCGTCATAGAGCGCCAACGCCTCGTCGGTCTCGCCGAGATCATAGTGGAACAGCGCCAGATGCCACCAATTATGCACTTTCAGGAAGCTTTCACGCGTCCACGCGTCGGGGTTGGCGCGCATCCAAGCGATGCCGTCCCTTTGCCGGGTCTGCATTTCCATGACATGGGCGACGGCGTGCTGCGCCCAGCCGTCGCGCGGCTCGATGTCGACTGCCATGCGGCCAAGCTTTTCGGCGCGCGCATAGTCGCCCATTTCCTCCAGTCCGAACGCCTGCATGCCGAGTACGGCGTGGTAGCCCGGCATCCCGCTTTGCCACGATGGCAGCGCGCGGCCGATGCGGTCGCGCAGCATGCGGGCATTGCCGGTGAAGAAATCGATCTGGTGCCCGGTCTGCAGCGCCAGCGCATCGAGTGGAAACTCGATGGCGATATCCTCGAGCAGACGGGCGGCTTCATGCCAGCGTCCTGCGGCAAGATGGCCAAGTGCTGCGACATGCGCCTGCTCGCGCGGCGTGGCGGCAAGCGGCAGTGCCGCCTCATGGCATGTCTTGGCCACGGCTGTCGCCTCGCGCTCGGTGGCGAGGCCGAAGAGATAGCCCTTGAACACATGCGCCATGACGAAGCCGGGATCCTCGGCGATGGCGCGATCGACCGAGCCGACCGGGTCGCCGATGAAGCATTGCAGTTCGCGCACGGCCTGGCTGTAGGACGAGAACCCGGCCTCCGTCGCGCCCGAAAACGTCAGCCCGAATGCGTCCCTGACTGCCACGTCATGTCCTCAATTGCCCGAGCGCATCGCCACTGTGGCGATGCCGGCGCCGACCAGCAGCGTGCCGCCAGTGCGGTTGAAGATGCGGATCGCCTTCGGGTTGCGAACGACGTTGCGTGCCCTTGCGGCGATCAGCGCGTAACCGAAGGCATTGGCGAAGGCGAGCGCCAGGAAAGTCGTCTCGAAGATCAGCATCTGCGTCCAGAAATCGGCATGCCGGTCGAGGAACTGCGGCAGGAAGGCGACGAAGAAGGTGATGCTTTTCGGATTGAGCGCGGTGACCAGCCAGGCATGCGCCATCATCTTGGCCGAGGACACCGCGTCCAGGCGCGGCTCGGCCTTGAGCGTGCCGCCGGCGCGAAACAGCTTTATGCCGAGATAGATCAGATAGCCGGCGCCGACCACCTTCAGCACCGTGAACACGGTGGCCGACGCCGCCAGCAGCGCGCCGATGCCAAGCATCGACAGCGTCATCGCGGTAAAATCGCCAAACGCCACGCCGACCGCCATCGGCAGCGCGGTGCGCCAGCCCTGGCCGAGCGCATAGGATACGACCAGAAGGATGGTCGGGCCGGGAATGACAAGAAGGATCGTCGAGGCGGCGGCAAAGGCGGCCCAGTTTTCGAAGGACATGTTCGTCTCCTTGAGCTCCAAGAAGAGGATAAATCCTTGGGCTCACAAAGATGTAAAGGGGCAAAAATCGAAAATGCCCCTAACATCAGGCGACGGTTCTTCACGCTTTTTCAACCATGATTGGTGAAAATGCACTCTATCCGGCCGGACCGTGTTTCCCGCCGACAGCGTAGGGTTTGGGTAGATGCGTGAGTTGCCGCAAGGTCTGACGCCGCCGCACGATGGCGACGAAATCGAAATTTCCGAAATCCAGCTTTCCCGCCGCGCAGTGTTGTCCGGCGCCGGTGCGCTGGCGCTGCTCGGCGTCGCCGGCTGCAGCCAGACGCTCGACCTGTCGGCGCTGCAACTCGACGGCGTCACCACCGGCGCGATCACCCCTGTCCGCCCGAGCATCAGCGTCGACAAGAACATCACCAGCCCTGGTGTGATGTATGCCTCCGTCACCGACGGCGGCTTCACGCTGCCGGAAGTACCCTACCTCAAGGTCAAGCCGGAGTTCCGCCGCCAGATCGTCGTCGACCCGACTGGCGAGCAGCCCGGCACCATCGTCGTCCATTCGCAGGAGCGGCTGCTCTACCTGGTGCAGCCCGGCGGTGACGCTATCCGTTACGGCGTCGGCATCGGCAAGGATGGCTTCCGCTGGTCCGGCCGCGCCAACATCCAGTACGGCAAGGAATGGCCGACCTGGAGGCCGCCGGCCGAGATGATCGCCCGCAAGCCGGAACTGGTGAAATGGCAGGCCGGGCAGCCCGGCGGCCTCGACAACCCGCTCGGCGCGCGTGCGCTGTACATCTACCAGAACGGCCAGGACACCGGCTACCGCATCCACGGTTCGCCCGAATGGTGGAGCATCGGCCAAGCGATGTCGTCGGGCTGCGTTCGCCTGATCAACCAGGACATCATCGACCTCTACAGCCGCGTCTCCAGGAAGAACCCGGTCGTCGTCGTCTGACCCTCCCGGTCATCGTCTGAACTCGAGGCGGCTGACGCGGCCGCTCGACTCTCCCGTTGCGCGATCTCGCAAGACAGGCGAATGTGCCCTGCAAAGTCACTGCTCGGGAGACGTGAAGCATGTCCGGAACTTTTGTCATCGCGCAAGGCGGCGGCCCGACCGCCGTCATCAACCAGACGGTGGTGGGCGCCACACTCGAGATCCGCAGGCGGCATCCCGGCGCCAAGGTCCTGGGCTCCATCCATGGCGTGCGCGGCATCCGCGACGGCAACTATGTCGATCTTTCGGCTATCCCTGAGGACCGGTTGCGGCTGATTGCGGCGACGCCGAGCGCCGCGCTTGGCTCGACGCGCGACAAGCCTGACGAGGCCTATTGCGAGATCATCCTCAACGGCCTGAAGAAGGCTGGCGCCGATGCCTTCATCTATATCGGCGGCAACGACACGTCCGGCACGCAGCAGATCCTGACCGACGCCGCCGGCGGCAAGATGGCTTTCGTCCATGCGCCGAAAACCATCGACAACGATCTCGAGGAGAACGACCACACGCCCGGCTTCATTTCGGCAGCCGAGTTCGTCGCCGGCGCCTTTCTCTCGGTCGACCTCGATTTCCGTGCTCTGCCCGGCATCTATGTCGGCATCGTCATGGGGCGGCATGCCGGTTTCCTCACCGCCGCCGCCGCCGCATGGCAGCTTGATCCCGACAGCGGCCCGCATCTCGTCTATGTGCCGGAGCGTCCGTTCTCGGCTGCGGCCTTCATCGACGATGTTCGCGCCACGCTTGATCGCCACAAGCGCTGCATCGTCGCAGTCTCCGAAGGCGTCAGCACCGCCGACGGCAAGGCGCTGGTCGAAAGTCTTGTCCCGCCGGACAAACTGGAGCGCGATGCGCATGGCAACGTCAAGCTGTCGGGCAGCGACCTGCCGGCCGCCCTCGAGCGCGCGCTGGCCGAAGGATTGCCGGGCAAGCGGGCCCGCGTCGATGCGCTCGGCTACATGCCGCGCGGCTATGTCGGCGCCATCAACGCCGTCGATGCGCAGGAAGCCTTCGATGCCGGCGTCTTTGCGGTCGCTGTCGCCGAACAGGGCGGCGGCTCGGTGGCACTGCAATATGACGGCGAGAAAACCGTGCTGAACAAGGTGCCGCTGAAAAACGTCGCCGGCAAGACCCGTCACATGCCCGACGATTTCATGCTGCCTGAGGTCAATCAGCTCTCCGATGCAGGAATGGCCTATCTGAAGCGACTGGTTCCCGAAAAATACAAGGTTGGAGAACCGTTCGTCTGATGCCGGCCCTCTGATGGATGATTGGTTCAGCAAGACGAAGGTCGACGCCGTTACAACCATGCTGACCGAGCCGTTCGTGCATGATTTCGTGCGCGCCAACATCTGGCATCTGCGCGGCCGCGACGTCGACCTGCTTGTCGACACCGGCATGGGGATTTGCCCGCTGGCGCCGGAGATCGACACGCCTGATGGCAAGCCGCTGCTCGTCGTCGCCACCCATATCCACCTCGACCATGTCGGCTCGCTGCACGAATTCCCGCTGCGAGCCGGGCCGAGGATGAGTGCTGCGCAATTCGACAGCATGGATGACGCCGTCACCTACGCCCACATGTTTCATCATCTCGACGGCGCCGTCTCGAAGCTGCCGGCACCGGCCTGGAGAGCGGCCGAATACAGAATCCAGCCGGCGCCGCTGACGCGGACGCTTGACGAGGGCGATCTGGTCGACCTTGGCGACCGGCAATTCCGGGTGCTGCATCTGCCCGGCCATTCGCCGGATTCGATCGCGCTGTTCGATGAGGCCGACGGCCTGTTCTTCGCCGGCGACGCCATCTACGACGCCTTGCTGATCGACGACCTGCCGGATTCCGACCGATCAGCCTATCGCCGAACCATGCAGCGGCTGCTCGATCTGCCTGTCAGCATCGGCCATGGCGGCCATGGACCAAGCTTCGACGCCAAACGGATGCGCGAGATCGCCACCGGTTATCTCAGGCGAACAGACGGCGCATAAGCCAAGAATCTGGTTGCCCGCCAGAGTATCTTTGACAACATTGGTGAAGGCCGACAGGCGGCCTGATGCAAACGGATTGTCTCGATGGTCACCCGCGGCTTCTCTTCAGGACGAAAGCCCCCGACGGATGCGGATGCGCGTATCCCGCCGGGGCAGTATCTCGAGCAAGGGTTTCCGGTGCTGTCGGCCGGGCCGACGCCGCCTGTGCGCACCGAGGACTGGTCGTTCACGCTCAAGCACGGACCGCGGCCGATCAAGACGTGGAACTGGACAGAGTTCAACGCGCTGCCTTTGACCAAGATGACGCGCGACATCCATTGTGTCACCGCGTGGACCAAGTTCGACACGGCGTGGCAGGGTGTGATGGTCGACGATATTCTGGCGGATGCCGGCATCGAGCCACCGACCGCCTTCACGCTGGCGCTGTCCTTCGACGGCTATACAACCAACGTGCCGACGCAGGATCTCACTGCCGGCAAGGCAATGGTGGCGCTGCTTTACGAAGGCAAGCCGATCACGCCGGACCATGGCGGCCCGGCGCGGCTGCTGGTTCCGCATCTCTATTTCTGGAAGTCGGCCAAATGGCTGAACGGCCTGCAGTTCACCGAGCGCGACGAGCCCGGCTTCTGGGAGCTGCGCGGCTATCACATCTATGGCGACCCGTGGCGCGAGCAGCGCTATACGGGCGATCCATGAGCGACGCGCCGGCGGCGCAGTCGCCCTGGCAGACGGTGACCATCGCCCGCATCGAAAAGCGCACGCCGCGCGTCACCAGCTTTTTCCTCCAGCCGTCGCGGCCCTTCGCCTATCGTGCCGGGCAGCATGTCGATGTCAGGCTGACGGCGCCGGACGGCTATCAGGCGCGCCGCTCCTACTCAATCGCCTCGGCGCCGGAAGCCGGCGAGACGATCGAACTGGCGATCGAAAGGCTCGATGATGGCGAGGTCTCACCCTTCTTCCACGATATCGCGGCGGTCGGCGACGAGGTCGAGTTGCGCGGCCCGCTCGGCGGCCACTTCGTCTGGTCCGACAGCGACGGCGGCCCGCTTCTGCTGGTCGGCGGCGGGTCCGGCGTGGTACCGCTGATGGCGATGATCCGCCATCGCGGCGCGCGCAGATCGGCGGTGCCCGTGGCATTGGTATTTTCCGCACGGGTCTGGGACGAGGTGATCTTTCGCGACGAGCTGATCGACGTCCACGATCGCCGGGACGGCTTCGATCTGGTGTTGGCGCTGACCCGCGAGGCCGCCCCGCGCCCGTCAGACTATTCGCGGCGGGTCGATGCCGCGATGATGGAGCAATCGATGCTGCGGCTGCCCGCGCCGCCAAGGTTCGCCTTTGTCTGCGGCTCGAATGCGTTCGTGTCGGCCGCCGCCCAGGCGCTGATCGATGCCGGCGTTCCGGCAAGCCTCATCCGCACCGAGCGCTACGGGGTTTAATGCATGTCACGCAAAAGTGTGCAGCGGTTTTGCGATGACGACATGCATAAAAACAATAACTTAAAGCGCGTCGCATGAATCCATTCAGCCGCGACGCGCTTTAAGCTCCCCGGTCAGGCGTCGATCTCGAGCGCCGTCAGCGGCTTCGAACAGCAGGCAAGGATGAAGCCGTCGTCGATCTCGTGATCGAGGATGCCGCCATTGTGGCTCATCTCGACTGTGCCCGAGACCTTTTTCACCTTGCAGGTTCCGCACAGGCCGAACTCGCAGGCTGCGGGAATTCGTACGCCCGAAGCGCGCGCCGTCTGCAGCACGGTCTGGCCGGCAACGCATTCGGCATCGATATCCGAAAGCGAAAAGCGGATCGGTGTTGCGGCCTCGGCAGGTACCTCGACCCCACTCTCTGCCGGTCCACCTTCCGCCGGCGAACCGAACGGGGCCGGTATTTCCTCCACCGCCGGGGCCGCAAAGCTCTCCTGATGGTAGTTGGCCATGTCGAAGCCGGCCGCCTCCAGCATCTGCCGCACGGCGCGCATGAACGGGTCGGGGCCGCAGCAGAAAATTTCGCGCTCGCGAAAATCGGGGGCCAGCAGCGGCAGCCGTATCGCGTCGATCCGGCCCATATGGCCGAACCAGCCCTCACGGCTGGACCGCTCCTCGATCATGAAGCCGAGCGTCAGGCCCGGCATGCGGCTGCCGAGCAGCTCGAGCTCCTTGCGGAAGATGATCTCCTCGGGCTTTCGCGCGCAGTTGACGAAGCCGACATCTGTCCATGGCGCGCAGTCGTTCAGCCAGCGCAGCATCGACATCATCGGCGTCACGCCTGAGCCGGCCGAAATGAACAGATACTTGGCCGCTGGATGGCTGTGCAGCGAAAAGTCGCCCGCCGGCCCATAGGCCTTCACGTGAACGCCGGGCTTCAGATTGTCGAACATCCAGCGGGTGCCGAGGCTGCCGGCCTGCGCTTTCACCGTCACCGCGATCGAGAACGGCCTCGACGGCGAGGACGACAGCGTATAGGTCCGCATCATCGGGCCCTCGGTGGTCGGCAGTTCCAGCGTCACGAACTGCCCCGGTCTGTAGCGGAACCAGGTCTGGTTGTCAGAGCGGAAGGTGAAGGTCTTCACGTCAGGCGCCTCGTCGCTGACGCCGATGACTTCCAGCACCTGGAGCCGGTCGTTCCAGGGCGCCATCTCGTCGAGATGGCGGTAGAGGCCAAGGTCCGTCATCGCATTCATCCCCTTGACCTCGTTCAGGCGACGCTGCGCAGCGCCGGCCGCCCGGCCTCGGCAAGGCGCGGCCCGATGAAGGAGGCGTACCATTCGACGAACTGGATGACGCCGCCCTCATGCAGTTCCGAATAGGGGCCGGGCTCATAGGCCGGCGACAGGATGCCGAAGGCGTTTTCCTCGACAATGCGACGGTCCTGGTCGTTGGTCTCGGTCCAGACATGGGTGAGTTCGGCGAGGTCGTAATCGACGCCTTCGACCGCGTCCTTGTGGACAAGCCATTTGGTGGTGACGGCCGTTTCCGTGGCACTGATCGGCAGCACGCGGAAGGTGACGGCATGATCGCCGAGGATATGGTTCCAACTCGTCGGATAGTGATAGAGCAGCAGCGAGCCGATACGGTCGGTCGAAACGCTGTCGGAAAGGTTCTTCTTCACCGCGCGTCTTCCCGTCATCGTGTAGCTGACGGCGTCGTGCAGCAGCGGCGCGCGGGTGGCGCGATACTGCCCGGCCGGATCGATGCGGAACTTGCTCGGCAAGCCCGCCGCCTCGCATTTCGCCCAGTGCGCGAGCATCTCTGGATCGCTGTCGGCGCCCTGCACGCCGGTCACGGTCGGCGCTTCCGGGAATGTCTTGCAGAGTTCCGGATGGTTGCCGGCGCAATGGTAGCACTCGCGGTTGTTCTCCCAGACGAGCTTCCAGTTGCCCTTCTCGACGATGGTCGATTCGAAGGCGATTTTTGCCTCGCGCAGCCGGTGCGGCAGGAGGTAAGGCTCGATCATGGCGCGCATCGGCGCGAAATCGGCCGGCTCGTTGGCCAGGCAGATAAAGATGTAGCCGCCAACGCTTTCGCAAGCCACCGGCTTCAGGCTGAACTGGCTCTTGTCGAAGCCGTCTGCCATCTGGCGAGCAAACAACAGCCGGCCGTCCAGCTCGTAGGTCCACTGGTGATAGGGGCAGACCAGCTTCGCCGCAGTGCCCTTGTCGGCATTGCAGACACGGCTGCCGCGATGCCGGCAGGAATTGTGGAAGGCATTGATCTTGCCTTGCTGGTCGCGGACCAGCACGACCGGATAGTCGCCGATCTGGGCGGTGATATAGCTGCCAGCTTTCGGCAACTCGCAATCGTGGCCGATGAACAGCCAGTCGCGATACCAGATCAGCTCCATGTCGAGCTTGAAGAAATCTGGATCGGTGTAGAAGGGCTGCTCGAGCGAATAGCCTTGCCTGCGGCCGTGCAAGAGCCTCAGCATGTCGTTGCGCGCGTCCATGTCCTGTCCTCGTGTAAGGACTGAACTGGTGGTGATGGAGGGAGGACCGTTTGCACGCCGGCGACAGGGCCGGACGTGCATCATCCACCTCTTGACCGCCCACCGCGATCAGTCGAGTCTGAAAATCTCGGGCTGGTTTCCGGGCTCTGGAGTGTCCTTGCGGACTCGTCGCGACACCTTCCCAGGCTTGTGGCCCAGTGGTCTCCCGTTGCGACTTGAACTCCACCACCGTTGCGGGGGCAGCGCCGGGTTCTGACTGGCTTCCCAATTCTCCGCTTCGTCGTCACCAAGCGGCACCTGAGATGGCGTGATCTAATCATGCCGGCCGGCTGACTGCCGGCATGAAAGCGACATCGTATCCATGCGGCGCGACACCGCCGGCGAAACCTGCAGGTTTATATCTGCAGGGCTGAAGCCCCACTTTGTCGGCGGCCACTGTCGGCTGCCGTGACATAGAATCCGACCCGCGGCGGAGATCAGGAAGGTTAACAGTTTACAAAAGTGACTATTAGCCGCTTCTAAAATCGAACCGAACGGTTCGTTTCTGTTGACAATGCGTGCAACACGCTGTGAACGCAAATTCGCCAATCCGTCAAATCATGAATTGCTAATTTTGAATAAGATATTGAAAACAAACCATAAAAACCATAGTGCTAGATGCCTCTGGTACAATTTCAAGGTGTAGATTCTTGGTCCACACGGAACAACTTCGTGATTGGAATCCGCCGAATGGCCTTCCCACATCGGGGCTGTCCGAACGACGCGCGCATCCTCCCAAGACACGCCGCTAGACGGACTGAAGACCAAGATACTGGAGTACTAAAATGAAAAAGATCGCTCTTGCTGCCGTCGCCGCTCTGGCCATCACCGGCAGCGCCTTTGCCGGCAGCGACCATTATGGGTCCAACGCCGCCAACCAGCCGGCCGTCGCGGTCGACAGCTCGTATACGGCCTCTGTCCAGACGCCGGCTCACGCTGAAAAGCAGGCCGTTGGCCAGGGCGCCGACCGCAACCTTTTCGGCAACAATTAACAGCTGGTCCCAAACAGCAAAGTGGCGGTCCGCCGCTCGGGATCTGAGGAACTCAGGAGTATTTGAAATGAAGAAGCTCATTCTTGCCACCGCCGCCATTATGGCCATCTCCGGCAGTGCTTTTGCCGGCAGCGACAACTTTGGATCGAACGGCGCCAACCAGCCGGCCGCTGCGGTCGACAGCAACTCGTACACGGCTTCGATTCGGAATTCGGCGTCGGCGCAGAATCCGGTTCCGGCTGACGAGAAACCCGTCAACGGCAGCGACCGTAAGCTGTTCGGCAACAACTAACAGTTCGTTCCAACAGCGGCGGCGGCATTTGCCCGCCGGGCTGGCGGAACCAAGAAAATCCAGGAGTTTTGAAAATGAAGAAGATCGTTCTTACCGCCGCCGCGCTTTTGATTGCTGCGGGCGGCGCTTTTGCCGGTAGCGACAACTTTGGCAGAACCGACATCAACAAGCAGGCGACCATCAACGTCGACAACACGCAGACTTCTTCGGTACGCAATACCGGTTCGCCGGTCTACAAGCTGCTCAACTCGTCGGGCGACGTACAGAAGTCCGCCCCGCAGGGCAGCGACCGGAACCTGTTCGGCCGCTAGCGCATCGGCCCGAAAATCGGTTCCGATTTTCGGAAAGCACGATGCGCAGGGTTAAAGTGTCGGAGCGTACCTTTGTGCGTCCACTTGGACGCACGTCGCTCTAACAGCGACCGGAACGGACAAGAGTGGCGGCTTTGCCCGCCGCTCTCGTTTTTGGGTCACCAAACATCCATCAGTTCGGCTGCTGCTCTCAGGCTGCCTTTGCTTCCGCTTTGTGGAGCGTGAATGAATGTCCGTCGGCATCGAAAATATGCAGGTCGCCGGCATCGGCATTCAAGCGCAGCGCAGCGCCGCGCTTGACCCCGACATTGCCTGGCAGCTTGGTGACCAGCGGCAGGTCGGCGCGGCCGATGTCGACATAGACGAGTTGGACCTCGCCGAGTTGCTCGACATAATCCACCGTTCCCTCGAAAAGATAATCCGCACCGGTGGCGATCGTCAGATCTTCCGGCCGCACGCCGAAGCTCACCGAAGCGCCCTTCACCGACGCCGGCGTGGCGATCGGCACCGTCGCCTTGCGCCCGCCGACATGACTGACGATGGTCGGGTCGCCTGATTTGTCGATCGTCGCCGGCAGGATGTTCATGGCCGGCGAGCCGATGAACTGGGCGACGAACAGATTGCCGGGTCTCTTGTAGAGCTCCATCGGCGTGCCGACCTGCTCGATATGGCCCTCCTTGAGCACCACGATGCGGTCGGCCAGCGTCATCGCCTCGACCTGGTCGTGGGTGACGTAGATCATCGTTGTAGCAGGCATCGATTCCTTGAGCTTGGCGATCTCGATGCGGGTGGCGACGCGCAGCGCCGCGTCGAGGTTCGACAGCGGCTCGTCGAACAGGAAGACCTTGGGGTTGCGCACGATGGCGCGGCCGATGGCGACGCGCTGGCGCTGGCCGCCCGACATCGCCTTGGGCAGGCGGTCGAGATATTTGGTCAGCTGCAGGATTTCCGCCGCCTGGCGCACCCGCTTGTCGATCTCGGCCTTGCTCTCCTTGCCGATCTTCATCGAGAACGCCATGTTGTCGTAGACAGTCATGTGCGGATAGAGCGCATAGGACTGGAACACCATGGCGATGCCGCGCTTCGACGGCGGCACGTCGTTCACCACCTCGCCGTCGATCTTGAGCTCGCCGGAGGTGATTTCCTCAAGCCCGGCGATCGACCGCAGCAAGGTCGACTTGCCACAGCCCGAAGGGCCGACGAAGACGATGAACTCGCCCGACTTTATGTCGAGGTCGATGCCATGGAGAATGTTGAGATTGCCGTATGATTTCTTCACTTGCCTTAGCGTGACATCGGCCATGGGTTCCCTCCAGTGAATTGCAAATTCAGTCGACACGCCCGAACCAGGCGCCGTAGCCGTCGAGGCGGATAAAGCCGGCGTCAGTCTGTCCCGAAAACCCGTGCCCCGGCAAGGGCTGCAGCGAGCGTCCGCCGAGATTGACTTCGGCCGGTCGGCTGCCGAGATTGAAGGCGCAGACGATCTGCTCATTGCCCTCGCGGCGCGTGAAGGCGACCGTATTGCCCTGGCTTTCGATGAACTCGATCTCGCCCTTGGCCAGCGCCGGATACAGGCGGCGGAAAGCGAGAAAGCGCCGGTAGTGTTCGAGCAGCGAGTTGTCGTCGCCCTGCTGCACATCGACCGCCTGCGAAAGGTGCTTGGCAGGCACGGGCAGCCAGGGCTTTGCCGTGGAGAAGCCGCCATTGCCGTCGGCGCCATTCCAGACCATCGGCGTGCGGCAGCCGTCGCGGCCCTTGAATTCCGGCCAGAACCGGATGCCGTAGGGGTCCTGCAGATCCTCGAATTGCAATTCCGCTTCGCCAAGACCGAGTTCCTCGCCCTGGTAGATGCAGACCGAGCCGCGCAGCGACATCAGCAGCGCCGAGATCACCTTGAGATAAGCGGTCTGGTCGGCCTCGCCGGCCGCCCAGCGCGAGGCAGTGCGCATCACGTCGTGGTTGGAGAAGGCCCAACACGACCAGCCGTCGCTGGCGACCTCGCCAAAGGCTTCCAGCACCGAACGCACTTTTGCCGCGCTGATCTTTTCGGGCGCCAGGAAGTCGAATGAATAGCACATGTGCACGCGCTTGCTGCCGGCGGTATAGGCCGCCACCACCTCCAGTCCGCGCTGCGAATCGCCGACTTCGCCAACCGCCGCCGTCGCCGGATATTCGTCGAGCAGGGCGCGGAAGCGTTCGAGGAAGCCAAGGTTTTCGGGGCGGCTCTTGTCGTAGAGATGGTCCTGGTAGTTGTAGGGGTTGACGGAAGGAGCGGTCTGGTCGTTGCGCTGTTCGGGCGGCAGCGGCGGATTGTCCTCGAGGCCCTGGCTGTGGAAGTAGAAATTGATGGTGTCGAGGCGGAAACCGTCGACGCCGCGCTCCAGCCAGAAGCGGGTGACATCGAGCAGCGCGTCCTGGACTGCGCGGCTGTGGAAGTTGAGATCGGGCTGCTCGGCCAGGAAATTATGCAGGTAATATTGCTGGCGGCTGGTGTCCCACTGCCAGGCCGAACCGCCGAAGATCGACAGCCAGTTGTTGGGTGGCGTGCCGTCGGGCCTGGCGTCGGCCCAGACATACCAGTCGGCCTTCGGGTTGGTGCGGCTCGAGCGGCTTTCCTTGAACCATGGATGGATGTCGGCGGTATGCGACAGCACCTCGTCGATCATCACCTTGAGCCCGAGCCTGTGCGCCTCGGCGGTCAGGGCGTCGAAATCGGCCAACGTGCCGAACATCGGATCGACGTCGCAATAGTCGGACACGTCGTAGCCGAAATCCTTCATCGGCGACTTGAAGAACGGCGAGATCCAGATGGCATCGACGCCGAGCGCCGCGATATAGGGCAGCCTGCCGATGATGCCCCTGAGGTCGCCGATGCCGTCGCCGTTCGAGTCCTGAAAACTGCGCGGATAGATCTGGTAGATCACCGCACCTCGCCACCAGTCGCGGTCGACGGCGAGGTCGGGGCTCAACGTCGCTTTCACAGCGGATTGCATGATCTCAACCTCCCTTCACCGAGCCGGCGAGCAGCCCGCGGACGAAATAGCGCTGCAGCGAGAAGAACACGATCAGCGGCACGACAATGGTGATGAAGGCCGATGTCGTCAGGATCTCCCAGTCGCCGCCGCGCGAGCCAAGCAGCGCGTTGAGCTTGGCGGTCAGCACGATCTGGTCGCCCTCGGTGCCGAGGAAAACCATCGCGACCAGCAGATCGTTCCACACCCACAGGAACTGAAAGATGGCGAAGGAGGCCAGCACCGGGAACGACAGCGGCAGCACGATCTTGACGAAGATCTCGAAATCGCTGGCGCCGTCGATGCGCGCCGATTCCATGATTTCGCGCGGCAGGCCGGCAATGTAGCTTCTCAAGAGATAGATGGCGAAGGGCAGGCCGAAGCCGGTATGCGCCAGCCAGATGCCGAGATAGGTTTTCGACGGCACGCCGAAGAAGCTGCCGACGCCGTTGTAAAGTTTCAGCAGCGGGATCAGCGACATCTGCAGCGGCACGACCAGGAGCCCGATGATCACCGCGATGAGCAACGCCCGGCCGGGAAAGCGCATCCAGGCCAGCGCATAGGCCGCGAACGCCGCGATCAGGATCGGGATGACCGTCGCCGGAATGGTGACGGTCAGCGAATTCATGAAGGAGCGGCCGATGCCCTCCGAAAACAGCACCGTATTGTAATTGTCGGTGGTGAATTTCGGTGGCGCCGACGAGGCGTAGTAGACGCGCTGGCCACGCTCGCCCTCGAACGGCTTGGTCGAGGTCATGACGAAACTGCCGTCGGGGTTGAGCTGCAAGGTCTCGCCGTCGCCGAGATCGGCTGTCGTGCCGGCGGGATATTGCGTCGGCGCCGACGACTTGACGCCAAAGGCGCTGATGTCGCGGGCCGGATCATAGCCGAAGATGTTGCCCTCGAGGACGAACTTGCCGTCCTTCTCGACTTGCGCCGAGGCGGGTGGCAGCCGCCCCGCTTCCGTCTGCGTGGAACTGGCGAACGAGTTCCACCAGCCCGAGGCGATGATCTGGTCCTTGTCGCGCAGCGACGAGACAAGAATGCCGAGCGTCGGGATCGTCCAGATCGCGACGAAGAGGAAGACCGCGATATGGACGCCGAAACGGCTGGCAAAGGGCTTTCCGGTCGAGACGGCCATCTCAATGTCCTCCCGTCTCTTTGTTGGCCTGGCGGATGTTCCAGATCATGATCGGAATGACCGCGATCATGATGATGATGGCGATGGTGGCGCCACGGCCGAAATCGCCGCCGCCGCGGAACATCCAGTCGAACATCAGATTGGCCAGCACCTGGCTGTTCCATTGGCCGTTGGTCATCGTCAGCACGATGTCGAAAACCTTCAGCACCAGGATGGTGATGGTGGTCCAGACGACGGCGATCGTTCCCCAGATCTGCGGCACCATGATCTTCCAGAAGATCTGGAACGGATTGGCGCCGTCGATGACGGCCGCCTCCAGCGTCTCCTCGGGAATGCCCCGCAAGGCAGAGGACAGGATGACCATGGCAAAGCCGGTCTGGATCCAGATCAGGATGATCATCAGGAAGAAATTGTTCCAGAACGGCAGCGATATCCAGACCTGCGGCTGGCCGCCGAAATATTGGATGATGGCGTTGAGCAGGCCGATCTGCGTCTGGCCAGCACCACGATACTCGTAGATGAACTTCCAGATGACGCTGGCGCCGACGAACGAGATGGCCAGCGGCAGGAAGATGAGGCTCTTGGCGATGGTGCCCCACCAGATCTTGTCGGTGAGGACGGCGATGATCAGCCCGAGGAAGGTGCAGGCGGCAGGCACGACCGCCAGCCAGATGATGTTGTTGAGGATGGAGGTGCGGAATTCGCGGTCGCCGAACGCCCATTCATAATTGGCGAAGCCGACGAAATTGGCGCCACCGCGATCGAGGAACGACAGCCTCAGCGTCTCCACGACCGGGTAGATCAGGTAGATGGTGAGGATGATCATGGCCGGGCCGACGAACAGCCACGGCCGGATCATCCCCTGCCGGCGCAGATTGTCGATGGCCGCCGCACCTGCAACGCCGCGTGACGGGAAGATGATGTCCACCAGTTTGTTGGCGCCCCAGAAATAGGCGACGCAGCCGCCGACGCCGACGACGATGACGAATATGGCCGAGAAAATCTGAGCCGCCACGGGTCCCTCCCTCTGCGCATGATCCGCCAGTCGGGAATGACTTTGGCGATGCGATCACAGGCCGATTCAGTTATTTGGAACGCGACCGGATGCAAGGCAGGGTTTTGCACTTGCTGGTCGCGCGTCATGCCGGAATGTGCTCATAAAAATTGCTGCTGTGCGGGCCGCCGTTCGGAACCGGGCCATCGAGGCCCGGATCCATGCAGGATCGGACGTCCAGCCGGGACCGCCTACTTGATCGCGTCCCAGCTCTTCTGGATATCGGTGGCGACATCCTGGGCGGACTTGCCGCCGACGAGATCGATCATGCCGGTCCAGAAGGCGCCGGCGCCGATCTTGCCCGGCATCAGGTCGGACCCGTCGAAGCGGAAGGTCGAGGCTTCGGCGAGGATTTCGCCCTGCTTCTTCAGCGCGTCGCTGGCATAGGCGTCCTTGTTGACCGACTTGAACGGCGTCACAAAGCCGCCCTGGGCCATCCAGATCTCATGGGCGAGCGGCATCTTCAGGAATTCGATGAACGCGCGGGCACTCTTGCTATCCTTGGTGATCATGGCCAGCGTGCCGGCGCCGAGCACCGGGGTACCGAGGTCGGGCTTGGCAGCGTAAGCTGGAAAGTAGAAGAAGTCGGCGTCCTGGCCGATCTCGGTGCCTTCCGGGAAGAAGGTCGGGATGAACGACGCCTGGTGGTGCAGATAGCATTTCGGCGGCACCGAGAACAGGCCTTTCGGGCTATCGCGAAAATCGGTCGCCGCCACCGCCTTGGCGCCGCCGTCGACCATCTTGTCGTCGGTCGCGATCTTGCCGAAAATGTCGATGGCGTTGACCACCGCGGGGTCGTTGAACGGAATCTCGTTCTTCACCCACTTGTCGTAGGTCTCGGGCGTCTGGGTGCGCAGCATGATGTCCTCGACCCAGTCGGTCGCCGGCCAGCCGGTGGCGCCGCCAGAACCGAGCCCGATGCACCATGGCGTGCCGCCGTCGGCGATGATCTGCTTTTCGAGCTCGGCGAGCTCTTCCTGCGTCTTCGGCACCTCGTAGTCGGCTTCCTCGAAATTGTCCGGCGAGTACCAGACCAGCGATTTCACGTCGGCTTTGTAGGGAAAGGCGAAAAAGCCCGGCTTGCCATCTTTGTCCTTGAAGGTGCCGAGATCGACCCATGACTGGCCGGCGCCGTAATTGTCCTTGATCCAGTTGGCGGTGTCGTCGCCGAGCGGCGTCAGCAGGCCCTTGGACGCCAGGTCCTGGATCAGGCCCGGCTGGGGCAGCACGGCGATGTTGGGCGGGCTGCCGGCCTGCGTGTCGATGACGATCTGCTGTTCGTAATTTTCCGACGAGGAGTATTTGACCTCGGCGCCGGTGGCTTCCGAGAAATAGTCGAGAACGGTGCGGATGAGGCCCTCGTCCTCGCCGCGCCATGGCCCGAAGATCGACAGCGTCTCGCCCTTGAGGTCGACTTTCTTGAGCTCTTCGTAATTCGCCCAGTTGAAGCGGGGGTCTTCGCCCGGCTTGAACTTCAGTTCGGCTTGCGCCGGTGCGCCCAGGGCGAGCGCGACAAAGGCGGCGCTCAGCAGAAGCATTTTCCTCATTGGTATTCCCTCCCAGTGGTGACAGACACCGGACGGAACCTCCATTCCGTCCGCCGACGCAGCAGGACTGTGACTCACTCGGAAGGGAACCGCAACCTTTCGAAGAGTCTTCCAAAGCGCTTTGGTCTTTGCAATCACGCCACTGAATTAATCAGAAGTCAAGAGGTTGGTAAACTAATCGATTTAATTTCACGGCCGCAAGAGCAAACAAAGTGCGTTGCAGCACCATTTTGGGCGCTGCAACAGCAAATTTTGCTTCAAACCGGTTAGAAAGGGTGCTTATGATCTTCGCATCGGAAGCGCTTGCCGCCGTGGCGCGAGCGACCCATAGTTAAAGCGCTTTGAGGTTTGGAGGCCTCCGGTGAACCTCAAACAGCTTTCCCACATGCTGGCGCTTTCGCAGACCACGGTAAGCCGCGCGCTGAACGGCTACCCGGAAGTCAACGAGGAAACGCGCCGGCGGGTGATCGACGCCGCCAAGCGCCACGGCTATCGCCCCAACCCGAGCGCGCGTCGGCTGGCTACCGGCAAGACCGGGATGATCGGTTATGTCTTGCCGACCGGGGCGGCCGTCGACATCGACCCGCATTTCGTCGAATTCCTCTCCGGTCTCGGCGACTACGCCCGTTCGCACGAACTCGACCTGGTGCTGTCCCCCGCCGATGCCGACGATCAGGAGACGACCTATCGGCGCATCGTCGCCAACCGGCAGGTCGACGCCGTCTACATCTCCTCGCCGAGGCCGGCCGACCGGCGGGTGGCGCTGGTCAGCACGCTCGGCATCCCCTTTATCGTCCATGGCCGCAGTGAAGGGCTCGATTTCGATTACCCTTTCACCGACATCGACAATGAGGGCGCCTTCCACGAGGCGGCACGGTTGCTCGTCCAGCTCGGTCACCGGCGGCTGGCGCTGATCAACGGCGACGGCCGCGAGACCTTCGCCATTCACCGCGAGCGTGGTGCGCGCCGAGCGCTGGCGGCAAGCGGTCTGGCGCTTGGCGAAGGCGATGTCTGTTCCCTCGCCATGACCGAGGAGAACGGCTACCGCGCCGCCAGACGGTTGCTCGAGCGCAGCGATGCGCCGACCGCGATCGCCTGCTCCAGCCTGATCATGGCGCTCGGCGTCGTGCGCGCGGTGCGCGATCTCGGCCTGACCATTCCGGGCGACCTGTCGCTGATCGCCCACGACGACGTCTTCCCCTGGCTGAAGCCGGAGAATTTTTCGGTGCCGTTGTCGACGACGCGTTCGTCGATCCGCCTGGCCGGCGCTCGTATCGCCGAGCGGCTGGCGGCGCGGATTTCCGGATCGGAGGAGGGCGCCCGCGGCGAAGTCTGGCCGGTCGACCTGGTCATCAGGGGATCGGTCGCCGGCGCACCTGGCTAAGGATCACTCGATCGACTGAGTTCGACCCTTTGGGACCTGCGCGGTCTTGCGGGAGTATGACAAGGTCGCTCGCGAATGCGCGCGACGGCGTCGATCTTCCCGCTATCTGCCTCGCCTGGTCGAACTGGAACTGATCGACCGCGATCGCCGTGTAGTCGAGAGACGCATCAGAAAGGCCCGGGAAATGCGCTGCGGTTGACAGCTTCCGTGAGCCGCATCATTGTTGGCGTTGCGCATCCCGATCCTCGATAGGGTCACGTCCTACGCGTTGCCTGTCTGCAACAGCGGTTCGAACTGCGCCTCACCCCTACACCGCAAAGTTGTTTCACCGAGAAAGACGGAGGATTCTTCGTGGCCGATGCCCAATGCGTATGCGGCGCACTCAGACTTATGATGCGAGAGCCAACAAAATTGGTTGCCGCGTGTCATTGTTTAGCTTGCCAACGGCGAACCGGTACATCATTCAGCGTCAACGCGTTCTATGCGACTGATACCGTCGCGATTTCGGGAGCTGCAAGGGAGTTCATTCGCGTTGCCGATAGCGGCCGCAATGTACGCATGTATTTTTGCCCGACCTGTGGTTCGACAGTCTATTGGAAGCCTGATGCTCTGCCTACGATGATCGGCGTAGCCGTTGGCGCATTGGCCGATCCAAACTTCCCGGCCCCAACCGTGTCGATCTTCGAGCGATATCAACATCATTGGGTAACTCTTGCGGAAGAGGTCGAGCGCTTCCAGGCAAGTCTGATACAAGAGTACTCGCCTGATATCTGACGCCCGCGGCGAAGCCTGGCCGGTCGATCTGGTGGTCAGGGGATCGGTCGCCGGCGCACCGGCCTAGTGGTCAAACTCAATCACTCTGAGCGACCGAGTTCGACCCGGTTGCGGACCTTCCGACGATTACCAGCAGTTGCTAACCTTGCTTGCCAGCAATTACTAACTATTCCGAAATCGCCGGCGCCGACCAGGGCGCGGACTTCGGACGTCGCGGCGATCCAGTCGATGGCGATCGCCGGAAGGTGTTCCCGGCCGGGTTAGAATTCCATCCGGTCACGAATTCGGCGAGGCTGGAAGATGAAACGTGGGTGGACAAATCGGCCACCTACCAGGGCGTCCCGATCGATCCCACCCACCTGCCCACGAAGATAAAGGTGGGAGGGGGGAAGATCATGCCGGCGGACTTGATGATGCACAACTCCTTCTTCGTCAGTGGCAAATTCCGTGAGGTGGTCGAGAAACTGGAGCCCGTCCTGCATCAATTCGTTCCAGTCGAGCTGCTGTGGAAGGACGGCAGCCATGCCGCCCCCTATTTCTGGTTTTACCCATGCAACCGCATCGACGGCATGGATAGAGAGCAACCGACGCATGAGTTCCGCGAAAAGTCGGGACTCTGGATGAACAGACCCGGTGGTTCCTATGTCGTCAATCTGCAGCGGGTCGGCGGGCGCAACGTCTGGATCGACCCGCGCATGAGCGGGTTTGATCTTCCTTTCGTGTCAGAAACCTTCAAGCTGGCAATGTCAGAGGCCGGTGTCAGAGGCATCGGCTAACACGCGATGGAGACGACATAGCGCAAGGCCGCACTCCACCCATCTCGGTCATTTGCGGCAACCGGCTGATTGAGTTTTGACCCCAATATCTGTTGCCGAAAATCATGCAGCGGCTTCCGGAGAACGGCATACACAAAAGCAGAAGCGTTTAAGCTTTGGACCTATTCTTTCGCCGCCTCGGCCGCCTCTGCGGCCTCGATATCCAGCAGACCATAGCCGAAATCATTGTCTCGTCCCTTGGGGCCGAGATCCCTTGCCGTGGCGGCCAGCGCTTTCTCGACCCAGTCGGCGGAACGGTCGGGTGCGGTATGCAGCAGATTGGCGATCGCGCCGGTGACGATCGCTGCGGCAAACGAGGTGCCGGTGACGACATCCGAACCGGCACCGCTCGGCGCCACCATCTCGACGCCGGGAGCGGAGAGGAAGACGTAGGCGCCGCGATTGGCCTGCTGCATCAGCCCGTCCTTGGCATCGGTGGCGGTCACCGCGATGACGCCGTCGAAGGCGGCCGGATAGCCGTAGGGCGCCTTCGGTCCGTTGTTGCCGGCGGCGGCGACCAGCACGATGCCCAAGGCGCGAGCATTGCGGCAGGCGACGCCGAGCAGGTCGTTCTTCGGGCCGACGAAGCTCATATTGATGATGCGGACGTCCTGCTCCGCCGCCCAGTCGAGCGCCGCAAGGATGACGTCCATCGTCGATTTGCCGCCCTCGAAGGCGCGGGCGTGGTAGATCCTGGCGCCCGGCGCCATGCCTTTGAGCGCGCCGACGCCGGCGATCAGGCCGTCGATCGAGGTGCCGTGATCGCGCGCCTCGATCGGCACGTCGGGCATGGCGTCGAACTGATCGGCGATGACGCCGCTTAGAGCCGGGTTGGTGTCGTCGATGGCGGTGTCGACGACGGCAATCCGCACGTTCTCGCCGCTCGCCCCTTTCGCATCGAGCGCAATGCGCTCGAAGGCATAGTTGACGATGGTGGCTGCCTGCTGCAGCGAGTAGATATGGTTGGGCTCGCGCCGCAAAGTACGGCCGTCGGCGGCAAGCTGCGCCAGCACGACGCCGAGCGGGCGGCCATCGGGAATGCCGAAGCGCACCAGCGTGGAGCCGAGCAACTGAGACTGGCGCTGCGAGCGCACCTCGAGGCGAAAGGAGGCGGCGATCTGCTGGACGGCATCGCCCTCCACCGTCACCAGCACCTCGTCCGGCACGAAATCACCGACGACGGCGCGCGGCGGCTCGGCCGCGACGAGATCGCTGGGCGAAACGATCGGGCCGCCCGCCGCAGCGGCTTGTATCGCTGTCGCACCGGCAGGCGGGACCGGCGGCGGCAACGCACCGCTGGCCGGATCGCGGCGCGGATCGGGCGTCGGCAGCGGCGCTTGGCCGCCGCCGATCGGATTGGGGAACAGGTCGACGATCAGCGCGGGAAGAAGCACCGCATTTGTCGCGGCAGGACCTGCGCCGGGCCTTTCGCCGCTGCCATCCTTTGTGTCGCGCTTGATGCAGTCGGCCGCCGTCGCCCCTCGGTTGAGGCAGTCGATTTCAGTCTGCGTAAGGTTCGGATCATTGGTCTGCGCCAAGGCCGGCACAGCGCCGATTATCATCGCCGCCACGAGCAGCGCCGCAAATCGGATGACCGCCCTAGCCGCCATCGACCGGTTTCCTTCCCTCGACCACAGCCTCCGCGAAAGGCTGGGCGGCAATCAGGCCGAGCACTTTTTCATAGTCGGCTGCGGTCGCGGCCGGGATGCCAAGACGGAAGACACCTTCGGCGGTTGGGCCGGCGGCAATCTTCAGCTGGTGCTCGCCAAGAAAAGCGACAATGTCGGCCATCTTCGCATCCGGCTTGAACGTGACCAGCGCGAACGGCATTTTCGCAAGATCGCCTTGCTGGCCGGCAATTTCGAAATCGCTGTCGATGCCGCCAGGCTGCTCAAACGACTGCACCACAACAAGCGCCAGCAGAGCCGCGGCCGCAGCCCAGGCGACGCCGGCGGGAACTGCCGTGAAGCGGCCCCACGCTTGCGCCAGCCAGGACGCCGCCGGCGCGCGGGCTGGACCGGCCTCGGCGTCGAGCGCCCGGGCGAAGCGGCTGAGCGCATCGGCCGGCGGACGGATCGCTTCATTGGATGCAGCGGTGCCGGAGAATTCGGCTTCGGCCTCGCCGAGTGCGGCAAGCGCTGCCGGGTCGGTCGCCAGCCATTCCTCGACGGCTTCGAGCTCCGCACCTTCAAGCGAGCCGTTCAGATAGAACGGCAGCAGCGTTTCCATTTCATCGCGACGCGACATCTTTTCAGCGGCGCTCATGGCCACCCCCTGTCGTAACCGGCGGCCTTGAGGGCCTCGCCGAGTTTCTTGCGGGCGTAGAACATCCTGGTCTTGACGGTGGCGACCGGGATGCCGAGCACCTCGCCGATCTCGGTCACCGACTGTCCGTGGTAATAGGCAAGGTCGATCACCGTTCGGTGTTCTTCCGGCAAGGCATCGATGAAGCGCCGCAACGCGGCGCCCTTGTCTTCCTTCATGGTGACGACTTCCGGCGTATCGGCGCCGTCGGCGATCTGGGCGGCGTCATCGTCGTCGATCCAGTCTTCCTTTTTCTTGCGCAACGACGACAGCGCCTTGAAGCGGGCGATGCCGAGCAGCCATGTCGAGACTTCCGAGCGCCCCTCGAAGCCGGGCGCCTGGCGCCAGAGTTCGAGAAACACCTCGTTGGCGATATCGTCGGCCATCATTTCCGATCCCGTCTGGCGCACCACGAAACGGTAGACCCGCGCGTGGTGGCGCATGAACAGGAGCCGCACGGCGGCGCGGTCGCCCTTCGCGACCCGGCCGACAAGCGCACGATCGGTTTCCGTCGCTGCCGTCATGGCCGATCGAGCCGCCTGGCTCCTGTCTGCTCTGTCGCTGATCGGCCCAAAAAGGTTCACCGCTTTCCGCCCAGAATTCCCTGAAAGCTAGCCGAAGAGCGGCAGTGTTGCCAGAGGGAGGTTCTTCCCTTCTCCCCCTGTGGGAGAAGGTGGCCGAGCGAAGCTCGGTCGGATGAGGGGTGCTGGACGGATCGCTACACCGAAGAAATAAGCGCTTCAAATCCCTCAATATTTTCACGCCGAGTTTCTTCCAACACCCCTCATCCGTCTTGCCGCTTCGCGACAATCCACCTTCTCCCACAAGGGGGAGAAGGGAAGACGCGCGCTCAGTCGAGGAACGGCCTGGCCTTCATTGTCGCGGGCACCGGGACGCCAAGGCGCGCAAGCACCGTCGGCGCAAGCTGCAGCTGGTCTAGCAGCGTGTCGGCCTCCGGCCCGTTGCCCTGTCCGAAATAATACAGAGCAAAATCCTGCATCTCGTCGTCATGGCCGCCATGATGGCCGCGATCGGTCTGGCCGTGATCGGCGGTCACGATGACCTCGTAGCCGGCTTTCCGCCAGCGCGGCAGGAAGGCGGCGAGCATGCCGTCCATCGCATAGACGGCATGGTCCATCTCATGGCAGTCATGGCCGAAGCGGTGGCCCATCGAGTCCAGCGTGCAGGTGTGCAGGATGCCGTAGTCGATGCCGTGGCGTCTGGTCAGCATGGTCAGCGTCGCGAACAGGTCGACGTCGCTCGGCGTCATCTGGTTGCGGGCATTGTAGCCGGTCATGGTGTGGAACCGGCCATGGGTGATCGGCCCGCCCGGCTCGTCGAACTCCATGTCCTCGACCAGATCGAACGGATAGGCCCGGAAGAATTCGGACCAGTAGGAATGGGTGACCGCACCTGTCTTGCCGCCGGCCCTGCTGACCTCGGAGAAGATATCCGGCTGCTCGACGCGGAAGCGGTTCTCGTTGGTCAAGATGCCATGCACCTGCGGCGCTACGCCGGTGTGGATCGAGGCATAGCAGCAGGCAGAGGTCGACGGCAGCACGGAACGCATCTTCCAGACGCGCGCTTCGCCCGATTGCACCCAGCCTTCGAGGTTGCCCATCAGCCGGCGCCAGTTGCGGTAAGGCACGCCGTCGAGGATGATCAGCAGAAGTTTTGTCTTCAGCGCCACCGGTGTGTCTAATTGCCCGCGCTGGCCATGCGCCGTCCCTTGATCGCCTTTTCCAGCCAGCCGATCTCCATTTCGGGGACTGAGGACAAGAGAAGGTCGGTATAGGCATCGAACGGCGGCGCCAGCACCTGGCTCTTGGCGCCATAGCGCACCACCTCGCCGCGATACATCACCGCGATCGAATCGGCGATCGACTTCACCGTCGCGAGGTCGTGGGTGATGAACAAATAGGCGACGTTTTCCTCCTTCTGCAGCTCGAGCAGCAGCTTCAGGATGCCGTTGGCGACCAGCGGGTCGAGCGCCGAGGTCACCTCGTCGCAGATGATCAGCTTCGGCTTGGCGGCAAGCGAACGGGCGATGCAGACACGCTGCTTCTGGCCGCCGGAAAGCTCGGCCGGGTAGCGGTCGATGAAACCCTTGCCCATCTCGATCTTGTCGAGCAGCTCGGCGACGCGCTTGTCGCGCTCGCGGCCGCGCAAACCAAAATAGAATTCGAGCGGCCGGCCGATGATGGTGCCGACGGTCTGGCGCGGGTTCATCGCCACGTCGGCCATCTGGTAGATCATCTGCAACTGGCGCAGATCCTCCTTGGGCCGATCGGCAAGCCGGTTGGCGAGCGGCCGCCCGTCGAAGGTGACGGTGCCTTGTTCGGGCGGCAGAAGGCCGGTGATGGCGCGCGCCAGCGTCGACTTGCCCGAGCCGGACTCGCCGACCACCGCCAGCGTCTGGCCAGGATAGATGTGAACCGAGACGTTCTTCAGCACCTTGATATGGCTGCGGCCATAGGCGGCGGTGATGTTCTTGACCGACAGGAACGGCGTCGTGCCGGGCCTTTGCTCCTGGTGCTCGATCTCGTGCACTGACACCAGCGCATTGGTGTATTCCTGGCGCGGCTCCTTGATGATCTGGCGGGTGCCGCCCCATTCGACCAGCCGGCCATGGCGCAGCACCATGATCTCGTCCGAGACCTGGGCGACCACGGCAAGGTCATGAGTGATGTACAGCGCCGCGACATGCGTGTCGCGGATGGCGTCCTTGATCGCCGCCAGCACGTCGATCTGCGTCGTCACGTCGAGCGCCGTGGTCGGCTCGTCGAAGACGATCAGGTCGGGCTCGGAGCACAGCGCCATCGCAGTCATCACGCGCTGCAGCTGGCCGCCTGACACCTGGTGCGGAAACCGTTCGCCGATGCTTTCGGGGTTCGGCAGGCTGAGCTTCTTGAACAGCGCGATGGCGCGCTTTTCGGCCGCGGCCCGTGTCGCCGTGCCATGCAGCAGCGTCGCCTCGACGACCTGGTCCATCAGCCTGTGCGCCGGGTTGAAGGCGGCGGCAGCCGATTGCGCGACATAGCAGACCTCGCGGCCGCGCAGCTTGCGAAAGCCCTCCTTGCCGCCTTTGAGGATGTCGCGGCCATTGAGGATGACTTCGCCGCCGGTGATCCGCACGCCGCCGCGGCCATAGCCCATCGACGCCAGGCCGATGGTCGACTTGCCGGCGCCGGACTCGCCGATCAGGCCGAGCACCTTGCCCTTCTCGAGCGTCAGCGAGACGTCGTGGACCAGCACGATGTTCTTCGGTGCCTCGCCCGGCGGGAACACGGTGGCCTCGATGCGCAGATTGCGGACATCGAGCAGCACGGACTTTGCTCGCTGGTCAGCCATTACCCGCGTCCTCCCTTCAGGCTCGTCGTGCGGTTGAGCACCCAGTCGGCGACAAGGTTGACGGAAATCGCCAGCATGGCGATCGCCGCCGCAGGGATGAGCGCCGCCGCGATGCCAAAGACGATGCCGTCCTTGTTTTCCTTGACCATGCCGCCCCAGTCGGCGCTAGGCGGCTGCACGCCGAGGCCGAGGAAGGACAGCGTCGACAGGAACAGCACGGCATAGATGAAGCGCAGGCCGAGTTCCGAAACCAGCGGCGACAACGCATTGGGCAGGATCTCGCGGAAGATGATCCACACGCTGCCTTCGCCGCGCAGCTTGGCCGCCTCGACGAAATCCATGACGTTGATGTCGACGGCGACCGCCCGCGACAGGCGGTAGACGCGGGTCGAGTCGAGGATGCCCATGACAAGGATCAGCGTCACCAGATTGGTTGGCAGCACGGAGAGCACGACGAGGCCCATGATCAGCGTCGGGATAGACATCAGGAGATCGACAAGGCGCGACATAAGCGTGTCGAACCAGCCGCCGAAAACCGCCGCCGAGAAGCCAAGGATGGCGCCGAGCGAGAAGGACAGCGCGGTGGCCAGCACCGCGATGAACAGCGTGACGCGGGCGCCGTAGATCATGCGCGAAAGAAGGTCGCGGCCGAGATTGTCGGTGCCCAGCAAATGTGTCGCCGACATCGGTGCCCAGACGTCGCCGACGATCTCGCCATTGCCGTAAGGCGCGATCCAGGGCGCGAAGATCGCCGCCAGCACGAACAATGCCGTCAGCACCAGGCCGATCAGCGCAGGGATGGGGATGCGTTTTATGTCGAGCACAGCGCCGCCCCTCACTTCGGATGTCTGAGACGCGGATTGGCGACGATCGCCGCTATGTCCGCAATGATGTTCAGGCTGATATAAACCGCGGCGAAGATCAGGCCGACCGCCTGCACCACCGGTACGTCACGCTTGGTGACGTGGTCGACGAGATACTGCCCCATGCCCGGATAGACGAAGATCACTTCGACAACGACGACGCCGACGATCAGGTAGGCGAGGTTGAGCATGACGACGTTGATGATCGGCGCAATCGCATTGGGGAAGGCATGCCTGCGAATGACGGCGAATGCCGAAAGCCCCTTGAGCTCCGCCGTCTCGACATAAGCCGATTGCATGACATTGAGGATCGCGGCGCGCGTCATGCGCATCATGTGGGCGAGCACCACCAGCGTCAGTGCCGCCGCCGGCAGCATGATCGCCTGCATGCGCTCGCCGAACGGCATCCCGTCATAGACCGTCGAGATGCCGGGGAAGATCTGGTATTTCACGGCAAAGAAATAGACGAGCACATAGCCGATGAAGAATTCGGGAAACGAGGTCGAGGCAAGCGCCAGTCCGGAGATCAGCTTGTCGACCCAGCCATTGCGGTAACGCACCGCAATCAGGCCGAGGATGATCGCCAGCGGCACGGCAACGACCGCCGCCCAGAAGGCGAGGAACAGCGTGTTCCACAACCGCCCCTTGATCGACGTCGCAATATCCTGGCCGCTGGACATGGCGGTGCCGAGATCACCGGTCACGACGCCGCCGAGCCAGCGGAAATAGCGGATAAAGGCCGGATCGTTGAGGCCGAGCTGCTCGCGCAGATTGGCAAGCGACTCCGGTGTCGCCGACTGTCCGAGGATGGCTTGCGCGACGTCGCCGGGCAGGATCTGGGTGCCGGCGAAGATCAGGACCGATACGGCCAAGAGCAGGAGGATGCCCAGCGCAATGCGCTGGGCCACCAGTTTCACGATGGGTGAGGACATATCCGCAAGGCCGGGCTCAGGCTTCGAGCCAGCACTTTGCCAGAGCGTACCCGTTCATCAGCTCCTGATGCGGATCGTCGACCCAGCCGGCGACCTTGGCGCCCGTCGCGTCGATGAACTGATTGAACATCGGCAGGATCAGGCCACCTTCGTCGCGGACGAGCATCGCCATGTCGCGATACATCGCCTTGCGCTTGGCTTCGTCGAGCTCGGCACGCGCCGCCAGCACCATCTTGTCGAACTCGGGACGCTTGAAACGCGTGTCGTTCCAGTCGGCCGTCGACAGGTACGCAGTCGAGTACATCTGGTCCTGCGTCGAGCGTCCGCCCCAGTAGGAGGCGCAGAAGGGCTGCTTGTTCCATACTTCCGACCAGTAGCCGTCGCCCGGCTCGCGCTTGATCTCCAGCGTGATGCCGGCCTTGGCCGCGCTTTGCTGGAACAGCTGCGCGGCATCGACGGCGCCGGGGAAGGCGACGTCCGATGTCCTGAGCAGGACGGCGCCGTCATGGCCCGACTTCTTGAAATGAAACTTCGCCTTGTCGGGATCGTATTTGCGCTGCTCGATGTCCTCGGAAAACAGCGGATAGGCCGAGTTGATCGGGAAGTCGTTGCCGAGCGAGCCATAGCCTCTGAGGATCTTGTCGAGCATCTCCTCGCGGTCGATCGCCAGCTTCAGCGCCATGCGCAAATCGTTGTTGTCGAACGGCGCCGTGTTGCAATGCATGATGAAGACGTAGTGGCCAGGACCCGCATGGTTGCGGATGGTGACGCCGGGCAGCCGCTTGATCAGGTCGACGATCTTCGGCTCGACGCGGTTGATCATGTTGACCTGGCCGCCCTGCAAGGCCGAAGTGCGCGCCGTGGCGTCGTTGATGACGATGATCTCGATCTGGTCGGCATGGCCCATCTTGTCGGCCTGCCAGTAATTGGCGAACCGCTCGCCGCCATGGCGCACGCCGGGCTCGTTGGTGGTGATCTTGTAGGGTCCGGCCGAGATGCCGGCGTCGGCCTTGTCCTTGCCGCCATTGGGCTGGATGATCAAATGGTAATCGCTAAGCAGATAGGGCAGGTCGGCATTGGCTTCCTCCAGCGTCAGCACGACTTCCTTGCCGCTGGCCTTGATGCTCTCGATGCCTTTCATGTAGCCGAGCGCGCCCGACTTCGACTTCTCGTCCGAATGGCGTTCGAGTGTGGCGGCGACGTCCTCGGCGGTTACCGTCTTGCCGTTATGGAATTCGACGCCGTCGCGAATCTTCAGCGTCCAGACCTTGGCGTCGTCAGACGAGCCGATCTCCTCGGCGATGCGGTTCTCGAGCGTGCCTTCCGGGGAAAGCTCGACGATCAGTTCGCCCCACATCTTGCCGAAGGCGAACGGCACCTGCGTCATGAACAGGGCCGGATCGAGGCTGTTGGTGGACTCGCCGCCGACCAAGCCGGCCTTCAGCGTGCCCCCCTTGACCGGACCCGCGGCGCGCGCCGCACTCGAAAGCAGCGAGTTGGCGAAGGTCGCGGTGACGCCGAGCGCTGCCGCCCGGCCGAGAAAATCACGACGGCTCAGTTTGCCGGACGCGACGCGCCGGCTGAGAAATTCCAGTTCGTTTGACATGTTGAGTTCCTCACTCTGTTGGTTCGACCTTGTGGTCGTTCTTTATCATTTCTTGTGAGGAGAATAATGACCGCAAGGGAACGCCGTAAGCAAGACCGAATGCGACATGCCGTGGCGTAAATCGTACGTCGCAATTGGACCAACCCGCGTAAGCGCTCAAAGCAGCGCGCGCGGGATTTTCTCTTCGAAATTGCGCTCGAAAACCAGTTCCTCGCCTTCATAGGCTTCGATTCTGGCGCTAACCATGAAGCTTTGCGCGTCGGACCGCATTTCGGCTGACGTTTCGGTGCGCACCGACCATCCATTTCGCGACAGCGTCTGCGTCCAGTGCGTCTTGCCCGACGCTGACAGCGGATTGTCAGGATGGATCGCCCATGTCTCGCGGGCGACGCTGCCATTGGCGAGGCCATGCTCCAGGTCGCGCACCTCGCCGAAATCGTCGACAATGGAAAGCGTGACGATTCCGGTCTTCTCGTCGCGATCAACATGACGCTCGGAATTGGCGGCACGGACCGTTTCGGTTGCCCAGGGCACGGCTGCCTCGGACGTAGGGAACGTGACTTCGTCGCCTTGCGCCGGCGGACGCAGCGGCAGCTTCAGCGTAGCCGCCGACAGGTCGAGCCGAACCGGTTCCGGCGATGGCCAGATCATCGGCCAGTAGGCGTTCGAAACGGCAATACGCAGGCGATGGCCTGATGGCACGCGATAGGCGCATTGGTCGAGCACCACCCGCGCCAAAACGGTCTCTTCCGGCACCAGCGCCTCGGGGAATTCATGCGAGTTGCGGTGCGTCAGGTTGAGCACGCCGTAGGAGATCAATTCGGATGCGCCGTCAGGATGCACGTCGCACAGCCGCACCGCGATGTTCGCCTGCGGTCGATCCGAGGCGACCTGGATCAAAACCTCCGGCGCGCCGACAATGTCGATCGCCTCGCCGAGCGGGGGCTGGTCGAAACACACCGACAGCGCATCGTCGGGGCGCTGGTCGCCGGGCAGTTCCGGCCCGAAGGTGAAGGGGAAATATTCGCCGCCGGCGAGGCCGCAGCTTTGTGGCGAAGCCACGATTGCAGGCCTGGCGCCTTCCGGGATCAGTTCGATCGCCTCAGCCTTGATGTTGGGCGATGGCCAGTCTGCTTCGGCAACCCAGCGGCCGGGCCGCTCGGGATGCCAACGCGCGGGGCGCACGCTGTCCATCACATAGGCGCGGTAGGCCGGGTCGGCCTCGACGCCGGTGTCGATGCCTTTCAACCAGCGGTCCCACCAGCGCAAGGCCTCCTGCAGGAAGCCGATCGCTGGTTTCGGTGCGGCGTAATGCGGGTACTTGTGGATCCACGGGCCGACGATGCCCTTGACCGGCGCCTCGATATTGGCCGCGAGGTAGGAAATCGTATTGCGATAGCCGTCATGCCAGCCGCCGATCGACAGCACGGCGGCTTGGATGGCGGAATAGTCCTCGCAGATCGAACCGCGCTTCCAATAGGCGTCGCGGTGCTGGTGTCTCAGCCACAGCGGCGCCAGGAAGGGCTGGTTCTCCAGCCGGGTCAGCCATAGGTCGCGCCATCTGTTGTCGCCGGCCAGCAGCGGGTCCGGTGGCCGCGACGAATAGGACAGCATGGTCGAGGCCCAGCCGAAATTCTCGATCAGCAGGCAGCCGCCCTTGTAGTGGATGTCGTCGGCATAGCGGTCGACGGTCGAGCACAGGCTGATGACTGCCTTCAACGCCGGCGGCTGCTTGGCTGCAACCTGCAGGCAGTTGAAGCCGCCCCAGGAGATGCCCATCATGCCGACATTGCCGTTGCACCAGGGCTGGGCGGCCGCCCAGGCGATCACATCGCAGGCGTCCTGCAATTCCTGCTCGGAATATTCGCCGTCCATCAGCCCTTCGGAATCGCCATTGCCGCGCATGTCGACGCGGATCGATGCATAGCCATAGCCGGCGAAATAGGGATGCGTCAGCTGATCGCGAAAGATCGTGCCGTCGCGCTTGCGGTAGGGCAGGTGCTCGAGGATCGCCGGCACCGGATCGTCGGCGGCATCGGCCGGCATCCACACCCGCGCCGACAGCCGGCAGCCATCCGGCATGACGATGCCCATGTCCGGAAACTCGACGACCTTGCGGGGAAATTCAGTGACGGTTTTCATGCGGGCGACTCCAGGACGGCCAAATGATGGAGCCCGTGGGACGTCGTCGTGGGCCAGCCAACGAATTCGGCTGGTCAATCCGCGTCAACTCAACGGAATGTCGTTTTCGTCCTTGCTCGCCTGGTAAGCGCTGGACAATTCGTCATAGCGTGCGGAGATTTTGCCGATCCGCGGTTCCAGTCGCAGCCGCTCGGTCTCGGGCAGCGAACACACCAGTTTTCGGATCGAAAAACTCTTCCAGTAGGCGTTCTCGGCATTGTAGCCGCCGGGGTCGAGGGTGAAGACCTCCTTCAGGATCTTCAGGTCGTGCGGGATGGCGAAGCTGTCGCGCGAATCCTCATGCGAAAACAAATAGTAGAAATTGTCGAAGCCGGTCCAGGTGATCGCCGACAGGCAGAGCGAGCAGGGTTCATGCGTGGCGAGAAAAATCGCGTCCCTGGTGTCGACGCGCTCAGCCTTGGGCATTTCGTAGAACCGCTTCAGGCAGTGAACTTCGCCATGCCAGAGCGGGTTCTCAGTCTCGTTGTTGGTCTCGGCGAGCACCAGCGAGTGGTCGTCCTTGCGCAAGATCGCCGCGCCGAAAAGCTTGTTGCCATGGGCGACACCTTCGGCCGTCTTCGGCACGATGTCATGCTCGATGACGTCGAGCAGGCGGTCGATCAGCGAGACGTCGGCCATCACTGGCTCCCATCGGGAAGATGGATCTCGTAAGCGTGCGAGAAATGGCACTCGTCGAGGTTGGCGCCGTCGCCACCGCGGTCGACGACGAGGAAATCCTGGGCCTCGCCGATCGGCGTCAGCACGCCGTGCCAGCGATTGCGCGGATAATTGACGCCCTGCCCGGGCGCGGTGAGGAAGGCATGCGGCTCGCCCGGGCCGTCGTCGCCATCATGGCAGACGACGACCAGGAACGGCCGTGGCGACAGCGGGATGAAAGCCTGGCTGCCGAACGGGTGACGCTCGACCATGGTGAGCTTCAGCGGAAAATCGTAAGGCGTGCCGCGCACCATGGAGATCAGCACGTGCCCATTCGGTCCCTGCGCTTCGGCGGTGGCGAGATCGTGATAGCGCTCGGCCTTGCCGCCATTGATCGGGTAGTGATTGCCGCCGCCCATATCGATGACGTCGCCGAACTCGGCAAAATTTTCACGGGTCAGCGGCCGCGCCACGATGCGGGTCATGGCGCGCGCCTCCCCACGCCGGCGCCACCAAGCTTGGCGTGCCGGTTGACATCCTTGTAGAGCAAATAGCGGAATTTTCCGGGGCCGCCAGCATAGCAGGCCTGCGGACAGAAGGCGCGCAGCCACATATAGTCGCCGGCCTCGACCTCGACCCAGTCCTGGTTGAGGCGGTAGACGGCCTTGCCCTCCAGCACGTAGAGACCGTGCTCCATGACATGCGTCTCGGCGAAGGGGATGACCGCACCCGGTTCGAGCGTGACGATGGTGACATGCATGTCGTGGCGCATGTCTTCAGGGTCGACGAAGCGCGTCGTCGCCCAACGGCCCTCGGTGCCGGGCATCGGCGTCGGCGCAATGTCCTGTTCGTTGGCAAAGAAGGCTTGCGGGACATCAATGCCTTCGACGGCGTCGTAAGCCTTGCGGATCCAGTGGAAGCGGACAGCAGCGCTGCTCTCGTTGCGAACGCTCCATCCGCTGGTCGGCGGCAGGAAAGCAAAGCCGCCCGGCTGCAGGACATGCTTCTCGCCAGCCAGCAAAACGCTCAGCTCGCCCTCGACCACAAACAGGGCGCCCTCGGCGCCGGCATCCGGTTCCGGCCGGTCGCTGCCGCCGCCGGGCGCGACCTCGACGATGTATTGCGAAAACGTCTCGGCAAACCCGGACAGCGGACGCGACAGCACCCAGACGCGGGTCTTGTCCCAGAACGGCAGGGCGCTGGTGACGATGTCCTGCATCACCCCCCTTGGAATAACGGCGTAGGCCTCGGTGAAGACAGCGCGGCCGGTCAGCAGCTCGCTCTGGCCGGGGTGGCCGCCCTGCGGCGCATAATAGGTTCGGTCGGCCATTTTCATCGTGTCCATCAGTTCAGAGCCTATTGCGGAAGCAAGGCCTATTGCGGAAGCATGTCCTTGAGGCGGAGCAGTGCGATGCGCTCGACCTGTTTGCAGGCGGTTTCGAATTCAACGCCGCGGCTGTTGCCGATGCGCGCCTCGAACTCCGCCAGGATTTCTTCCTTGGTCTTGCCTTTCACCGCGATGATGAAGGGGAAGTCGAAATTGGCGACGTAGGCGGCATTGAGCTTTGAGAACAGCTCGCGCTCCTTGTCGGTCAACCCCTCGAGCCCTGCGGAAGCCTGTTCCCTGGCCGATTCCGCAGTCAGCCGCTTGGTTTGCGCCAGTTTGCCGGCAAGGTCGGGATGGGCGTTGAGCACGGAGAGCCGCTCGGCCCCGCTGGCGCCGCGAAAGACACGGCACAGCGCATTGTGCAGACCGCCGGCACTGTCATGCGCCGGACCGAGCTCCAGCTCATAGGCGCGCTCGGCGATCCACGGCGAATGCTCGAATACGCCGCCGAATGCCTGGACGAAAGCCTCGAATTCCATCTTCGACGGGCGCAGCGTCGGCGGCCGGAACGGATGGTTCTCTTGCCAGTGCCTTGCAATGTCGATGCGTCGCGCCAGCCAGACCCTGTCGTGTGATTTGACGTAGTCGACGAAGCGCTTCAGCGCCGCGACCCGGCCCGGCCGGCCGACGAGGCGGCAGTGCAGGCCGATATTCATCATGCGCGGCCGTCCTGCCTTGCCCTCGGCATAGAGCGTATCGAAACTATCCCTGAGATAGGCGAAGAACTGGTCGCCCGAGTTGAAGCCCTGCGGCGTGGCGAAACGCATATCGTTGGCGTCGAGCGTATAGGGGATGATGAGCTGCGGCTTTGCCGACCCGTCCGGCCCACCATGCTCGAACCAGTACGGCAGTTCATCGTCATAGGTGTCCGACACATAGTCGAAGCCGCCCTCTTCCGCCGCCAGCCGCACGGTGTTGATCGATGTGCGGCCGGTGTACCAGCCGGTCGGCCGTGCGCCTGTCACCTCGTAATGCAGCCGGATTGCCTCGTCCATGTCGCGGCGTTCGTCTTCCGGCGCATGGTCGCGATAGTCGATCCATCTCAGCCCGTGCGAGGCAACCTCCCAGCCGGCCTCCTGCATCGCCACGACCTGGTCGGGCGAACGCGCCAGTGCTGTAGCGACGCCGTAGCAGGTGATCGGCACCTCAGCCTCGGTGAACAGGCGCAGCAATCGCCAGAAGCCGGCGCGGGCGCCATATTCGTAGATCGATTCCATGTTCCGGTGGCGCTGCCCGGGCCAAGGTGCAGCGCCGACGATCTCGGACAGGAAGGCTTCCGAAGCCTTGTCGCCGTGCAGGACGCAATTTTCGCCGCCTTCCTCGTAATTGACGACGAACTGCACCGCGACATGCGCCCTGCCGGGCCATTTTGGATCCGGCGGATTGGCGCCGTAGCCGCGCATGTCTCGTTCGTAACGCATTGTCGCTCCTGCCGGATAGTGTGATCAGGATAGTCGAAAGGATTGCTTGCGCATTCCCCCGAAAATTTTTGAAAGTGTTTTTGCAGCACTTCACTCGACCGGGACTTATGCATCGCCTTTAATGGGCGCACAATTCGCCAAACATGTTCGACTGTACCGGACATGTTCGAGTGTACCGGAATGGGAGCAGCCAGTGGCGGAAACGTCGAAAGCCGAAGGCGGACGTCTGACGACCCATGTCCTCGACACCGCGGCCGGCAGGCCGGCGGCAGGCCTGTCGATCGAGCTTTACCGCATCAACGACGACATGCGGACGCATCTGAAGACAGCGGTCACCAACGCCGACGGCCGGTGTGACGCGCCGCTGCTTGCCGACGCGGAATTCCGCACCGGCGAATACGAGCTGGTCTTCGCCGCCGGCGACTATCTGCGCCGGCAGGGGTTGAGACTGCCGGAACCGGCCTTCCTCGACAGCGTGCCGATCCGCTTCGGCATGGCCGAGCCGATGCACTATCACGTGCCGCTGCTCATATCGCCCTACGGCTATTCGACCTATCGGGGGAGCTGAGACATGACGAGGCTCAAGATACGCAATGAGATACGCTTCATCCTCAATGGCGAGGATGTTGCGCTGACTACGGTCGCGCCCGACGAGACCTTGCTCGACTGGCTGCGGCTCGAGCGCTCGCTGCGCGGCACCAAGGAAGGCTGCGCCGAGGGCGACTGCGGCGCTTGCACCGTGCTGGTCGGAAGGCTGTCAGGCGGCCGGCTCGTCTATGAAAGCGTCAATGCCTGCATCCGCTTCCTTGGCTCGCTCGATCGCACGCATGTCGTAACCGTCGAGCATCTGCGCGGCGACGGCGAAAAACTGCATCCGGTGCAGCAGGCGATGGTCGATTTCCACGGCTCGCAATGCGGCTTCTGCACGCCGGGCTTCGTCATGTCGCTTTATGCCCTGTGGATGCGGTCACCGGAGCCGTCGGATGCAGCCATCGAAAAGGCGCTTCAGGGCAATCTCTGCCGCTGCACCGGCTACGAGGCGATCATGCGGGCGGCGCGTGCCATCTCCAGCTACGGCAAGGCGGCAAAGGATCCGCTGGCAGCGGAGCGCAAGGCGATCACGAGCAAGCTCGAAGCGATGAAAGACGGTTCGCGCATCGAGATCGGCGCCGGCAAGCAGCGCCTGGTCGTCCCGGCCGATGCCGACGACCTCGCCGCCGTGCTCGACAAGGAGCCGGGCGCCACCATCGTTGCCGGTTCGACCGATGTCGGCCTGTGGGTGACCAAGCACATGCGCGAGATTGCGCCGGCGATCTTCATCGGCAATCTCGACGGGCTGTGCCGGATTTCCGAAGACAAGGGCATCATCTCGATCGGCGCTGGTGTCACCTACACCGAGGCTTTCTCAATGCTGGCGAAACGCATCCCGGCGCTAGGCCCGCTGTTCGATCGCATCGGTGGCGACCAAGTGCGCAACATGGGCACGATCGGCGGCAACATCGCCAATGGCTCGCCGATCGGCGACACGCCGCCGCCGCTGATCGCACTCGGCGCGCGGCTGACGCTGCGCCGCGGCAACAAGCGACGGACGATCTCGCTTGACGACTTCTTCATCGCCTATGGCAAGCAGGACCGACAGCCGGGCGAATTCGTCGAGGCCGTGCATGTCCCAGTGCCGGGCAGGGATACCAAATTCGCCGTCTACAAGATCACCAAGCGCCGTGACGAGGACATCACCGCCGCACTTGGCGCATTCCTGCTGGCCCTGGCCAAGGACGGCACGGTGGCGGAGGTGCGCATCGCCTATGGCGGCATGGCGGCAACGCCGAAGCGGGCTTTCGGCGTGGAAAAGGCGCTGCTCGGCAGGCCCTGGACGGAACCGACGGTCGAGACCGCCATGGCCGAGTACGCCAAAGACTTTACCCCGCTGACCGACATGCGGGCGAGCGCCGAATACCGGGCGCTGGCGGCGCGCAACCTGCTGTTGCGGTTCTTCGCCGAGACCAGCGGCAGCAAAGCACCGATCCAGATATCGCGCCACGAGGCGGCGTGATGACCAAGCACGCTCCAAACCTCAAGGCGCAGAAAATCGCTGGTGGCGTTGCCACCGACCAGCGTCATGATTCCGCGCACAAGCATGTCCGCGGCACGGCCGTCTATATCGATGACATGCCGGAATCATCCGGCATGCTGCATGGCTGCCTCGGGCTTTCGACGGCCACGCATGCCACCATCAGCAGCATGGACCTGGCGGCGGTGCGCGCAGCACCCGGCGTCGTCGACGTGCTGACGGCGAGCGACGTGCCGGGCGAAAACGACATTTCGCCGACCGGCCGCCACGACGAACCGGTGCTGGCCGACGGCAAGGTGCAGTTCTTCGGCCAACCGATCTTTTGCGTCATCGCCGAAACCCGCGAGCAGGCGCGCCGCGCCACAAGGCTGGCCAAGGTCGAATACAAGGAATTGCCTTTCGTCACCGACATCGGCGTCCTCGATCCCAGGAAGGACAAGCTGGTCACGCCGCCGCTGACCCTGAGGCGCGGCGATGCCGCGGCTGCGATCAGGGCGGCGCCGCGCCGGCTGAAAGGAAAAATGCGCATCGGCGGCCAGGACCATTTTTATCTCGAAGGCCAGATCGCCATGGCCATTCCCGGCGAGGATCAGGACGTCACCATTTATTCGTCGACCCAGCATCCGAGCGAAATCCAGCACATGGTCAGCCATGCGCTCGGCGTGCCGAGCCATGCCGTCACGGTCGAGATCCGCCGCATGGGCGGCGGCTTTGGCGGCAAGGAAACGCAAGGCAACCAGTTTGCCGCGCTCGCGGCGATTGCTGCGAAAAAACACCATCGCGCGGTGAAAATCCGGCCCGACCGTGACGACGACATGATCGCCACCGGCAAGCGCCATGACTTCCTCGTCGATTACGAGGTCGGCTTCGACGACGAGGGCAATATCCTCGGCGTCGATTTTATGTTTGCGGCGCGCTGCGGCTTCTCGGCGGACCTGTCGGGCCCGGTCACCGATCGCGCGCTGTTCCACTGCGACAACACCTATTTCTGGCCGGCGGTTCATGCGCAATCGGCGCCGCTCTACACCAACACCGTGTCGAACACCGCCTTCCGCGGCTTCGGCGGGCCGCAAGGCATGGTCGGCGCCGAGCGTGTCATCGAAGAGGTCGCCTTTGCCGTCGGCAAGGACCCGCTCGAGATTCGCAAGAAGAATTTTTATGGCACCAGCGACCGCAACGTCACGCCCTATCACCAGACGGTCGAGGACAACATCATCCACCGCATCGTCGCCGAGCTGGAGGCGAGTTGCGACTATGCGAGGCGTCGCCGCACCATTGAAGCTTTCAACGCCAACAGCCGCTTCATCAAGCGTGGATTGGCGCTGACGCCGGTCAAGTTCGGCATCTCGTTTACCGCGACGCACTACAATCAGGCCGGCGCGCTGGTGCATGTGTACACCGACGGTTCGGTGCATCTGAACCATGGCGGCACCGAGATGGGGCAGGGTCTCTACGTCAAGGTGGCGCAGGTGGTGGCGGAAGAATTCCAGATCGACCTCGACCAGGTAAAGATCACCGCGACCACGACCGGCAAGGTCCCGAACACCTCGGCGACCGCCGCATCGTCCGGTTCCGACCTCAACGGTATGGCGGCGCAGAACGCGGCCCGGCAGATCAAGGAGCGGTTGACCAACTTCGCAGCCGAAAAATACCAGGTGCCGCGCGACCAGGTGCTGTTCCTGCCCAACCGGGTGCGCATCGGCAACCAGGAGATCGCCTTCGCCGATCTCATCAGGCAGGCCTATATGGCGCGCATCCAGCTTTCGGCGGCGGGCTTCTACAAGACGCCGAGAATCCATTGGGATCGCGACAAGGGCGAGGGTCGTCCCTTCTATTATTTCGCCTATGGCGCCGCGTGCTCGGAAGTCTCGGTCGACACGCTGACCGGCGAATATGTCGTCGAGCGCACCGACATCCTGCACGAGACCGGCCGCTCGCTGAACCGCGCCATCGACCTTGGCCAGGTCGAAGGCGGCTTCATCCAGGGCATGGGATGGCTGACGACGGAGGAGCTTTGGTGGGACGAAAAGGGCCGGCTGCGCACCCATGCGCCGTCGACCTACAAGATTCCGCTCGCCTCGGACCGACCGAAGATCTTCAATGTGACGCTGGCCGATTGGCCGGAAGCGAGCGAGCCGACGGTGCACCGCTCCAAGGCGGTCGGCGAGCCGCCGCTGCCGCTCGGCATCTCGGTGCTGCATGCGCTGTCGGATGCGGTGGCAAGCGTTGCCGACCACCGGATCTGCCCGCGCCTCGACCCACCGGCGACGCCGGAGCGGGTGCTGATGGCGATCGAACGGCTGAAGAGGGAAGCCAAGGCTGGTGCTTGAACTCGGTCCCGGGGTTCGTACAAGGCGTGCAATCCGGGCCGAAAAACCCTATGTTTCCCGATAGGGAAAGCAAAAACATGACCTCGAAAGTGCAAACCCTGAAAGCATTTCTTGGCGGCGCCGGCCGTGTCGCCCTGGTCGAGGTGGCCGGGACCAAAGGCTCGACGCCCCGCGAGAAGGGCGCCTTCATGCTCGTCTCGGGCGCGGCGATTTTTGGCACGATCGGCGGCGGCCAGCTCGAATTCATCGCGATCGATAAGGCACGGCAGCTGCTTTTCTCCCCCCTTGAGGGGGAGATGGCCGCGGAGCGGCCAGAGGGGGTCGTCTCAGGAGGCACCGCCAGAGCGTCGAGCACTGGCGCGGCGACCCCACCCGACGGCTTCGGCGCCACCCTCCCCCCAAGGGGGAGGGATACGCGCACGACGCTCGATGTCCCGCTCGGGCCCGAGATCGGCCAGTGCTGCGGCGGCAGGGTCGAGGTGCTGATCCGGCTGGTCGACACGGCGTTGGCGCAAGAGCTGGTCGCGGCGGCGGACGCCGAGCAGGCGGAGATGCCGCATGTCTACATCTTCGGCGGCGGCCATGTCGGCCAGGCGCTGGCCTCGGCGGTGGCCTTGCTGCCGGTCCGTGTCGTCGTTGTCGAGACGCGGGCCGAGGCGCTGGAGGGCATGCCGGACACGGTCGAAACCAGCCTGACGCCAATGCCCGAGGCGATGGTGCGCAAGGCTCCGGCTGGCGCCGCGTTCGTCGTCCTCACCCACGACCACGCGCTGGATTTCCTGATCGTCGCCGAGGCACTGAAACGCCGGGATGCCGCCTATGTCGGCATGATCGGCTCGAAGACCAAGAAGGCGACATTCAGGAACTGGTTCCTGAAGGCGGCGGACGGCAGCGAGGCGCAATTTGCCGGCCTCGTCTCGCCGATCGGCGGCGATGCGGTCAAGGACAAGCGTCCGCAAGTCATTGCGGCCTTGGCGGCGGCCGAGATCATGACGGCACTGGCCGCCCATGCTGGCGCGCGAGCCGCGCCGCACCCCGTCTCTCGTGGCAAGGCAATGGCCGGCTGACGGCCAGAATTCGAGCAACGCTCATTTTCCGGCCAGAATTTCCTTGATCAGCCGTTGGCAGCGCTCGGCCATGAAATCGAGCAGCAGCCGCACCTTCGGGTCCTGCAGCTTCTTGTGCGGGTAGACGGCGGCGAACTGCACCGGCGTCGGTGGCGTGTCGGGCAGGATCACCTTCAGACGCCGGTCGCGGATGAACGGCTCGACCTCGAAGCGCGGCTTGTTGATGATGCCGCGGCCCGACAGCGCCCAGCCGGTCAGCACGTCGCCATCGTCGGTGTCATAGGGTCCGTGCACCTCGAATTTCCGCGGACCGTCGGCCGTCTGCAGCGTCCACACATATTCGCGCGCGCCGGCGTAGCGCAGCATCAGGCAGTCGTGTTTGTTGGCGATCAGTTCCTGCGGCTCGGTCGGTTCGCCGCGCGTCTCCAGATATTTCGGCGCCGCCACCAGCACCCGCTCGCACTCCATGATGCCGCGCATTCTCAGGCTGGAATCCTCGATGATACCCAGTCTGAACGCGACGTCGATGCCTTCCTTCATGATGTCGACATTGTGGTCCGAAAGCCTCAGCCGAACCTCGATGTCAGGATATTTGTCGTGGAAATCGGGGATTCCCGACGCCACCAGCCGCCGGCCGAGGCCAAGCGGCGCTGTCACCTTGATGGTGCCACGCGGCTGGCCGGACAAAGCGCTGACGGCGGCTTCCGCCTCGGTGACCGCCTCAAGCACCTGCTTGGCGCCGGAGTAGAACACCGTGCCGTGCTCGGTCGGCATCAATTGCCGCGTCGTGCGATTGAACAGCCTGACACCGAGATGTTTTTCGAGCTCCTTGATGCGGTTGGAGGCGACCGCTGGCGAAATGCGCATGTCGCGCCCCGCCGCCGACAGATTGCCGAGCTCGACGACGCGAACGAAGACGGAGATGTTTTCGAGATAGGCCATGCGGCTTTGGGCTCTCATGCGGCTGCGCAGGGATAACCCTAGTGCATGACCCCGAAAAATCGG